>CAZYYV010000012.1:0-37314 GCA_964651295.1 uncultured Bacteroides sp.
GATGGTCGTGGATGTGTATGCGGACGGTTTCGCCACGTTGGCGGAGTTGCTCAAGTGTCATAATTACTTCCTTTTCGTGGCGCGTAAGCGAACGACCCAACCACTTCGTGAATGCGAGTGAGTAGTTGGGCTGCGTTGCGGTTAGGCGCTTGCGTTGAAGTATTCGACGTGATTTGAGCACTTTTTAAGGCGTGTTTTTCTGTTTTGATGCAAAGTTAGAGAGGTCATAGGATGTTTGATTGTAGAATTTTTATTCGGTGGGGAAATATGTTTCGGTAAGGATAATAAAAATCGCTCGGGAAAGGAAAGATAAACGAACAAAGTTTTTTACGCTTTAAGGCGTATTTATTCTGCCGAAAGTTTTATATCTGTGATTGAAAATGTGGCTGAAGGTAGAGTGATGGCGTAATTGACGGTACGAGCACCGCCTATATATAATGTAATGCCACGGCTATGATATGGCGTTTTATTTTCGTCGTGAAGGGTACGGATAGTGCCAAGATGGGCATCGTCGATGAAAAAGTCGACGGTTACGTAGCTAGTTTGAGCCTCGGTGTAGTAGCCTGATATAGTGATGTGATGCCAAAGACCATCACCTATGATAGTTGTTGCTACGCATTTCGCATCGGCATAGTGAAAACGATTATCATACTCCGAATGGATGTATTTTAGAGTATTATTTTCGGCGGACAATGATTGTGTAACGCCCTCGGTATCATCACCATGGGTCGATGATTTAACCCAAAAGATATTGCCGTCGGTATCGATTTTAGCCTTAAAAGAGATAGACCAATCCTTTGCGTCGATTGTAGGAGGAGTAATCGCGTATGCCGCCGAATCGGGCGTGAAATACAAATAGTTGCCCACCTGTCCGGCGTCGTTTATATCATTGTTGTCGTCGGAAGGTGGATTAGTCGGATTATCTATCGAAGTATCGTCGTCGACAACCGGAGGAGCCGACTCAACACGTACTATGACCGGAATCGCCGCAGAGCCAACCAAAATAGAAATTACCTGCGTTGTCGGTTCAGAAATAGTTGCACGATTTACAACAAAGTCGATTTTGAAAGGGTTGTCAGATACGAGTGTGCCAGAAGTCGGGGAAGCTGTAAGCCACGAAGTATCAGCAATTTTAACTGACCAGTCGACATTTCTGCGTAATTTAGGAGTAATATATATGGCTAGAGAGTCGGTTGTCGATCCAAAATCGAGAATATCAGGATTCATTTCGACATCAATTAGTGCAGGCAGTTGCTCAAGAGCAATCTCGACATCAGTATTGCGCTCAATAACTTTCACGAAATTTCGCCATGAAGTATAGCCGTCTTTTTTAACCGATAGGTCGTAGGTTCCGGCTCGCAAATTGGTGAATGAAAATGCGCCTTTTGCATCTGTTAATACAGAGTCCGGGGCAGAACCATCGGCACGGGTTATTGCAACCGAAGCGTGATACAAAACATTATCCAAGGTATCGGATACCACGCCCGACAAAGTGCACAGATTGAGAATTTCGGGAGATTCCGATTTACTGCACGCCAATACTAAAGTTGCTAATAATGCTAAAAAGATTTTTTTCATGGCGAATAAAAAAGCGCGGCGCACAGTACTCTAAAAAGAGCCGAGTGCGCCGCGCAGTATAGCTTGATTAGTAATTACTTGAGAGCTTCGAGCGAAGCACGAAGAGCCGCGAGTTTGGCATCGGCGTCTTCGAGTTTTTTACGTTCGGCAGCAACGACGGCTTCAGGCGCTTTCGACACGAATCGTTCGTTTGAGAGTTTCTTCTCAACCGAAGTACGGAAACCGGTGTAGTAATCGATTTCCTTGGTAATGCGAGCGATTTCGGCTTCCACATCGAGCTTAGCGCTCTGAGGAATGTTGAATTCGAGAGTACCTACCATGAATGACGAAGCAGCAGCGTCTTTTTCGGCATTGAGTTCGATAGATTCAAGACCACCGAGCTTAACAAGTAGGGGCTCTATAGAGCTATCGATAGATCCGAGGACTTTGAGGTTGAGTTGTTCGCGTGGCGAGATACCTTTACGAGCACGAACCGCACGAATACCGTTGATGATTTCCTGAGCGAGTTCAACTTTCGCGATGAGGTCGGCATCGGCATCACCGGCTTTTGGCTGAGCTACATTCATAATCGATTCGCCATCGGCACGCTCTGCGAGGTGCTGCCAAAGTTCTTCGGTAATGAAAGGCATGAAAGGATGTAGGAGACGAAGTAGGCTATCGAGGAAGTTGCAAGCTTCAGAGTATGTCTTGCCGTCGATAGGTTCGCCATACGCAGGCTTAATCATCTCGAGATACCAAGACGAGAAGTCGTCGCGGAAAAGACGATATACAGCCATCAAGGCTTCCGAGATACGGAATTTATCGAAGAGGTCGTCGATTTCAGCAATGGTGCTGTTGAGTTTCGCTTCGAACCATTTTGCTGCCATAGTGCTGATTTCGGGCTGAGCCGCAGCAGCATCAACCTGCCAACCTTTGAGGAGACGGAACGAGTTCCAAATCTTGTTACAGAAGTTACGACCTTGTTCAACGAGTTTGTCGTCGTACATAATGTCGTTACCAGCAGGAGCAGCGAGCATAAGACCCATACGAACGCCATCGGCACCATAGTCGCGGATGAGGTCGAGGGGGTCGGGCGAGTTTCCGAGCATCTTACTCATCTTACGTCCGATAGAGTCGCGAACGATACCGGTGAAGTAAACGTTGTTGAAAGGCTGCTTACCAACGTATTCATAACCGGCCATAATCATACGGGCAACCCAGAAGAAGATGATGTCGGGACCAGTAACGAGTGTTGCGGTGGGATAGTAATAGTTGATTTCTTTATTTCCGGGGTTGTTGATACCATCGAAGAGAGTGATGGGCCAAAGCCAAGAAGAGAACCAAGTGTCGAGAGCATCGGGATCGTGACGAAGATCTTCGAGAGAGAGGTTCGCGTTACCGCTCTGCTGACGAGCTTTTTCGAGAGCTTCTTCGGCGGTGAGGGCAACAACAAATTCTTCATCTTTTCCGGTTTTGTCGCCATAGAAGTATGCCGGAATGCGATGTCCCCACCACAACTGACGGCTAATACACCAATCTTGGATGTTTTCGAGCCAAATACGATAAGTGGTCTTATATTTTTCGGGTACAAAGCGGATGATATCGTCGAGGACGGGAGAGAGGCTTTGGTCGGCGAAGTGTTTCATCTTCACGAACCACTGGAGCGACAAGCGAGGCTCAACTGCAACTTTAGTGCGTTCGGAAAGACCAATATTATTTGTGTAGTCTTCTTCTTTTTCGAGGAGGCCTGCTTTGCGGAGATCTTCTGCAATGGCTTTACGACAATCGAAACGATCCATGCCCACGTACATTCCAGCCACTTCGGCAACTGTAGCATCTTCGTTGAAGATGTCGATTGTCTCGAGGTTGTGCTTTTTGCCGAGCATATAGTCGTTTTTGTCGTGAGCAGGAGTAACCTTAAGACATCCGGTACCAAATTCAATGTCAACGTAGCGGTCTTCGATTACTGGAATTGCACGTCCTACTAAGGGTACAATTACACGACGGCCTTTGAGCCAAGCGTTTTTGGGGTCTTTGGGGTTGATACACATAGCAGTGTCGCCCATAATGGTCTCAGGACGAGTAGTGGCAACAACCGCATAGTGACGGCCATCGGCGTCTGTATGAACAACCGAGCCTTCGGGTGCATCGAGATTTTCGGGCTCTTCAGCCAAGTAGTAGCGAAGGTAGTATAGCTTCGACTGTTCTTCAACGAAGAATACCTCGTCGTCGCTGATAGCAGTACGGTTCTGAGGGTCCCAATTGACCATACGGAGGTCTCTGTAGATGAGTCCTTTGTTGTAGAGGTCAACGAAAACCTTGAGTACGCTTTCGCTACGCGCAGGGTCCATAGTAAATGCCGTGCGGTCCCAGTCGCACGAAGCGCCGAGTTTGCGTAGCTGTTTGAGGATGATTCCACCGTGCTTTTCAGTCCACTCCCAAGCGTGCTTTAGGAATTCTTCTCGAGTGAGATCGGTCTTTTTGATACCTTCCGCAGCGAGCTTCGCAATCACCTTGGTTTCGGTAGAAATAGCAGCGTGGTCAGTACCGGGTACCCAAAGGGCATTTTTACCCTGCATACGAGCACGACGCACGAGGATATCCTGAATAGTATTGTTGAGCATGTGGCCCATATGCAATACGCCGGTAACGTTTGGCGGCGGAATTACGATAGTGTATGGCTCACGTTCGTCAGGCTCAGAGTGAAAGAGCTTGTGATCAATCCAGTAGGCATACCATTTATCTTCTACCTCAGCAGGATTGTATTTCTGTGGAAGGTCGTTCATTATCATTAGTTATTTTAGTAGCGCAAAGATACGAAAAAACAGTCAAATAAATAGAGTTCAACGGCTAAAAAACACAGAAGAAACTCCGTAAGTCAGATAATTGAATCAAAAAGCCATTCTCGATGATATCGAGAACGGCTCTTTGTAAATATTATTCTTGTGTGGGTTAAGATCCAAGATACGATTTAAGCAGACGGCTTTTCTGTCCTTTAAGACGACGAATAGCTTTCTCCTTAATCTGACGCACACGTTCGCGAGTGAGGTCGAATTTAGCACCGATCTCTTCGAGAGTCATTTCTTGACAACCAATACCGAAGAACATCTTAAGGATTTCACGTTCGCGTTCGTGGAGCTGACGGAGAGCACGATCTACTTCATTAGAGAGCGATTCTTGGTTAAGAGCAGCATCAGCCATAGGGCTGTCGTCGTTAGTAAGGACGTCGAGAAGACTATTATCTTCACCTTCAACGAAAGGAGCGTCTACCGATATATGACGGCCTGATACCTTGAGTGTATCGGCAATTTTTTCGACGGGTACGTCGAGCTTTTCGGCGAGCTCTTCAGGAGAGGGACGACGTTCGTTTTCCTGCTCGAATTTCGATAGCGCCTTGCCGATTTTGTTGAGCGAACCTACCTGATTGAGGGGCAGACGTACGATACGGCTCTGTTCGGCAAGAGCTTGAAGAATCGACTGGCGAATCCACCACACGGCATAAGAGATAAATTTGAAACCACGCGTTTCGTCGAATTTACGTGCAGCCTTAATCAGGCCCAAATTACCTTCGTTGATAAGGTCGGGGAGCGATAAGCCTTGGTTCTGATATTGCTTAGCTACCGATACAACGAATCTAAGATTTGCACGGGTTAATTTTTCGAGAGCCGCTTGGTCACCTTGACGAATGCGCTGGGCGAGCTCTACTTCTTCTTCAACAGATATAAGCTCCTCTCGACCAATCTCCTGGAGATACTTATCGAGCGACGCGCTTTCGCGGTTTGTAATCGATTTGGTGATTTTTAGTTGTCTCATTTCTCTTGTTTGAACCGTTTAAAATGCCATTTAGTGTGCAAAGGTACAAAATATTGCTGAGATTTCCAATATTTTCCTTCTTGATAAACAAAAAGTTTACAAAAAAGATAAAACGAAAAGAATAGTCAAACGACAGCTAAATTAGTTTGAGCCTAAAAATTTTAAATTTGGTTTCTTAATAATAATGTGTTAACTTTGTATCGAATATGCACTTTTCAGAGATGAATAATTGAGGAAGTGGATAGATCTCAACTGATTATAAGTCTGATAACATATCATACACGATGCTTAAAAGATTTTTCATAGCGATGCTAGGCACTGTAGCCGGTGTTTGGATTTCGGTAATACTCGTATTTATCGGATGTTTGTTGCTTCTCAGCTCATTGATAGGCGAAAGCATTTCAAGCGCGACTCCATCGATAGATCGACATTCGATTCTTTACTTCGATCTTTCGGGCTCAATAGCCGAACGGGCAGCCAAGCAGCCATTCGTAAAGATGATTCAAAATATCGATGGCAACAAACTCACGCTCAATGAGATGATTAATTCACTCAAAGCAGCTACCGACAACGATAATATCGAAGGCCTTTATATCAAATGCAACGGTGCTTCAATGGGTTTTGCTGCTCGAGAGGAATTAATCGAGGCTATACGCAAGTTCAAGAAGTCGGGAAAATGGGTTACCGCTTATGCAGACAACTATAGTCAAGAAGATTATATGACAGCATCTATTGCCGACAGTCTTTTCCTCAACCCTGTTGGAGCAATCAATATCCACGGTATCGGTGCTGTAAGTCCGTTTTTCAAAGGGTTGCTTGATAAGCTCGGTGTGAAAATGCAGATAATCAAAGTCGGTACATTCAAAAGCGCCGTAGAGCCTTACATTCTCAATCAAATGAGTGAGCCGGCACGCTTGCAAATGCAACAATACTGCGACTCTCTTTGGAGCAACACCGCAAGTATTATTGCAGCAAATCGTCAACTCACAATTGACGATATCTACAAAATGGCTCCCGAGATGCTCGTTGCAAGCCCTGCTGATACATTTGTCAAAAATGGTTTAGTCGACACACTCAAATATGAGCGTCAAGTGGAGGCATATCTCCGCAAACTCACCGGCATAGCTGCCGACGAGGATTTACGCCTAGTAAGTCCATCGGAATTACTCGAAACGACAAATTCCAACATCCCCAAAACTAAAGATAGCCATATAGCGGTGTACTATGCGATTGGCGAAATCTATGACGAAGGTGAAGAAGGTATTATCGGAAGCACCGTCGTAAATGACATCATCTCTCTAGCTGATGATGAAAATGTTGTCGGTCTCGTATTCCGTGTAAACTCGCCCGGCGGCAGCGCATTCGCGTCAGAGCAGATTTGGGAATCGATTCAATACTTCAAGAGCACCGGCAAGCCTGTCTATGTATCGATGGGCGACTACGCTGCTTCGGGAGGCTATTATATCAGTTGTGGCGCAGACTCAATCTATGCCGATCGCACTACCCTCACCGGCTCGATAGGTGTATTTGGCATGATTCCCGATATCAGCGGTCTTGTAACTGATAAACTAGGCATCAATTTCAGCACAGTTGAAACAAACCCCAATGCAGTTGGCATCACCTCCAACGAAGCAATGACTCCGACTCAATATCGCGCTATGCAGAATAGCGTCGAAAATATCTACAACCTCTTCACGCAACGTGTTGCAAGTGGCCGCGGCATGTCCCAAGACGCAGTAAAAGAAATTGCCGAAGGACGCGTATGGACCGGCGGTCGAGCTATCGAGCTAGGACTCGTCGACCATATCGGTTCGCTTGCCACTACCATTAAAGCAATGAGCAAAGATCTCGGTCTTGACACAGACGACGTAGTAGAGTATCCCATTAGTGAAGAAAAAATGTGGGAACGTATGCTCCGCCAAACAGGTGGCTTAGGAGAACTTAAAACCGATTCACCTTTTGACGAAGAAACGATGCGTCAGCTTTACCACATCAAACAGCTTCGTAGTCTCAACCCCATTCAGGCACGAATGGAAGAAGTGATTTTCAACAACTAAAAACTTACATTCCAATATGCCCAAGCGCTCATGGCTCGCTAAATTGGTGTTGCTACCCTGCTCAAAAGTGTATGGTGGCATTACTTATCTGCGCAATAAGTTTTTCGATTGGAACATCCTCAAAGGAGTCGAATTCGACATACCCGTCATATCGATTGGCAACCTTGCCGTTGGCGGCACAGGCAAAACGCCACACGTTGAGTATCTCGTCAACATATTCCAGCGCAACCACCACGTGGCTGTACTAAGTCGCGGCTACAAACGAAAGACAAAAGGTTTTATTATAGCCGGCCGTACATCGACTCCGTCGGATATCGGAGACGAATCGTACCAAATCTATCATAAATTTAACGGCAATGTTACCGTGGCTGTTTGCGAAGACCGAGTACACGGTATTCGCGAGTTGATGCGTCTCGATAAGAAACTCGATATGATTATCCTCGATGATGCGTTTCAGCACCGCTATGTCAAGCCAGCCGTATCGGTAGTCATCACCGAGTATAGTCATCCGGTATCAGAGGATCATATGCTCCCCTATGGACGTCTGCGAGAACCGGCTCGCGGCATCAATCGTGCCGACATTGTCATCGTTGCTAAATGTCCTCCAGGTCTCACACCATGGAATTACCGCGATATCACCAATAAATACGACCTTTTTCCATCACAATATCTCTTTTTCTCGCACTATACTTACCGTCCACTGCAACCGGTGTTCCCCGACGTTGCAACAGGAGTCCCCTACCTTGACTGGCTCACACCCGGCGATTCGATTCTCGCTATAGCTGGCATCGGTAATCCTCGTCCGTTCGTTCGCCATCTCAAGAGCTATGGAGCAAAAGTGAAAGTCGACATTTTCGCCGACCATCATCAATACACCAAGAAGGATATTGAATATATCCTCGAACGCTATCAATACCTCCGCGGTGAACAACGAATAATAGTTACGACCGAAAAAGATGCCGTTCGCCTCGCGTCCAATCCCTACTACCCACATGAGTTGAAAGCAGTAACATACTATCTGCCCATTGAAGTAGAGTTCGAGCAGCCTTATGGCGAACAGCCGATCGATGAGGTAATCGAGAAAACTCTCAAAGCACGAAATATCTCCAATTAATAAACTTGCGGAGCCTTCGCAACGTTTATACATAAATCATAAATATAGCAATCTATGCTCGAAAAAATTAAACAGACTGCCGACTTCCTTCGTACTCAGCACGAAGGCGAGATGCCCAAAATTGCCATTATTCTTGGCACCGGCCTTGGCTCGCTCGTCGACCATATCGACAATAAAAAATATATCCCTTACGCCGAAATTCCCAATTTCCCCGTATCAACCGTTCAGGGTCATAGCGGCAATCTTATCTTCGGCACAATGGGAGGCAAGCCCGTTATTGCAATGCAGGGCCGTTTCCACTACTACGAAGGCTATGACATGAAGACCGTAACTTTCCCCGTTCGCGTTTTCAAAGCCCTCGGTGTCGAAACCCTCTTTGTATCTAATGCTGCCGGCGGTATGAACAAGGACTTCATCGTAGGCGATGTTATGGTGATCACCGACCACATCAACCTTTTCCCCGAAAATCCCCTCCGCGGCAAGAACTACGACGAACTCGGGCCTCGCTTCCCTGCAATGACCGAACCTTACGACAAGAAGTACATTGCTATCGCTGACGAAATTGCAGCAGAAAAAGGTCTACGCCTCAAACATGGTGTTTACGTTGGCACCACCGGTCCAACATTCGAAACTCCTGCAGAATATGAATACTTCCGCGTAATCGGAGGCGATGCAGTAGGTATGAGCACCGTTCCCGAAGTAATCGTAGCTCGCCACGGCGATATGCGCGTATTCGGTATCTCTGTTATCACCGACCTCGGCGGCAAAGATATCACCGAAGTACCCTCACACGAAGAAGTACAGAAAGCAGCTATCAAAGCTCAGCCTACGGTAGAAGCTATCGTTAAGGCAATGGTTGAACGAGTATAACCCAGTATACATCCCACAATGTCTACTAAAGAAACCGAAATATCACAGTTAGGCGAATTCGGACTCATCGATCATATCACCGAAGGACTTGAATCGGTAAACGATTCAACCACTTACGGAGTCGGTGATGACGCGGCGATTTTGAACTACAACGAAGACCGCGACATCCTCGTTACTACCGATTTACTACTCGAAAACGTTCACTTTGACCTCACATACGTGCCCCTAAAGCACCTCGGTTACAAATCGGCTATCGTCAACTTCTCTGATATTTGCGCAATGAACGGCACGCCCCGCCAAATTACCGTATCACTTGGTATCTCGCGCCGCTTCACCGTCGAACATATCGAAGAACTTTATGCCGGTATCCGCCTCGCCTGTGAAGACTATGGAGTTGACATCATTGGCGGCGATACCTCGGCTTCGCATCAAGGTCTTGTAATCTCAATCACGTGCATCGGTGATGCTCCCAAGGGCAAGGCTGTAAAACGCAGCACAGCAAAAGCAACCGATATCATCTGCGTAAGCGGGGACCTCGGTGCTGCTTATATGGGTCTTCAACTCCTTGAGCGCGAAAAGGTAGCATCTGCCGGCAGAAAAGATTTCGAGCCTGATTTTTCTGGTAAGGAATATCTTATCGAACGCCAACTCAAGCCTCAAGCTCGCCGCGACATTGTTCGTATTCTTGCTGAACGTGGCATTACACCTACAGCAATGATTGACGTAAGCGATGGCCTTTCGTCGGAATTGATGCACATCTGCAAACAAAGCAAATGCGGCTGCCGTATTTACGAAGATCGTATTCCTATCGACTACCAGACTGCAGTGATGGCAGAAGAGCTTAATATGAACCTCGTTACAGCCGCACTCAATGGTGGTGAAGACTATGAACTACTCTTCACCGTACCCCTCACCGACCACGATAAGATGCAAGACATCGAAGGCGTGAAAGTGATTGGCTATATCACCAAGGAAAGCGAAGGTTGTGCTATGGTTACCCGCGATGGCGGTGAATTTCCCCTCCGCGCCCAAGGTTGGAATCCTCTAGCAGAAGAATAAACATCTACCAATCGATAGTAAAAGCCGCGACATCATTGCCGCGGCTTTTGTGTATTAAATATTACCTAATTTCTAATCTTACGTAGCGCTTTGTATCTGCTTTTACAGGAAAGAGTGCCGAGTTTCGCAAACCCAGAATCCAAACGATTTCATCGTTGCGGGTCAATATCCAAGCTTGACGTTTCTGCGATGCGGAGTAATGTGCTGCAGCAAATAGGTCGCTGACTAATTTTGATTTCACCGCCCCAAAAGGAACAATTCGATCGCCTCTGCGATAATGTCGCAATTCCCAATGAGGGTTGCCATCGAGAGCAGTCGCATCTATATAAGCAACCGACGCACCAAGGCGCTCAGGCTCAAAATCGGCGATAGGATGGATTTTCGATGCGACAGTAATCGGCTCGGTTATATCTTTCGCAATATTAATGGTGTAACACTCTTCGACTGAAAGGTTGAGTCGCGCAGCGTCGACCAACTCAAGTGTGCCATGGCTTAATTCTGCTACAACAACGCCATCGGTCGAACGGAAATGAGCACCAGACGACGTAGCACAATCTAAAATGTCGAGCACCTGCGTATAAGTAAAACGAAGTGGCCTAAGAAATTCAAAAAGGACTGTAGCAGCTTCAGTTTCGCGCTCTACGAGCTTTGCTAGGTCGATATGTGTACCGGCAGAAAAATATATCTGACGTTTTACCTCAATAGCTTCTGCAAAAATAGCATTTGCTGATTCGAGATGGGATATACTTCGTAAAATTGATTCGCAAGCACCCGGAAAAGCATCTTCAAGCGATGGCAAGACAGTGTTACGAAGACGATTGCGACGGTGTACATCCGAGGCATTACTACTATCGGTAATAAATGTCAAGTTAAGAGCTTCGAGGTACTGCTCTACCTCATCGCGTGAAAAGGCTAACAACGGACGCACGACACTACCGCTACGCGGACGCATACTCGAAAGACCGGCAATGCCCGCACCACGCATCAAATTGAGAAAAAATGTCTCAACACGATCCTCTCGATGATGTCCGACAGCAATCGCTTGAGCACAATCGCGATCAAGCAAGTCGTAGAACCATGGATATCGCAATTCACGACAAGCCATTTCAACAGATTCTCCGGGAAATTGTCGACGACGCTCTTCAACATCGAAATCACGTATATATAAGTCGACATCAAGTTGCTCGCAAATAGCTTGACAATGACGCATATCGCGCATCGATTCATCGCCACGAAGGTGGAAGTTGCAGTGGGCAGCACGACAATCATAGCCAAGTCGAGTCAAAACCGCCAAAAGCGCGACAGAGTCGGCACCGCCACTAAGCGCTACTAGAACAGGAGCATCGCGGCGAAGTAATCCTTGCGCTTTAATATACGCAGATGCTTTTTTTTCGAATTTCGATGTCAATGACATTGCTACGAAAGTTCGTCGAGTTGTTTAAGCCAAATAGCCGATGATGCATCCGACGGCATACGCCAATCACCACGGGGAGAGATACATACACTACCGATTTTTGGCCCATCGGGCAAACACGAACGTTTGAACTGCTGATTGAAGAAGCGACGGAAGAAAGTTCGCTCCCATTTAAGTATGGTCTCACGGTCATAAATACCGTCAAAAGCCTTCAACGCAAGCAAAAAGATTCGACGTGGGGTGAAACCGAATCGAAGTGTATAATAGAGGAAGAAATCGTGCAATTCGTAGGGTCCTACGAGATCTTCAGTTTTCTGCTTGATAGTACCATCAGGTTCAGCCGGGATGAGTTCCGGACTGATAGGAGTATCGATGATATCAAGAAGAGCTTCTCGAACGGTTGCATTATCGGTAATATCGGCAAAATAACGAGTGAGGTGCTTTACAAGAGTTTTTGGCACGCCAGCATTAACGCCATACATCGACATGTGGTCGCCGTTGTAGGTAGCCCAACCGAGAGCCAACTCCGAGAGGTCGCCGGTACCGAGTACCATACCTCCTACTTGATTGGCAATATCCATCAAAAGTTGAGTACGCTCACGGGCCTGACTATTTTCGTAAGTAACATCGTGCACCGACGCATCGTGCTCTATATCACTGAAATGCTGATTAACCGCAGCAACAATAGAAATTTCGCGACGCGATACCCCGAGAGCGTCCATCAGTATCAAGGCATTGTTATGAGTGCGATCGGTCGTACCAAATCCTGGCATTGTAACTCCTAAGATACCTTTGCGATCAAGACCAAGGCTATCGAAGGTACGTACTGCAACGAGAAGCGCCAAAGTAGAATCAAGACCGCCGGAAATGCCTACTACGAGGTTTCGACAATGAGTAGCGTCGAGACGTCGAGCAAGACCTGCTACCTGAATATTAATAATCTCTTCGCAACGTTCTCGCAAATTTTCATCATTAGCCGGAACGAAAGGATGCGGGTCAACAGTACGAAGAAGTTCAAAATCTTTTACAGAAGGACAGAAGGGTGTGTCTACTACAACCTTAGAAAGCTCAACCCCACGGGAGGCATAGCCAAATGAAGTGTTGTAGATGCGATTGCGACGAATTGCATCAATATCTATATCACATACAATCAATTGATTGTCGCGAACCCATCGTTTGTTAATATCTAGAAGAGAACCATTCTCAGCTATGATCAGCTTAGAATCAAACACCAAGTCGGTTGACGATTCGCCATATCCGGCAGATGCGTAGGCATAAGCAGCAACGCAACGTGCCGACTGCATACGTACGAGGTTGACCAAGTATGAGTGTTTTCCAATCAAATCGTCGCTTGCCGAAAGGTTGAAAATCAACTCGACGCCACCGACAGCAAGTCGACTACTTGGAGGCATCGGAGCCCACAAGTCTTCACAAATTTCAGCACCAATTGTTACCCCCTTGAAAACGACTGCAGACAAAGATCCGAATTTAAATGGTTCTTGTCCTTGCCAAAGCGTGATGTCAAAGGTATTTACGGGAGCCGGTTCAAACCAACGTTTCTCATAGAACTCACCATAATTGGGTATAAAAGTCTTGGGAACAGCAAGAATAATTTTGCCACAATTAATGAATACCGCGCAATTATATAGCGAATTAGCCCACTCTACGGGAGCCCCAACAGCAATCAATAGACCCGGACATGACTCAGAATAAGCGCACAAGGTCTTGAGCGACTCTTTTGCAGCATCGAGGAGCATCCGCGAGTGGAACAAATCAGCACAGGTGTAACCCGTTACTGCCAATTCCGGAAATACGATAGCATCGGCACCGGCTTGGTTAGCTCGATCGATAAGTTCGATAATTCGATCAGTATTTGTCTTCGGGTCGGCAAGTGCCACCACTGGCGAAGCAGAAGCTACCCTGAAAAAACCTTCGTTCATAGCAGAAATATATTAGAAAAAGAGCAGGATACTTCCGAGTGGATGCATCCTGCCTTATATCGTAACCGGAAAGAAAAACTCTTATTTGAGAGCGTCTTTCACAGCGTCGTTAGGAACCATTTCTTCTTTGAAAATGTAAGCACCGGTTTTGGGTGACTTCACCATCTTGATAACCTTGCTGTAGGTGCGGCCTTCGCCTTTCTGAAGCGATGCGACAGTTTTCTTTGCCATATCTACTTATTATTTAATTTCTTTGTGAATGGTCATCTTCTTAAGAATGGGGTTGTATTTCTTAAGTTCGAGACGTTCGGTGGTGTTTTTACGATTCTTAGTTGTGATATAGCGGCTTGTGCCGGGCATACCACTAGCTTTGTGTTCGGTACATTCGAGGATTACCTGCACGCGATTGCCTTTTGCTTTCTTTGCCATAATTTCGTCTTCTTAAAAGTGGGAAATTAGAAACCAACGGGTTTGATGTCCGATGCCTGAAGGAAACCCTTTTCGTAAGCCTGGGTCATAGCAGCGTTGAGGCCGAGCTTGTTGATAGTACGGAGGCCGGCTGCGGAAATTGTGAGTGAAATCCACATCTCCTGTTCTACCCAATAGAACTTCTTGGTGAAGAGATTAACATTAAATTTGCGTTTGGTGCGACGCTTCGAGTGCGAAACGTTATTTCCCACAATCGCTTTTTTGCCGGTGATTTGACAAATCTTTGACATGGCTGTTAATGGTTTATCGTTCTTTTATTTCTTTAATCTTCAAGAATGTGCGGCCGGCCATCGCAGTTCTCATATCACCGTCGGTTGCATCTATTCCGTCAGCTTTAAAGGATGCGCCACAATTCAGCGTGCAAAGTAACGAATTTTTTTTCACTCCACCAAATTTTAGTTAAACAAAAACCTAAAAACCGGGCATTTTAACCCAATTTTACACAGTTTTCATAGTTGTCATCACCAATCAATCACGATTTTTCGTAACTTTGCCTCACTATGACCAACGACCTCAAACAGCGTCTCGATAGCCTCGCCGACCGCTATAATACCCCCTCTTTTGTCGACAACGACCCGGTGCAATTTCCGCGTCGATTCTCTGATCTACGCGACATAGAAATTTCCGCCTTACTCACCTCTACAATTGCTTGGGGCAGACGCTCGATGATACTCTCTAATGCAGAGAAAATCGAGTCTATCCTTTGGCACGAGCCATATCACTTCATAACCGAAGGTGATATTGATGCAATCAGCGATGCAAATATACATCGCACATTTTTCGGGCGTCATCTTCGCTACTTTCTTCGCGGTCTACGCGAGCTATACCACCGATATGGAAGTCTTGAAAACTTCGTCGTAACAATCGGAGCGACAACAAGTAATGCGCCATCGTGGCTAATAGCTGAACGACTTAATGCCCTAATGAGTGACGCAAACACATTGTCGCCCATCGAAGGCCCTACTCGTTGTCTACCCGACAAGCCTGAAAAATCGGCCCTTAAGCGTTTCAATATGGCACTGCGCTGGCTCGTGCGCAACGATGGTATCGTCGATATTGGCTGCTGGTCAGCACTCAAGCCATCTCAATTGTTTATTCCGCTAGATGTACACTCGGCAAACACCTCTCGCACCTTGGGTTTGCTAGAGCGCAAACAAAATGATCGTCGAGCCGTCGAAGACCTCACTACGGTGTTACGTAGCATGAGGCCCGACGACCCGACAATTTATGATTTTGCTCTCTTTGGAGCCGGAGAATCAGGGGAAATTTAACCAACGATAAGCATAGCGTCGCCGTAGCAACCGAAACGATAGCCTTCTTTGACTGCTTCGTTATATGCTTCCATCACAAGTTCGTATCCGCCAAATGCGGCCACCATCATAAGCATGGTCGAATATGGCATGTGGAAGTTGGTGATAAGATCGGTTGAAACAGTGAAGTCGTAGGGAGGGAAGATAAATTTGTTAGTCCAGCCGTCGTATGTCTTCATGTGTCCACCCATACTTTCAGCAGTAGCCATTGCACGAAGAACTGAAGTACCGACTGCACATACACGGCGACCGGCATCACGAGCAGAGTTGACAGTTTCAACGAGTTCGGGCGATGCAATCATTTGCTCAGAGTCCATACGGTGCTTGGTGAGGTCTTCCACATCAATTTCGCGGAAAGCACCAAGACCGTTGTGAACGGTAATAAATGCTTTCTTTACGCCGTTGATCTGCAAACGTGTAATAAGGCCACGAGAGAAGTGAAGGCCGGCAGCAGGAGCTACAACAGCGCCCTCTTTTTCTGCAAAGATACACTGATAATCCTGTGCATCACAGGGTTCGGGTTCGCGATTGATATAAGGAGGAAGCGGAGTCATACCAAGCGCAAAAAGATCCTGCTTAAACTGATCGTGAGGACCATCGTATAGGAAGCGAAGTGTACGACCACGAGAAGTTGTATTGTCGATTACTTCAGCAACCATCGACTCATCGTCGCCGAAATAAAGTTTGTTACCGATACGAATCTTACGAGCAGGCTCAACTAGGACATCCCAAAGTTTGTTATCGGCATTGAGTTCACGAAGCAAGAACACTTCGATGCGCGCTCCGGTTTTTTCTTTATTACCATAAAGAAGAGCAGGAAAGACAAGAGTATCGTTGAATACCATCACATCATCTTCAGAGAAGTAGTTCAATACATCTTTGAAGATATGATGCGAAATTTCGCCGGTTTTGCGGTTTACCACCATTAGGCGACATTCGTCCCGATTTGGCACGGGGTGTGAAGCGATAAGTTCGTCAGGAAGATTGAATTTAAACTGTGAGAGCTTCATTATATCTTGATATTTCTTTAGTTTCTATATATAGCCTACTGCTCAGGCATTTCAATTTCTACCGTTTTAATTAGTTCGGCAGCTTGATCAACCGACAAACATTGATCAATGCCAACATCGCCTACACGAGTGCGACGAAGTGCTGTAAGATGTCCGCCACTGCCCAAAGCCTCTCCGATATCGCGAGCGAGGGCGCGGATATATGTACCTTTACTACACACTACTCGAATCGTGATTGATGTAGACTCGAACGATTGTAATTCGATTTCGTCGATTACAAGGACCTTAGCCTTGAGTTCAACCTCACGCCCCTTGCGAGCCAAGTCGTACGCACGATGTCCGTCAATTTTACAAGCCGAAAACGCCGGAGGCACCTGCTCGATACGTCCGTGAAAACGAGTTAGCACTTCTTCAACTAGTTCACGAGTAATATGTTCGGTCGGATAGGTCGCATCAATCTCAGTTTCGAGGTCAAACGAGGGAGTAGTAGCTCCAAGTGCAATCGTAGCAATATACTCTTTAACACCTGCTTGTAACTCATCGATTCTCTTCGTTGCTTTTCCGGTACACAAAACCATCACACCGGTGGCAAGGGGATCGAGAGTCCCGGCATGACCGACTTTGATTTTTTTTACACCAAGTCGACGGGTGAGCGAACCGCGAAGACGCTTAACAGCATCAAAGGAAGTCCAACCGAGCGGCTTGTCGATATACAATATTTCTCCTTCGAGGAAATTCATATTAAATGAGGTTATATCCTTTTGCAACACAGACAAGACCTGCAATCAAGCAATAGACTGCAAACCAAACAAGCTTACCTTTTTTGACAATATTAAGCATCCACTTGCAAGCGATACATCCTACAATAAACGATGCCAAGAAGCCAACTAACATGGGAAGAAATGCAACGGTTGCATCTGAAGTAGCTTCAACCTCTGCGCCAAGCATATCTTTAACATCAAGAAGCGCTTCGCCCAAAATAGGAATTATCACCATGAAGAATGAAAATTGAGCTACTTGCTCACGCTTATCGCCGATAAGAATACCGGTGGCAATTGTTGTACCGGAACGGGAGAGACCGGGAAGTACGGCAACTGCCTGCGAACAACCTATGATAAATGCATCCCAGTAGGAGATGTCGCGAGGACGATATACCTTTCCGGTAAGACTGTTTGTTTCGAGCGGACGTGTACGGAAGAAGTACGAAAACGAGAGCAAACAAGCAGTAGCAATAAGGCAGAATCCTACCAAAGTGAGACCTTGACCGAAGAATTGCTCTATTGTATCTTTAAAAAATACACCTACAATGCCGATGGGAATACACGAAATGAGGATTTTACACACATACCAAAAGTTTTCATCTCGTTTGAAAGTAAAAAACGACTTACAAAGAGGCAAAAATTCGCGCCACAGCACAACAATGGTACTTAAAACTGTGGCAACGTGTAACATCACATCAAACTGGAGACTATCGGCCCCCGAAAGATCGATTCCTAAGAAATTACGAAAAATTTCGAGGTGTCCGGAAGAACTAATAGGAAGATACTCAGCAAGTCCTTGAACAATGCCGAGCATAAGTGCATCAAGTGTTTCCATCAATTATTTTTTACCGAAAGGGAGGCGTTTTGGATCGATTATAATAGCCGCAGCCATAGCTACAAAACCTAAAAAGGCAATCGCCGGACCAATAACAATGCGACGAGTACTAAAGATATCGGGATTAAACTCTTCGACGGTTGTACTACCGCCAAGCATAAGGAGAAAGCCGATTACAATCATCGCACCGGCAATGGCCATTGCAATAAAGTTGCCGCGCTGAAGGGGCATACCCTGCTTTACCTGTTCATTTTCTTGACTTTCTGTCATTGTGTCGTAAAAAAGTTATAACAATCTTATTTTAAGAACATTTCGTCGTACGACGAACGAATATACCTATTGGTAGCAAATGCAGCTGTAAGCATACAAATAAGTGCGCCAATAACAACAAGAGCCGCGCAAACTATAGCTACCCAAGTCCATGGGAGTGCTTCTTCAAGCAACGGATCGAGCGAAGATATATAGAATCGAGCACCCACTAGCAATATCGTAGCCGCCAAGCCTGCAAACAAGCCATTAACCATACCTGCTAACAAGAACGGACGACGGATAAAACCACCGGTGGCACCAACCAGCTTCATCGTATGAATAACGAAGCGGCGTGCATATATCGAAAGACTTATCGTATTATTGATCAAAGCAACCGAAACTGCTAAAAGCACTATCGCCACAGTCAAAAGTATCGCTCCAACGCGCCGCAATGTACTATCAACACCTTCAATTACAGCGCTTTCAGTTACAATTTCGCTCACACCTTGAAAAGAGTCGTACATATCGACCAACGATAAAATACTATCGGGTGATGCATAAGCCGGACGAACCTTAATATCAAATTCAGAAGCATACGGATTGGCATCAAGCAACGATGACACATCTTCGCCTAGGTACTCACTTTCTTGAGCTAAGATATCTTCCGCTGAATTATAAGTCAGGACTTCGACGGCGTCAGATGCCAATAAAGCTTGTTTTAATTGATTGATGCTAGCCTCGGGCACATCACGCTCCATTTTGATAACAAAGCCAAGATTTCGGCGCACATCATCCGTGAGGTTCTTGCCGGCAACTCCCATCAGAGCTGCAACTCCGAGCAATACCAAAACTAGCGCCACACTTACCAACGAAGTGATGCGCGAACCGAACGTAGATATGCGACGCGAACGTTTGTCTGCCATGACCTAATTAATTAACACCAACCGTTAGGACACAATAATCCTAAAATCGTGCAAAATTAAGAATTTCCGCACAATTTCACAAATCTCGCATCGAAAATATTTACAAAAATATTTATATGAGCAGAGGAACGATAGCTTATTTTGTTAAAAAACGGGAGACAATAGAAGTGTAAATTTGGCGTTATGATTTATAGTAACTAATTTTGTAGCACAAACGTCAGATTAATGATATTACGCTATCGACACATAGCCGTTTTTATTGCCTTCTTATGCACAAGCTTTGCACTGGTAGCCCAAGAAGGCAACACGGCGTATAACTTTTTGAATGTTACATCATCGTCGAAGATTTACAGTCTCGGCGGTGTGAATATTTCTTTGGTTGACGACGATATAAATGTCATCGACCAAAACCCGGCGTTATTAGGGCCGGAGCTATCCGGAAATATCTCATTTAACTACATGCACTACCTTGGCACATCGATTTTTGCCGGACTTCGCTACGCACATAGCGCAGGTGAACACGCTGCTTGGGCTGCTTCTATTCAGTACTTCGGATACGGCTCGATGAAGGAGACTTTAGCCGATGGAGCTATCATCGGCTCTTTTTCTCCGAAAGATGTGTCATTTGGGTTTACTTATTCACACGATATAACTGACCGACTCCGTGGCGGTATCGATGTAAAGATGCTTTACAGCGGCTATGCCGACTATACTGCGTTTGCTCTCGCCACGAACCTTGGCATTAATTATTACAATCCTGAACGAGACCAATCATTCTCGGTAGTAGTTGCCAACTTAGGCGGTCAGATTAAGCGCTTCAATGAAGCGTACGATCGTTTACCGTTCGACGTTCGACTGGGCTGGTCGCAGACTTTTGGCTCTTTTCCATTCCGTTTTTCGATTACCGCATGGAATCTCACCAAATGGCATCTGCCGTACACCGAGACCGGCGATGGCACATCTACCGACGAGCCGATAAAAAAGGATAAGTTTATGTCTAATCTTTTCCGACACCTTGTATTCGGAGCTGATTTGATAACGAATCCCAACTACTATATATCTATCGGATATAACTACAAGACACGAACCGACATGAGCACATATTCTCGCAGTTTGCTTTCCGGCTTCTCGCTAGGCGGCGGCTTAAAGCTGAATAACGTGGGCATAAACGTGGCTCTTTCACAGCCTCACAGTGGCGGCACGACGCTCATGTTCAATCTATCATATAATCTCAACGACTTAATCAATTAACGTGGAAACACAGAAATCACCCATCATCATAGCTGTCGATGGATTTTCATCATCCGGCAAAAGCACAATGGCACGTCGTTTGGCTGCAAAAATCGGTTATCGCTATATCGATTCAGGTGCAATGTATCGAGCTGTAGCGCTCTACGCCCTCGATCACAATATGATTTCCGAGACAGGAGAGCCCAACATCAATACCATCATCGCTGCCCTACCCGATATTCATATCGACTTTGCCGTTCAGCCCGATGGCACTCAGCACACAATGCTCAATGGCACCGACGTAGAGCAAGAAATCCGCCACCTCCGCGTATCCAATGCCGTATCGCCGGTAGCAGCAATACCGGAAGTGCGTCATGCACTTGTAGCCATGCAGCAGGAACTTGGTAAATCTCGCGGCATTGTAATGGATGGACGTGATATCGGCACAGTGGTATTCCCCGATGCAGAACTCAAAATCTACGTTGACGCTTCTGCCGAGACTCGCGCGCAACGCCGTTTCAAAGAAATGGTAGACAAAGGTCTGACCGTATCTTACGAAGACGTTCTTGCAAATGTCGTTCACCGCGACCACATCGACACCACTCGTGCCGAGAGTCCACTTCGCCGAGCCGACGATGCTATCTCGCTCGACAACTCCAATATGACTCTTGAAGAGCAAGACGCATGGTTGCTTGCCGAATTTGAAAAAGCTACTAATCGATAATATGCCTTCGGTTGAAATAGACAAAGAATCCGGCTTTTGCTTCGGAGTTGTTACCGCAATTCGCAAAGCCGAAGAGGAGCTTGCTCGAGGAAGTCAACTATATTGTCTCGGTGATATAGTGCACAACTCCGGCGAAGTCGAACGACTCTGCGCTAAGGGACTCGTTACTATCACACACGACGACCTCAGAAGCCTATCCAATGCCAAAGTACTCCTCCGCGCCCATGGCGAACCTCCTGAAACATACGAGATAGCCCATAGAAACAACATCGAAATCATCGATGCCACTTGCCCCGTGGTGCTCAAGCTCCAACAACGAATTAAAGCTAACTATGATGCAGCAGATGCCACTCAGATCGTTATCTACGGCAAGATAGGTCATGCCGAAGTAAATGGTCTAGTAGGACAAACATGCAGCACAGCCATTGTCGTCGAGGGTATCGATGACCTTGAAAAAGTAGATTTCAACCGACCGGTAGCACTTTACTCACAGACTACCAAATCGCTCGAAGGATTCAACGCAATGATCGAAGAAATCAAGCGACGCATGACCCCTGGAGTATCATTCAGCTACTACGACACTATCTGCCGACAAGTAGCCAACCGCGTTGAGCACCTTCGTTCATTTGCAGCGAGCAAAGATGTAGTTCTTTTTGTTGCCGGCAGCAAGAGTAGCAACGGCAAAGTACTATTCAACCATTGCCACGACGTTAATCCGCATACATATCTTATTTCCGACGAATCAGAACTCAAACGCGAATTCTTCGACGGCGCAGAGTCTATCGGTATCTGTGGAGCCACATCCACTCCACGATGGTTAATGGAGCGTGTTCGCGACACCCTACTCTCTCAAATCGAAAATGGATAGCTTTGTTGCCATCGACGTAGAGACTGCCAACGGCAAACGCTCGAGCATCTGCTCAATCGGTGCAGTCAAGGTGCGCAACGGAGTTGTAGTTGACCGACGCTACTCGCTTGTATGCCCCGAGCCTAATTGGTACTCCTACTATTGCACTCAAGTACATGGGCTCACCGACGACGACACTCACGACGCTCCAACTTTCGGAGATGTGTGGAGCGAATTAGTCGATTGGATTGAAGGGCTACCATTGGTAGCTCATAATGCCGTTTTCGACTCCGCTTGTATCCGTGAAGCGTGCCGAGTCTATGGTCTCGAACCGCCGGAGCAAGAATTTCTTTGTACCCTTAAAGCCGCGCGCAAAGCAATACCGCGCCAATTATGTCCATCTAAATCACTCGACTCACTATGCCAGTACTTCGGGATACCCCTAAAAAATCACCACAACGCCCTCGACGACGCGGAAGCCGCCGCAAACCTCGCCGTCGTTCTCCTTTCAGTGGATTGATTACATTCTTTAAAGTGGTACTGGCTGTAGGTATCGCTTGTTTTGTGATTAATTACATATTTATACCGAAAGAAGAAGTTGTAGTTGAAGCCGGCTGCAACTCAGCCGAACTTGCCGCTGCTGCAAAAGCAGGACACGAAGCCGGAGTAGCCGTTGCCAATACGCGCGACAACACTATGGCTCGAGAAAAAGCGATTCTCGACATTCGTGCACGCGAAACAGCAATCCGTCGAGCCGGATTCGAAGCGGCCGCCGATACTTTTGCCGCTGCTGCAGAGACTGCATTGCACGAAATCGGTGTGTTTTGAGGTGATATTATTACAATTTTGCAACAATTTGAAATTACATAAAAATCAGAAAAAAGCGACGTTTGTGGCGTCGCTTTTTTATTTAGTCAAATATGTGTTTTAGTCGAGAGAAGATGCGTTGACTGTCGGCTGGCGTAGGCTTGATATTTGGAGCATCTTTCATTGCTTCAAAAGTCTTCTTCTGCTCATCGGTAAGTTTTTCGGGCACGAACACCATGATGTTGATAAGTTCGTCGCCTGTACCACCATTTTCATTGTCTGGAACGCCCTTGCCACGAAGTCGAAGAACCTTTCCGGGCTGTGTTCCGGCAGGGATATTGACCATCGCACGCCCACCGATGGTAGGAACTTCAACCGAGCCACCAAGTACTGCAGTAGGAAGGTCGAGCATTAGGTTATAGATTACGTCTGCACCATCGCGGATAAGCTCAGGGTGTTTAACCTCTTCTACAACTACGAGAAGGTCGCCCGGAACTCCTCCACCCTTTGGATAGTTACCTTTGCCACGGAGAGCGAAAGTTTGACCCTCGACAGCGCCTGCAGGAATCGTAAATGACACTTCTTGCTCTTTGCGCACAACTCCATCGCCATTACAGTGAGTACAACGCTCTGTGATAGTCTTACCAGCACCACCGCAAGATGGACATTCCGACATTACACTCTGTACGCCGAAGATAGTCTGTTGCTGCATTGTTACATGACCGGTGCCGTGGCAACGTTGACAAGTAGTAAAAGCAGTACCGTCTTTTGCACCGGTGCCTTTACAATGCTCGCACTGCACAAAAGTGGGGATGCGAAGGGTCTTGGTTACACCTTTTGCAATATCTTCGAGAGTTAGTTTTACTCGGATACGCATATCGCCGCCACGACGCTGACGAGGTTGACGACGTCCGCCGGTAGCACTGCCAAAACCGCCAAAGCCACCGAAACCGCCGAATTCCTGAGCGAATCGGTTGAGGATATCGTTGATGTCGAAATCGCCAGTGCTATAGTACTGACCACCACCGAATCCTTGCGGACCCATAGAGTGTCCATACTGGTCGTAGAGCTGACGTTTCTTTTCGTCGCTTAGCACATCGTATGCCTCGGCAGCTTCTTTGAATCGTTCTTCAGCTTCCTTATCACCGGGATTACGGTCGGGGTGATTCTCAATCGCTTTCTTACGGTATGCTTTTTTTATTTCTTCTGGGGTGGCAGTTTTGCTTACGCCAAGCACCTCATAGTAGTCACGCTTCTGATCCATATCGGTAATAATTATTCGCCTACAGCCACTTTAGCGTGACGGAGAACTTTGTCGTTGATCATATAGCCTTTTTGGGTTGTGTCTATCACTTTTCCCTTAAGGTCATCGCTAGGAGCAGGGATAGTAGCGATAGCTTCGTGGAAATCAGCATCGAAAGGCTGACCGGTGCTTTCCATCGCTTTTACGCCATTGCTCTCAAGATATTTTACGAGTTTGTTGTAGATAAGCTGCATACCTTCGCGAACAGCGTCTTCGCTCTCAGTGCTAGTTGCAGCCAAACCACGTTCGAAATCGTCGATAATGGGAAGAAGTCCGAGCAGAACGCGCTCGCCTGCATTCTTCATCAAATCGGCTTTTTCGCGGATTACACGTTTGCGATAGTTGTCGAATTCGGCCATCAAGAAGAGATATTCCTTTTTAGCCTTTTCCACTTCAGCACTAGCGGCATCGAGTTGAGCCTGGATATCAACTTCTTCAATAGCAGCTTCTTCGGCAGCTTCGTTATTGATGTTTTCGTTTAGTTCTGCTTCTTCGGCGTGATTCGCCTCTATATTGTTATTGTTGCTCATAATCTAGTTGAATTGTTCGATTGTTCCTATACAAAAATGCTGCCAAATTGTGTTAATTTAGGTAATCTACTACCTAATATAACAACAATTTGGCGAAGATCGTTCGTAATCGAACGTTATTTAGCTATCACACCAGCGTAAGTGCGACAATGCTCGAATGATGCAGCGGCGTCCTCTGCCATTTTGACACTTTCGAAAATGCCGAAAACAGCTGCACCGGAGCCGCTCATAGCAGCATAAATAGCACCTTTAGATTTCATTGCAGCAAGAGTGTCGGCAATTACCGGACGAAGAGGGAAAACCGATGTCTCGAAGTCGTTGACAAGTACACCATGCTCCGCCCATTCGCTGATGGGGAGTCGAGTTTGGTCGATAAGACGGATGCCATCGGGCAATTCGGCAGGCTTAATGCCTGCGTAAGCATCCTTCGTTGCCACCGCCTCTGCTTCGGGCTTAACAATAGCAATTGCAAGACCATTAAGAGCGGGTATTTCTACTGGCGTGAGGCGGTCGCCAATGCCTTCAACGAGCATTGGGCGATTGTAGACAAAGAACGGACAATCGGCACCGACTTTCACGGCAACCATAGCAAGTTCTTCATCACTTAATCCTAATCCGAAAAGTTCGTTTGCACCTTTGAGCGCAAAAGTAGCATCGGCGGAGCCACCGCCAAGGCCGGCACCATCGGGTATCACTTTGTGCAAATGGATATCGAGAGGTGGCAGCGTTCGATCAATATAAGCCTCGAGTGCTCTGATAGCTTTGATTACCAAATTCTTCTCCGGAGGACATCCTCCAAGTGTCGAACCGGTAAGCGTAAACGACTCTTTATCGGCAGGAATCATCTCAAGTATATCGCACCAGCCAACCGGCACAAACAGTGATTCGATATCATGATATCCATCTGCTCGACGTCGGAGGACTCGCAAACCTATATTTATTTTCGCATTAGGAAAGAGTATCATAATTTGTCAATCTATTCACATTTTTGGAGTCTGTTTTTGATAACTTTTGCAGGAACTCCGCCCACCACAGAATAAGGTGGCACGTCTTTCGTAACAACAGCGTTAGTTGCAATGATACAACCATCTCCAATAGTTACTCCCGGCATAATTGTAACGCGCTGACCTATCCATACGTCGTTGCCTATTGTTACCATCTTCTTTTCATCGGTTCCCTGCATCGAAATTGGTATATCAGTGCGGTCGGAACGATGATTTGCGGTGAAAATAATGCAATCGGGAGCCATTATAACATTATCACCAATCTTACAAGGGCGCTGAATTTGGCAATTAACTCCCAAACCGGAATTTTTACCTACTATCAAGCCACGTCCATTGCCAAAGTATGCGCCTCGTTCGATATTCTCGCCTTGGTAGGAGTCAATAATCACCCCCCCGCCCAACTACGCAACTTGCGCACTATATGTAGGTTATATCGATCCGTACGGGGCAAATACTGAAGTACTGAGTAGTACAAGATCATTACTAACTTTCTAAACATCGTTGCTATGAATTAAGCAGATCTAACGAGTATTACTTTATTTGCGTCGGCGAACCGATCGAGTCGCGCTTGATGACGATTTTGTTTCTTTCGGCTTTTGTACCTTTGCTTTCTTTTCCTTCTTGTCCTTGGTTGAACGTTTCGTAGAACGAGCATTGGCACGAGTTGGCGAAGTCTTTGATTTATCAGAAATTTGGGTTGTATCAGCACCAGCTTCGATCGCCTCACGAGCTTCGCGAGCTGCAATCACTTCTTCGCGAGAAGGAACCCAAAGTTTTTTCTCAAAGTTATCGAGGCTCTGCTGAATACTGTCCTGCGCTTTCTTGAGGACATCAGGATCGGAGTAAAGCTGAACCATCGATTTATTCTTCAAATTTCGAGTCTTATAGATGTCGCCCTCATAGAGGTTAAGGGTAAAAAAGTCGTCGTATGTACAGGTTGGAAGATTGTTATCATCGTCGACGAAGATGGTCTGAGCGGCAAGATGCGGACGCAAATCCGAGAATTTAACCCAGAACATCGGGTACTTGAGAGCATCACCGCCAAAATCTCCTGTACGGTGAAGTACGGGACAAATTGCTTCAACAACCGGAGTAAGGCGATTGTTGCGAGTATCAAATTCCCAACTTTCTACAACGTAATACGAGAGGACTTCGTTTGTAGGTACGTCGTTTTCGTCGATATCGAATTTAGGATTCTTTTCAGTCGAACCTTTAGCTTCGGTAAATGGGATATAGAAACGCTCAAGGATGTCGCGAGTCTTAATACGGTATTTTTCTGTAAAAATCTCACGTCCATCAAGATACTCATATGCAGGAATTGTATTTGCTGCCATAAGACGCATAATGATGCGGAAGAGGTTTTCCTGACCATCGATGGGCTCTTCCGGGAAATAGAGAGGCGCATTTTTATCTTTATCGAGGTCAATCGAGCGATATATAACCCTCATCCACTGACGGTCGGCATCGGAGATGCTCGAATTGTCTTCGGTATAGAAATTCTGCATACGCTCGGTAACCATCGTACCATCTTGCTGTTTGGGCGCATTGCGGTCCGATGCACGACGACGTACAACGCCGGTACTTTCTTCCTGAGCGAACATCGAGGCAGAGCAACACAGAAGAGTCGCAGCAGCCAAGGCTATTTTTGTGAATTTATGCATATCTTATATTGAAATGAGGGTGCGTTAGTTGATGATAACTTCCATGGGCGAGAGGTCGCGTGTAATACCGTCGGGACCTTTTGCTTTTATACGAGAGATGAAGAATCGTTTGCCACGACTGAGGCGCTGGAATTGTGCTTTCTGTCGCTGAGAGAATTGAGAACCAGCACTGACTTCGGGCAGAGCATTGCCTGATGAATCAAAAAATACAGTTTCAAAACTTTCAACAGTAAAGGGAGTGTCGAGCAAGCCGTCGTCGATGGCAGCCTCCAATCCCGGAGATGCCATAAGGAGCGCTTTTGCAAATGGTTTGCCACCGCGATAGTGGTCAGTATTTCCTTGCGCATCTTTGAATGCTATGAAGGGAGTCGGATCGGGCAATTTTCGAACACGGAATGTGGTCGAAGCCATCGTTACGGGTTGACCATCCATAGTAGCAGTTACTGTAACAACAGCGTCTTTACCGACAGTAGACGGACGCGCTACCCAATGGTCGCCTTCACGAACGAGAGTGCCATTGGTCATCGAAGCAGAAATTTCGCCCATTGCCACACCAGGCACCGAGATACTGATAGGGTTATTGATACCGGCATAGAGCACATTCATCAACGTTGCCGACACAGTAGCCATCGGCTCGATTACAGTGTATGAAGATTGGAAGTCGTGGCGAGTAGTAGTACCATCGCCGTGAGGCACTTCAAGCCAACCTTTATAGTCAAATGTTCCTGTAGCACCTGTGTTGATTTCGTAGATGCCATGGCTATTTTCGAGCTGTTTACCTTCGATATACACAAGAGGACGCTGAGTGGTATCGACAGCGGCAAGCACGATGTTAGCCGAGTATTTACTACCGCGCATGACAAGGCGAGAACGCGGCATAACGTAAGCATTTAGCTCGTTTACACGAACGTCGCCGGCATCGACCTGAGATAGAAGCGAGGCTAGCACTTCACCTTCGGCATAGAGGATGTCGCTCTGCAACTTCGAAAGAAGAGTAACGGCAGCAACAACAGGTTGCTGATCGAATTTAGCCTCTTCCCAAAGCTGAGGGGTGAGAGTACCTGCTTTTGTAATAGGGTCGGTAGATAGTGCCTCCGCCAAGGTACGACGCTTATGTACATCAGGCACTTGAGCACTCATAAACTCGCGATATCCATCGATACGATGTCGCAACACTTTGCCTCGAGGATTACCCGGTGCAAGCATAATCACCGCAGCCGATTCGAGGTCATCACGATTAAGGATATTATCGGGATCACCATCCTCGCCGTCGGCTTTATGCACGATTGCGTATTTCAAACTATCTACATAGCCATAGATATCTGCAGTCGCACGACGCACTTCGGTAGCGCGATCGAGCCATGCTTGACCTTTGCCGGGATTCTTCTCCGCGAGGTCTTCTAGTTGGCTATATATAGCAGTATTTCGAGTATCGAAATTAGTATTAGAGCGTTTAAGACCTTCGTGCACCTGGGTGAATCCGTCGAGCACGTCGCTCGACACATTCAGAGCCAACATGGCCGTCAAGACGATGTACATAAGGTTGATCATCTTCTGACGAGGTGAAAGTCTGTTGCTATTTGCTCCCATCTATTCTGTAGTCTAAGTGAGAAGTTATTGAACAGTATCATTAGCACCGTTTCCGGTCATTCCACCAAGGTTGGAGGGATTTACGCCAGGACGATACATATTTACGGTCATCGCAGTAATCATTTTCTCGTACACCGAGTTGAGCTGCTGCATATATCGAGCCATACGTTCGGTCTCTTCACAGTAGCGAGCACTCTGGTTTGCCGATTTTTCGTACATATCACGAATATCTTTGATGCCACGATTTACGCGGTCGATCGACTCGATCTGCGAAGATACGCTACGGAGTTGAAGTTCGTAGATGGTGTTAAGACCACCAATATTGCGGTCGAGGGCTTGCATCTGCTCTACATAGCCACGCGAACTTTCAGAAATTTCAGCCGAATTTTCGGTAATAGCACGATAACTATTGAGAAGAGTTGACGAAACTTCATTGAGAGCGGCAGTAGTAGCGTGAAGCTGCTGCATATCTTCTGCTATTGCAGCCATTTGGTCAAGGTACTGTTGGGTAGCAGAAGTTAGTTCTGCCATACGCGAGAGCTGATCGGCAGCAGCAGCCATCTTCGAGATGCTTTCGCTAAGCGAACGGCTATCCGACTCGCTAAGGTCGATATTATCAGGAATACCTACAGAGCGACGAGCTTGAGCTTCGCCTACCATAGGAGCACCTACATTGCCTGTTACGATAGTTGCACCGACATGTTCGGCGTCGCCATCCTTGCCATTGAGTGCAGGAAAAACATCTTCCCACTTATACTCTTTCGGGGGACGGTCGAATGCGGTAAGGAGGAACATCAACACTTCAGTACCCATACCAATCGAAAGAAGTGCGTTACCACCGGGGAGGTGGAGAATTTTAAAAAGTGCGCCCCAAATAACGACGGCAGCACCTATACTATATGCGAAGTTGAAGAAACGCTGACCTTTTTCGCTGCTAATAAAAGCACCGATACCGCGTTTGTATTCTTTTACTTTTCCCAGTGTCATATTATCTTATACAGATTTGAGAGACAATGTTATTTGTTAGATTTCTGGCCTTTAGCAAATCCGATGCGAGTGCGGACGCAGCGGAAGCCGATATAGGAGCGTTGTTCGTTCTGATACTCCCACATACGGAGGTCGGCACGAACGTTGTGAGCAACATCTTTCCACGAACCGCCACGGATGATTTTACGTTTCATCTTATAGGGGTCTTCAACCGCTGCATCGTAGCGATATTCGGGATTTAGGTCGCTCGTGAGACGACCAACGCTTTCAGTGAACGCAGTCGAAGTCCATTCGCTCACGTTACCCGCCATATCATATAGTCCGAAATCGTTAGGAGCATACGTACCGACGCGAGAGGTAATCACATGACCGTCTTTAACATAGTTACCTTCCATTGGCTTGAAGTTTGCATAGAAGCAACCTTTGTCGTCGCTCATAGTGAGCTCGCCATCCCATGGATACATATTTTCGTTTACTCCTGCACGAGCGGCATACTCCCATTCGGCTTCAGTAGGAAGACGATATGGTTCGATATACACACCTTCACGACCGAGCGAACGGCGGAGGAAGTCGGTACGCCAGTTTGCAAAGGCATTAGCCTGCTCCCAGCTTACTCCAACAACGGGATAATCAGTATAGCCTCCATGCGAGAAGTACATACGCACGTAGGGTTCGTTATATGCATTCTCGAAGTCGTTAACCCATGCAGTAGTATCGGGATAAACATTAACAATATAAGTATTGAGGAAGTCGTAATCGCCAGTTAGACCACGAGAGATGGTCTGACGTACGATTTCACCTTCTTCATTGATGTAAGCTGTATCTTTCGAAATCTGAGGCACATCTGTTGGAGTTGGAATGTCGGTATTATACACACGACGACGCGGATCGAGGCGGTTGCGACGACGCGCAGCTTCGGTGTGATTATAGATTTCGTAACGATAGTTAAGTTGAGTACCATCGAGTTCGCGCACACCGGTGATTGGGTTGGTGCGATAAACGCTTTCGATAGCACGTTGCTCATCTTCGTTAGGATTACGCCAAGGAATCGGCTTAGACCAATCGAGATGAGGAGTAACGGGATTACCTTCGCGATCTTCCTCGATTTTAAACTCTTCATTGCCACCGTAAGCAGGGTCAGCAAGTCGCTCGCGAATAATAGAATCGCGCACCCAAAATACGAATTGCTTATATTTGCCGTTGGTGATTTCAGTTTCGTCCATCCAAAAACCATCAACCGAAATACCTCGAGCATTCGCTTGTAGATTCCACAAAGAGTCGTCTTTAGCGACTCCTACTTTCATAGAGCCACGGTCGATGAGCACCATTCCGTAAGGGGTCGGCTCAGCCCAGGCTGTGCCACCGACACCAGTCACTTCGCCACCGAGCGAACTGCGACCACCGCTAAGAGCACACGAAGCAAGGGTAGCTCCTGCGATGCACGAAAACAAAATCCGATTGGCGTTCTTCATCATATTTTATTCTTTCTATATTATCTAACTAATTGCGACGATTTACATCAATCGCACGCTTTTATGGCGATGTCGATTCTTGTCAGACATGTCGAGCTTCAAACTGTATCCTACAAATACTTCATGGCTACCCGACGAAGCCTGTCTGATTGCCGACAGAGAATAGTCGTAACTGTAACCTATGTAGAAGTTCTTGATTTCGGCTGACAATGTGGCGATGACTGCATCATCCCATCGATAACCGACGCCGAACGAAAACATTTTGCGATATCGAGCCCGCGTTGTAATTTCGCCGGTCGTAAACCCGAAATCCGACTTGACAAGCACCGACGGTGCTACTTCAAATAACGTATTTTTTATAGGAATATTGCACCCGGCCGTAAAATACACCGTTCGTTTGATATCAAATTGATATTTGCGATCGCCGGATGTCTCCGAACCACCTGATGAGTTCTCGGCATTGAGCGTAATAGTCGGAGATGTCAAATTTGTACATGATAGTCCGGCGTAAAAGCGCGGATGCTCATACCAAATACCCGCACCAAGGTCGAAAGCAGTACCGTGGATATCATTGGTCGGAATTGCATCGTCGCTACCTTGATGGTAGTCGTCGTTATCAGGAATATATACTTCCGAACCCTTAAACGATTGATCGACAAGACCAAGCTGAAGGCCGATGCTCCACATACCGCCCCATTTACGGAGTTTGTAAGCGATCTGCGCTCCAAGGTCCATATTGCTATAAAGGCCTTCGCTTCCTTGCGAAATGCGTAGACCAACGCCAAGACGTTTATTGCCAAGTTTAAATGGCATATCGGCAACACCCATAATAGTTTGGGGGGCATTATCGATGCCAACCCACTGTAGACGAGCACCTCCACGGATGCGTATAAAGTCGGTATTGCCAATAGCCGAAGGGTTATAGTACGACGGGACTTCGTAGTACTGCGATACGTTGGTAGCTGACTGAGCCAACGTTTTGCCACTAAATACAGCAGTTAATATTGTGATGATAATCAGTGCTCGTGTTTTCATTGCGTGTTATTCGAAGTAAAAAGTAAGCACTATCATCTTAGAAGTTGCTTTTGATAGCGACTGAGTATACTTAAATTTCAAAGGGTCGTCAACTAAATCTGGGCGGTCGTGTACCAAAACATCGCTAAGACCGAAACAAAATTTCACCTCAGGATTAAGCTTAAAGAAAGGCAAATAGAAATCGCAGCCGAATCCTACAGTCAAATAGCAATCGGCAGATTTTAGTTGAAAAATATCGCTGCGTTTCTTTGTAACATCCACCACAGGCATCACACCACCGGTGATATACGGACGAGAGTTTCGATATCGTTTAGCCGCAAATTTGAGGTCGATAGGAAAAACGACGAAAGTCGACTTGATATTTTGGCGTTCCTTATCGCCGGTATTCAGTTCTCGCATAGTGATGTCGCGACTACCGAAATACATACCGGGCGAAAAACGCAATTGGAAATATTCGTTAAGACGAAAATCAAAAAGCCCGTTAACACAAAAGCCCGGTTGATAAGTTGGTTGTTCCATTCGCCACTCTTCACCCAACTCGGTAACAAAACCATTGTGGGTAAATCGTAAATCAGACATATAAACGCCAACCGAGAAACCCAAATGCCAAGGTCGGAGGTCGGCATACGGGCGATTTTCGATTTTATCGTTGAATCGACGTGCCGAAACCGGCATCGCTCCAACGACACTTGCTACAACGATTAGAAAAATGATTTTTAAATACTTCATCAAAAGTATTAACGTAGTGTCGGGTGTATTATTGCCCACTACCCGGCAATAAATGTCGCATTGCCAAGCCAAGGTCGCGGAAGAAAAGAGATGTAGGCGTAATAATTGGACGGAATCTGCTTTCTTTCGTTGGGACAAAGAGTTTTAGTTGACCTGGATGACAACAAACAGTGATATCTTTGGGCATTGTTACGGCATCTCCATCGATATGTGCTGCTCCAGAATGTTTGCGAATAATCCTTGCCGACTTTGTGCGTATTGTGTTGACATACGCATTTTTTCGAATTAGACCAGTCAGGATGTCAACTCCGGCCATCGCTTCGGTGATAAGGTTCCCTCCGTGGACAATTGTAATATCGAGTTCGCCATCTGTAATCGAAGCTTGAGGTGCGATAAAAGCGTTATTGCCATACTGAGAGGCATTGCAACATACCACGAGTAAAGCGCGTTCGGTTATCGTATGACCATTCACTTCGATTATATATTCTTCGGGTCGAAATTTAACATACTCATTGATTGCGTTTTTGAGGTACATCATCACTCCTCGACGACGTTCGCGGGCACAACGCTCGCTTACAGCAGCATCAAAGCCTACTCCAAAAGTGCAGTAGAATGGCAAATTATTTGCCGTTCCGTAGTCGGCTTTTACTACATTATTTTCAGCAATTATACTGAGCGATCGATCAATATCTACAGGAATACCAATGTGTCTCGCTAAGCCGTTACCCGATCCGGTGGGGATGATACCGAAGATTGTTTCGCTACCAACAAGACCGGTTGCTATCTCATTGACAGTTCCGTCTCCGCCACAAGCAAGCACGGCATCAACACCGCGTGCTGCTGCTTCTGCTGCCAGGTCCTTACCATGGCCCGGTCCTTCTGTAAATACAATATCAAAGTCCAAGCCCATCGCCTTCATCTTTTTGTAGATGTGAGGGATAATTCGGTGCTTCGATATAGTGCCGGAAGCCGGATTAACAATCAAGAGATAATTCATCGATTACAACGAAAATGCGGAGTCAAGGGATAACTCCCTTGACATACGCATTGTTAGTTTTCAGATTCTTTTTCAGAGAACTCCATTAGATACGCCTTGATGAAATCATCGAGGTCGCCGTCCATCACACCATTGACATCAGAAGTCTGATAGTTAGTACGATGGTCTTTCACGCGACGGTCGTCGAAAACATACGATCTAATCTGCGATCCCCATTCAATTTTCTTTTTGCCAGCTTCAATTTTAGCCTGCTCTGCCATACGGTGTTCCAACTCCTTAGCATAGAGAATCGATCGAAGTTGACGGAGTGCATTTTCTTTATTTTTAGGCTGGTCGCGAGTTTCGGTATTTTCGATAAGAATTTCTTCTTTCTCACCTGTGTAAGGGTCGGTGAACTGATAACGAAGACGTACACCCGACTCCACTTTATTTACGTTCTGCCCACCAGCGCCACCAGAACGGAAGGTGTCCCATGACAAGAGAGCCGGTTCGACCTTCACTTCGATGGTATCATCGACAAGAGGTGTTACGAATACTGAGGCAAAAGAAGTCATTCGCTTTCCCTGAGCGTTATATGGTGATACACGCACAAGACGATGTACGCCATTTTCACTCTTAAGGAATCCATAAGCAAAGTCGCCTTCGATATTTAGAGTACAACTCTTGATACCGGCTTCATCTCCTTCGAGCAAGTTGGCAACAGACAGCTTATAACCATGATTTTCAGCCCAACGCATATACATGCGCATAAGCATTGATGCCCAATCCTGGCTCTCGGTACCACCTGCACCGGAGTTGATTTTGAGCACGGCACTCATTATATCACCTTCGTTGCGAAGCATATTTCGCAACTCAAGGTCCTCGAGAAGTTTGACAGCATGAGCATAAGCTTTGTCAACCTCCTCTTCTGTTACAATTTCTTCTTTGAAGAAGTCAAGCGATAGTTTCACTTCGTCGACAGCGCCTTCAAGTTCGGCATAGTCGGCAACCCATTTCTGCAAATCCTTGATTTTCTTCATTTGTTTTTGAGCAGCTTCAGCGTTCTCCCAGAACCCGTCGACCATAGTACGGAGCTGCTCTTCTTCGACGGCTATTTTCTTCCCGTCGATGTCAAAGATACCTCCTCAGCGCAAGCATACGCTCAAAAGTCTCTTTTAATTGTTCTTGTGTAATCATATTATTAATAGCGGATAATTTCTGCAAAATTAGTTAAATATCCCGAATTGTGCAAATACGCCAACTCAATGGTATAACAGATGTTGAAGATAATCGCTATAACTTTGCAGTGCCAAAATCAAACAAATATGGACCTGATACACCTACTATACTCGCTCGTGAATATCCTCAATGAGATGTCGCCATACATCTTACTCGGCTTTTTAATCGCCGGCTTGCTCCACGTATTCGTACCATCATCGATGATGAGTCGCCACCTCTCCGGTAACGGCTGGCGCCCGGTGGTTAAAGCAGCCCTTTTCGGTATTCCTCTACCCCTCTGCTCTTGTGGTGTACTACCGACAGCCGTTTCACTTCGCCGCCAAGGAGCCTCTAAGGCGGCATCAACATCGTTTTTAATAGCAACGCCACAAACGGGAGTCGACTCTATAGCGGCAACCTATTCACTCCTCGGGCTTCCCTTTGCCATTATCCGACCCGTCGCTGCTCTAATCGGAGCGATGATCGGAGGGCTTAGTGTCGGATATTTCGCCCCCGATAAGACCTCCAACTCTCATAATATTGAATGTGCTTGTTCAGATGACGAGCGCCCCCAAGGATTCATAGCTAAAATTGTCGAAGCTATTAGATTCGGCCTTGTCGATATGGTGGCAAGTGTAGGGAAATGGCTTGTAATCGGATTGGTCGTAGCGGCACTAATCACCATATTCGTACCCGATACGCTCTTTCTTAGCCTAAGCAAATATCCCCTTCCGGCGATGTTTGCAGTCGTAATTGTTGCTATCCCTATGTATATCTGTGCTACAGGCTCAATACCAATTGCGATGTCGCTGATGATGAAAGGATTATCCCCGGGAATTGCTTTCGTAATGCTTATGGCAGGCCCTGCGGCAAACTTCGCGTCCATAATGATTCTCAACAAAACTCAGGGACGACGAGCTACAGCAATCTACGTTATATCAATCGTCGTTACAGCAATTGTTTTCGGCCTTGCTATCGACACACTTATGCCCGTATCATGGTTTGCCCTCCCCTCCTCCTCAATTAGTACTGCCTGCCACATATCGGCATCGTGGTTCGACACCGCTTGCAGCATATTACTAATTGGATTACTTATCTATGCAGCTACACGCCAGCACAAACATAATCACACACATATAACAACAAACGAAATGACACAGACATTTACAATCAAAGGAATGAACTGCCCCCACTGCCAAGCATCTGTTGAAAAAGCGATTCGGGCTCTTGACGGAGTAACAGATGTGAACGTTAGCCTCTCCGACGGTACCGCTACAGTTGTCGGCTATGTCGCCCCCACTGAAGTTGAAAAAGCAGTTACCCTAGCAGGATTCTCAATCGAATAAGTATATTACGCGTAAGCATGTAATCCCCCGAGAATATAGTTAACGCCAAAGTATGTCATTGCCACAGAGAGTAATGCCACAATGGTGTAGATGGCAAAAACTCTGTCGCGATTAAATGCCGGAAGTGATGCACGATGTAAGGGGAATGAGTAGATTATCATCGTAATAAGGGCCCATACTTCTTTCGGATCCCATCCCCAATAGCGTCCCCAAGACATATTCGCCCACACCGCACCAATAAAAATGCCGGCTGCGAGCAAGAATACTGCCGGCTTCAACATCCGTCGAGATAAAGACAAGAGACCTTGTCGGCCACAGAGGTATGCAACACCACAAAGTGCCATAATTGTCAAAGCTGCATAGGCAAGCATCACAGTCAGAACGTGAATTGAGAGCAATGGAGAACGCAACACCGGTACTACTTGACTTACTTGCGGATTGGAGTATCCCATCT
>CAZYYV010000013.1:0-28624 GCA_964651295.1 uncultured Bacteroides sp.
ACTCGCGACCCCAACCTTGGCAAGGTTGTGCTCTACCAACTGAGCTATTTTCGCAAATATGTAAATGTTCTTGAGCGAAAAACGAGACTCGAACTCGCGACCCCAACCTTGGCAAGGTTGTGCTCTACCAACTGAGCTATTTTCGCATGGTAGACAATTGTTTTTCTCAATTGCGATGCAAAGTTAGACATTTTCTGCGAACCAGCCAAATTTTCTCAAGTATTTTTCTCGAAAAATTTGTTAATAATTCCATTATCCTCTAATTATCAGCAGCTTAAAAATATGTTATAAAACACACTTTTTCTTCACTCGATATGTTTTAATTGTTTTTAATGCACTTATTGGCGGTAGTTGAGCAATTTATGCGTATCTTTGCACATTAATAAAGAATATAAACACAAAACAAGATAATACAATGGCTCAACAAGACGATGTATTCAAGAAAATCGTATCTCATGCAAAGGAATACGGTTTCGTCTTCCCCTCCAGTGAAATTTATGATGGTCTATCTGCAGTATACGACTATGGTCAGAACGGCGTAGAACTTAAAAACAATATCAAACGCTACTGGTGGGATGCCATGACGCTCCTCCACGAGAACATTGTTGGTATCGACTCTGCAATCTTTATGCACCCGACCATTTGGAAGGCTTCGGGGCACGTAGATGCTTTCAACGATCCCTTGATCGACAACCGCGACTCTAAGAAGCGCTATCGTGCCGACGTTCTCATCGAAGAGCAGATTGCTAAAATCGACGACAAAATCGCTAAGGAAGTAGCCAAGGCTGCAAAACGTTTCGGCGAATCTTTCGACGAAGCTCAGTTCCGCGCAACCAATGCTCGCGTAATGGAATATCAAGCTAAACGCGACGCTCTACATGAACGTTTTTCTGAAGCGATGAACGCAAATGACCTCGAAGGTCTCCGCCAGATTATCATCGACGAAGAAATCGTATGCCCAATTTCCGGGACTAAAAACTGGACAGAAGTTCGTCAGTTCAACCTCATGTTCAAAACCGAAATGGGTTCGACTGCCGATGGCTCTATGAGCGTTTATCTCCGTCCCGAAACTGCACAAGGTATCTTCGTTAACTACCTCAACGTACAGAAGACCGGTCGTATGCGTCTTCCCTTCGGTATCGCTCAGATTGGTAAAGCATTCCGTAACGAAATCGTAGCTCGTCAGTTCATCTTCCGTATGCGCGAATTCGAACAAATGGAAATGCAGTTCTTCGTACGTCCCGGTGAAGAACTCAAATGGTTCGCTCAGTGGAAAGAATGGCGTCTTAAATGGCACAAGGCCCTCGGTCTCAGCGACGAAAAATATCGCTACCACGACCACGAAAAGCTGGCGCACTATGCTAACGCAGCTACCGACATCGAATTCCGTATGCCTTTCGGCTTCAAAGAAGTTGAAGGCATCCACTCACGTACCAACTTCGACCTCTCGCAGCACGAAAAGTTCTCCGGCAAGAAGATTCAGTACTTCGACCCCGAACTCAACGAAAGCTACGTACCCTACGTTATCGAAACCTCAATCGGTGTTGACCGTATGTTCCTCAGCGTTCTTTGCTCGTCATACGAAGAAGAAACACTCCCCGGCGGCGACACTCGCGTAGTACTCCACCTTCCTGCACCTCTCGCTCCCGTTAAGTGTGCCGTACTTCCCCTCGTACGCAAAGACGGACTTCCCGAAAAAGCTCGCGAAATCGTTGACGAACTCAAATTTGACTTCGCTACACACTACGAAGAAAAAGACGCAATCGGCAAGCGCTATCGTCGTCAGGATGCCATCGGTACTCCTTACTGTATCACCGTTGACCACCAGACACTCGAAGACAACACCGTTACCCTCCGCGAACGCGACTCAATGGAGCAGACTCGTGTGAACATCGCTGACCTCCACGCTCTCATCCACGACCGCGTAAGCCTCGCTTCACTCCTCCGCAAACTTCGCTAATCTTCTCCTTATATGAAAAAATCGTATATCGTACTTGGTATCATCGCCGTGCTTGCAATCGCACTCTTTGTAAGCGGTCGCTCTGCCTACAACTCAATGGTAACACTCGACCAAGATGTCGAAGAAGCCTGGAGTAAAGTACAGATTCAGTATCAGCGTCGTATGGACCTCATCCCCAATATGGTTGAGACCGTCAAAGGCTATGCAGAACACGAAAGCAGCACATACGAAAAGCTTACCGCCGCTCGTACAGGCCTTTCGAATGCATACAATGCTGCAAACGAAGCCAAAGACGCTACTCCTGCCGATGCAGCATCGTTCGACAAATACAACAATGCTCAGCAAGACCTCAACAAGGCATTGAGCATCTATGTAAATGCCGTACACGAAGCATACCCCGAACTTAAAGCAGATACACAATTCACCAACCTTCAGACAACTCTCGAAGGCACTGAAAACCGTATCGCCACCGAGCGCGGACGATATACCGGCATCGTAAAAGAATACAATGTAGCCGTAAAACGCTTCCCTGCTAACATTTGGGCAAGCATCTTCGGTTTTTCTTCTAAACCTCAGTTTGCAGCCGACGAAGCTGCAGCTACAGCTCCCTCAGTACAATTCTAAATGAAGAAATTATTAGCAACCATTGCCGCCCTTTCAGCACTCGTAGCGTCAATCAGCTTTACAAGCTGTAGCGACGACGACGAAACCACTTGGGATAAATATGCCGAGTGGCGCGAAGTCAACGAACAATGGCTCAAAGAGATGCAGGCAAAGACCGACACCAACGGCAAGCCTTACTACGATATTGTCATACCATCGTGGCAGCCAGGCTCGTTCGTGCTAATGCATTACTACAACGACCCGCAAGAGAATGCCGACAAATTGTCGCCTCTCTACAATAGTACAGTAGACGTACGCTACAAGCTACACCTCTACGATGGTACTGCAGTTGACTCATCGGATAACATCACTTCGTATGGCGCAAAGGGAATTTACCGCACTCGCCTTACTCAAGTAGTTACAGGTTGGGCAATCGCTGTACAAAACATGCACTGCGGCGACTCTGTAGAAGTTATCATCCCATACGAAGTAGGTTATGGCGAGCAAGAGTACGATCCCATCTACCCCTACTCTAACCTCGTATTCAACATTCGTCTTGTTGACATCCCCTACTACGAAGCGACTCCCTACGAAAACTAACAGACTGTATAGTTCTTCAAAAATAATGGCAACTTATACATGGTTGCCATTATTTTTTTGCTACAAATGATTTAAAACATTATCTTTGCATGTATGAAGATTCTACATGTAATATTCTCTTTCCTCACCGGCGGAGCCGAAACAATGCTTGTTGATATAGTCAACGAGCAAGCTTCTCGCGGCCACGAGGTTGAGCTATTAATTGTCAACTCAGGTGTCGACGAAGAAATTCTGTCGCACGTATCACAAACGGTAACTATAACGAAATTCAACCGCACAGAAGGCTCAATGCCACTGCTGCTGATGGTTCGTCTTAACCTATTTGCACTCCGTCGCAACCCCGACATAATACATCTTCATACTCACAAACTGACGGGTCTACTTAGAGTTCGCCGCAGCACTACAGTGTACACCGTACACGACCTCCGCACTCCTATGACATACTGCTACGCCAACCATATGGCGGCAATCTCCGATGCCGTAAAAGAAGATGTGTTAGCACGAGTAAAGAATGCAAAGATTCGCGTTATATCAAACGGAATCAACTTAGACACAATTGAGCGTCGACACGAAAACACCCACCCCAATACTTTCCATATCGTACAAGTAGCCCGTCTGTTTGCCGATAAAAAAGGTCAAGACATACTTATCGATGCGCTTGCACAACTACTCAAACGTGGATACCAAGCTGACATAACATTTATCGGCGAAGGTCGCGACCTCGAGATGCTTCAACAGCAAGCAGAGCAGCTCGGCATTGCCGACAAGGTGCATTTCACCGGCAACCTCGTACGAAAAGAGGTATATTCAACGCTCAAAAATTATGATTTGATGTGCCACCCGTCGCGCTTCGAAGGTTTCGGCTTAACTATCGCAGAAGGTATGGCTGCCGGACTGCCACTCGCGCTACCGGAAGGCGGTGGACCGTGGGAAGTAGCCGACCGCGGTCGTTTGTGCGAATCATTTATATCCGGCAATGCAACTTCGTGCGCCGACGCCATCGCGCGAATTATCGACAACTACCCTGCAGCACTAAAACGCGCCGACGAAGCTATCAAGCACGTCGACGCGAAATATTCTGTTAGCCGAATGGTATCAGACTACGAACGTTACTATACCGACCTTATCTCTAATCGATAAGTTCGATACGACGCCAAAGGCAATCGGGAATCATCTTCCATAGAGCAGTAACCACAGCCCAACGCGAATCGATAACAGCGATACGGCGTGAGCGCAAAATCGCTTTTTCGAGACGCGGTGCTACATAATCGATACTCATTTCGAGCGGATAGCGATTTCCGTTGAGCAATGGAGTGTCGACAAATCCGGGACGGATATCTGTGATGGCTACATTGACACGCTGCTGATGCGCAAGTTGGTCAAGAGCTTGAAGATAAGTCCACTGATAGCGTTTCGAAGCAGAGTAAGTAGCCGAAATTCCAATACCCTTAGTACCTGCCACCGAAGTAATTACGGCGATATGACCACGTGAGGTATTGGATGTCTCTTTATAGTACTTATATGCAGCATTGACGATGCGAGTAAAACCTTTAACATTCACATCGATAGTACGTTCGTCGGATGAGACGGTCAACTCAGGATTACGCCATCCGCAACCGGCTGCATAAAGGAGGTAGTCCATACCTTCAATTCGTTCGATAAGCTTATAGAATTGCTCTACAGCATTGTCTGCCGTAACATCGAATGCTAAATACTCGATATTATCGGGATATTTTTCTTTTAATTCCTTAAGTTGGTCCTCACGACGGGCAGCGACACCAACTCGCCACCCCATACGAGCGAAGTCGAGTGCCACACGGCGACCCATACCCGACGAAGCTCCGATGATGATAATCTTTTTCATTCTACCGTTTTTTCTTTTTCAACACCAACGCCTACAACGACCTTTTTATTCGTCTTACTCTTGATGTCGAAAGTATAAATAAAGGAGAAACTTGCCGATAGATGAGCATTTCGCGAGCCAAAACCGGGAATATACCACGGCTCTCCATAGGGTGCTTTACTTTGGTGTAATATGCTTTGATATTTTACAGCCCAGCCGGCAGAAAGTGGTCCGCTCAACTTGACACGCAAGCCAAACACCACTTCAGCCCACCCCACAGTCATATTCTGCGATGGGATATTAAAAGTGGGATTCTCGCCCCAATAAGAGTTGTTCAGATGCACATCGTCGACACTGAAAGAGAAAGGTGAAAAGCCATAGCGCAGACCAAGATAGACCGAGTAGTCGCTATCTTTTTTGAAGAGAAAATTATAGTTGGCACCTAGACGGAAATAAACACTCAACGGACTTCGATAGGTAAAATCACTACCCGAAGGAGTGCTATTCGCCTGTCCGAGACCAACTTCAAAAACGGGCTTAAAGCGGTTATAGAGCGACAATTCAACCCAAGCATCGGCAATACCATATTTTTGGCCAAAAGCACGCATTAACGGATCCCAAACGTTAAGACCGACAGATACGTTATGAAACTTCGGATAGAGAATCTTAGCCGTTTCTTTAAGTGCAGTCGAGTCGGTCCACTCCTTGCCGGTGATAGTATCGACAAAAATAGTTCGGCCTCGGTCATCGACATAGCTAATTGAATTGGCTCGGATTTTGGCATTAATACGCGATGTATCACTCGCCGTTTCATTAATCGGCTGAGTTGCTGTTGCCGCAGTATTTACCGGAGTCATACGTCGACGCGGCGAATCGCCTAACACTACCTGCGTGCCAATTATAGCTATGAGCAGAGTTAAAATGATAAAACGCGCTTTCATAGTTCGACAGGGGGTGTTACGGGTTCGTCAGCAGTGCGAAAATAAATGTGTATACGCTCGATATCAACGTTGGTTATCAATGAGTCTGAAATAGCGACCGAATCAATAAGGTGAGTCGTATACGTCATCGATTTAATATCGTAATAGTACATCGCGCCACACTCTTCTGACGCAAAAAATGGCAAAGATTCATAGCCGAAAGTAATGGTATCGTTGAATGCAGTACTATCAATGCCCTCTTGGTCGTAATGCAAGCACCACGATACGGTATTATACTGCGAACGCATCGGCAGATAGACATTCTTCACAATCGAGCCGGCAACAACCAAGAGAGAATCATTCAGAGCACCAACACCCGATATAGCCACATCGGATAGCGTGATTGCTTTACCATCTGACGACGAATAGAAGCCCGCCAATGGGATTGCACTTTGATTATTAATACAGCCTGTGGTATTGCACGCCGGAAGTATTGCAGCCGCTACAAATGCAGCAAATAATATGTAGACAAGTTGTTTCACCGGCGTATCACAATTTCATCAATGGTTTTACGCTGTTTAGCCGGAACTTTGGCATCGTCTGCAGGATACCCCAAAGGAATTATTGCTATGGGCACTAGCGTTTCGTCTAGCCCAAGACCTGCACGCAGTACGGCGGGTTCAAAGTTACACACCCAACAAGTACCCAAACCACGGTCGGCAGCAGCAAGACAAATATGCTCTGTGGCAATTGATGTATCGACATCAATATGACTATGTTCGTCGTAGCGACGCACCCATCCTTCCGATGGAACTCCACACACTATGATAAACATAGGCGCCGACGCAATCCACTCGCGATTATACGAGTCAATCACAGCTTTGCGTCCGTCTACATCGTCTTTTTCAACAACTACAAATCGCCAAGGCTGACGATTACAAGCCGAAGGTGCAAGACGTGCAGCCTCTAAAATATAATCAAGCTCGGCAGCAGGCACTTCGCGGTCGGCATAGGCGCGACACGAGTAGCGAACTGAAACGAGGTCTATGAATGATTTCATACGTTTACTCAAGAACTTCTTTGATTTCGTATTCGTTGCGCTTGGGAGAATTGCGCACCACTAGTTCCCCAATAAATCCGGCTAGGAAAAGTTGTGAACCCAATAGCATCATTACCAACGATATGTAGAAGTAGGGCGAATCGGTAACAAGGATGTAGGGATGTCCGGTATGCATATAGTAGAGCTTCATAGCCCCAACCACCACCACGGCAATAAAACCAAGGAAGAACATCAAGCTACCCAACAATCCGAAGAGATGCATCGGTTTCTTGCCGAATTTTCCTGTAAACCAGAGTGTAGCAAGGTCAAGATAACCATTAACAAAGCGGTCAAGCCCAAATTTAGTCTTACCATATTTGCGAGCCTGATGATGCACCACTTTTTCGCCTATACGATTGAATCCGGCAAGCTTGGCAAGATAAGGAATATAGCGGTGCATATCGCCATATACTTCGATGTGCTTAACCACAGTCGAGCGGTATGCCTTCAACCCGCAGTTAAAGTCATGAAGATTCTTAATACCGCTCACTTTACGAGCCGTCGCATTAAAAAGCTTGGTGGGAATTGTTTTCGAAAGCGGGTCGTAGCGTTTCTGCTTATATCCGCTCACGAGGTCGTATCCCTCTTCTGTAATCATACGATAAAGCTCGGGAATTTCATCGGGGCTATCCTGCAAGTCGGCATCCATAGTAATAACCACATTGCCTTGAGCGAGACGAAAACCGGTATTCAACGCCGGCGACTTACCATAGTTGCGACGGAACGATGCTCCTTTTACATGCTCAGGATCTGCAGCACGGAGGCCTTGAATCACACTCCACGAATTGTCGGTCGACCCATCGTCAACGTAGATTACTTCATAACTGAATCCATTATCGGCCATTACCCGTGCAATCCATTGATTGAGTTCGGGCAATGACTCTTCTTCATTATATAGGGGTACGATTACTGAGATATCCATATCGTAAATATTTTAGAAAGTATTCTCGTACTTTTTCATTCGCATAGTACGCAACTTCACTAGTGCCGCAATAAAAAGCGACATAAATGTGCCGATGATAACATTAAACGATATCAACTCAGCTACTACATCGACAGCAGTAGGTACCATGCCTTTAGAAATAAGTTCGGAAATCATTTCGACCAAAGACATCGCTTCTGGAGTACCCACAGCGATGAGTTGCTCTACCGTATCATTAAAAGTATCAAGGACAAAAGTAGGTGCAACGAATCGGAGACACACATACACCACCAATGCAGGGATAAGAGTGCCGAGAAAGAACGACGAAATACCTTCTGCCCATAATTCTACAAAAGAAATATTGCCATCTTCAATCGCACTGCGACGTAACAATCTAAATAGGAAGAAAGGCATCGCTGCCGAACCCGCCCACACAATCAGTTGTGCGGGAACAAAAGAAGCCGAAACACCCAAAGAAAGCGCCAACACGGTGATATAGATACTTAGCCATAATCCGTTTTCGGAAGCTCGTGCCAATATCGGTCGTGGATTTGGTGCTACGGGAGGAATTGATGTCATATAGTATTATTCTTATATTAGAGAACAAAGGTACAAAAAAAACGCGGACCAACAGCAATCGACTCGCCGTATTAAACCATTTTAGCATAAGTAACAAGAAAAACGCACAAAGGAATGATGTGCTGATAAAGGTCGATTTTCCGAAAAGACATAGCCAAAACCAAGAAAAAAACACGAAATTTGACCTTCTTTGCAAAAAAACCTCAATTTTACGCCTTACTTTTATGGCTGAATGAAAAATAATTACGATATTTGCACCGCAAAACCGACAAGCCCATTTTGTGGCCTCTCGTTTTTTTGGCATAAACAATACTTATCAATCGAATAAATCACATAACAATGACTAAAGCTGACATCGTCAACGAAATCGCGAAGTCGACCGGCATTGAAAAAGCTGCCGTGCTCGCTACTATCGAAAACTTCATGGAAATCGTGAAAGAATCACTCGCAAGCGGCGAAAACGTATATCTCCGTGGTTTCGGTAGCTTCATCGTAAAAACTCGTTGCGAAAAGACCGCACGCAATATTTCAAAAAATACAACTATCGTGATCCCCGAGCACAAAATCCCCGCTTTCAAGCCCGCTCGCGTGTTCATGGACGAAGTTAAAGCTCGTCAATAATCTTAGAATAATTTAAACTACCATATTCATTAACCTCTAAAGCATACAGATATGCCCAGCGGAAAGAAAAGAAAAGGCCACAAGATGGCTACTCACAAGCGCAAAAAACGTCTGAGAAAGAATCGTCACAAGAAGAAATAATAGCCTTTTAGGTGCGCTTTAATCAGCGTTTCTTCGATTCTATCTCCAACGACCTTTGATGTCGTTCATCACGCTTACATAAACGAGAACAAACTTCACGCTGCTGCCCGAAATATGGTATGCGGCAGAAGTTTTGTTCTTTGTTTATTTTGTCCCCTTACTACCCTACCCTATTTTTCAACCCACCAACGTCATTTCAAGATGAAAAGCGAATTAATTGTAGACGTGCAGCCTTCCGAGGTCTCGATTGCTCTTCTTGAAGACGGCCGACTGGTCAGCCTTCAGAAAGAATCGAGAGACATCGAGTATGCCGTTGGCGACATTTATCTGGCAAAGGTCAAAAAACTAATGCCTGGACTCAATGCCGCATTCGTCAACGTGGGGTATGAAAAAGATGCATTCCTCCATTATCTCGACCTCGGCCCTCACTTTGCCACTTACTCGGAGTATATAAAGCAGCTTCTAGGCGACCGTCGCAAAACACCTCGTATGTCGCAAATCAAGCAGCTACCCGATATCGACAAAAACGGAGCCGTGGCTGAAGCTCTTTCTCCGGGCGACGAACTACTCGTCCAGATTGTGAAAGAGCCTATCTCTTCAAAAGGTCCTCGACTTACGACAGAAATAACCTTCACCGGCCGATTCCTTGTTCTCACCCCTTTTGCAAATAAAGTATCTATTTCGCAAAAGATTAAATCGAGCGAAGAAAAAATGCGTCTTCGCCAATTAGTGGAGAGTATCAAGCCAAAAAACTTTGGCGTTATCGTCCGCACATCTGCTGAAGGTAAAAAAGTAGCTGAGCTTAATCACGAACTCAAAACTCTCGTCCAAGCTTTTGAAGACGCGTGCGCAAAAGCACAGCGCTCAACTGCTCCGGCACTCGTGTTCGAAGAAGAAAACCGCGTTGTCGGTATGCTGCGCGACGTTTTCAGCCCATCATTTGAGAATATATACGTCAACGATGCCGACATTCACGCTCAGATACTAAAATACGTCAACCTTATTGCACCCGAACGACGCGACATCGTTAAACTATACGAGAAAGACACTCCTATATTCGACAATTTCAGTGTTACTCGCCAGATTAAATCGTCATTCGGCAAAACAGTTTCGTTCAAGTCTGGTGCCTACATCATCATCGAGCACACCGAAGCCCTTCACGTCATCGACGTTAACTCCGGTAATCGCTCCAAAGCCACAAACGACCAAGAAACCAACGCGCTCGAGGTAAACCTCCGAGCTGCAGATGAAATTGCACGCCAGCTACGCCTTCGCGATATGGGTGGCATCATCGTGGTCGACTTTATCGATATGGGCAAGAGCGAACATCGTCAGCAGCTTTACGAACACATGCGTGAAGTGATGGCTAACGACCGTGCCCGACACAACATCCTGCCGCTGAGTAAATTCGGACTCATGCAGATAACCCGTCAACGCGTTCGTCCGGCGCTCGACATCCACACAGCCGAAAAATGCCCCTCTTGCATGGGCAAAGGCGAAGTGCAGCCCTCGATTTTGTTTACCGACACTCTATTCGAAAAACTCGAATATCTCGTGCGCGATCGTGGCATACGCGACTTCATCATGTACGTCCATCCATTTGTCGACGCTTACATCAAAAAAGGTTTGTTTACTACCATATACGGCGGATGGCGCCGCACTCTCGGTCGTTGTTTCAAAGTACTCCCCGACGAGTCGCTGGCTTACCTGCAATATAAGGTTATCGACAAAGACCGCAACGAAGTAAACGTACGAGACGAAAAAGACGAAGGACATAGCTCGGCTTCAAAAACAGCCGACAAACGCCGACGTGGCGAAAACACCGAGGAAACGGTGAAAACTGAAAAACCTTCGAAGCCGGCTAAACAAGAAAAACCGACAAAACAGGCTAAGCCTGAAAAAATGGTGAAGGAAGATAATCCTATAATTGAAGAACCGGTAATCGAAGAAAAGGTAATAGATGAACCGGCAAATGAAGAAAAGGATATATCGGTGCTTACTGATGAACCGATGATATCCAATGACTCTGACAAGCCGGAATTGTCCGATGAATCAGATGCATCCGAGCCTGAGACAGACGACGAAGCTGCTACTACAACCAAACCGCGTCGCCGTCGACGCCGTCGTAGAGGCAAACGTGGTTCCGGAGCGTCTGCTGCCGCTGAGTCAGATGCTCAAACAGAGGATGGTGACGAAACAGACTCGACCTCCGACTTAGATATCGACCCGGCACCTACTACGGAAGAATAAATCTCACATACCCCTCTGAGGGCACGCGTTGCGTGCCCTCATTCTTTTCGGTGTCAATCTCTAAACTCTACACTTTAAACTCTAAACTAAAATCACTACCTTTGTGCCATGAAACAAATTAAATATTGGATTGAAGCTATGCGCCTACGTACCTTGCCAGTATCAGTGGCAGGAGTCATCACTGCGCTCGCTTTCAATGTTGCCGATGGGACTTTTTTGTGGGCTCCGGCATTGCTTTGCCTCGTTTTCGCTATCCTCTGTCAGATAGCATCTAATTTTGCCAACGAATACTACGATTACCGTGCCGGTCGCGACCGCGTCGGACGTGAAGGCCCTCGTCGAGGAGTTACAGAAGGTGAAATTACACCTCAAGCTATGAAAATAGCCACATTTGGCATACTAGCGCTAGCCGCAGTTACAGGCCTTTCACTGACCCTTTGGGGAGGTTTATGGCTGATTATCGCCGGAGCCTTGATTGGCTTGGGAGTATTGGCGTATAGCACCGGTCCGTGGCCTCTTTCAACACATTGTATGGGAGAAGTCGCTGTAGTATTTTTCTTTGGCATCATCCCTGTAAATCTAACATACTACGTGCAAGCCCTTTCGTGGTCGGCAGACGTTGCTTTAGCATCCATTGCTATCGGATTAATGGGAGCAAACGTACTGATCGTCAACAATTATCGTGATATTGAAGATGATAAAGCCGTAGGTAAACACACTCTCGCCACTGTTTTCGGCCGTAAGGCAATGCTTACGCTATACATGACAAACGCCTTAATAGCAGCCATCATACTTGCCACCTACACCACCGGAGCATGGCTAAGTATGCCAATTGTTTACGTTTGTCTATCAACTATTGTAGTTAAAGGAATGAGCAAGAATTGTGGAGCACGCCTAACTCCATTCCTTGGTATCACATCGATACTGATGCTGGCATGCTCTCTTTGTCTCCTTCTATCATTCTGCCTATGAAACGCTTGACCATCAAAACAAACATATATACCGCAACTTTATACCAGTTTGCCATAGCTGTAGTTATGCTATGGCTGACGCGCTTCGCTTTCGCATGGTATAATCACGACCTTTGCAGCTCGCCCGACTTCAGTGAAATCTTAAGGCTAAGTATGCACGGACTGCGATTTGACCTATGCGCAGCAGCATATTTCAACGTTCTATTTTTGGCAATGCGCATATTGCCATTCAACTTAGTTTACAATCGTCTTTACCTCCGCATTAGCAATGTCATCTACTGCATCTGCAATGCAATTATGCTCGCAATAAACATAGGTGATATACCATACTACCGTTTTACCGGCGCCAGACTCAGATGGAGCAACGTATGCAACATAGCCACCGACTCTGAGATTGCCAACATAATAGGCACATACGCAGGGGCGTATTGGTGGGCATTCATTGGAGGTGCTACTCTTATCGCTATAACAATTTGGCTAGCCATGCGCGTAGAAATTACCCGACCGGCTAAACAACATCACATTGCGATACGTATCTGCTTATTTGTATTTTGGGGAGGATTAACTTTCGTATCAATGCGTGGGCACGTTGCTCCCGGCGTACCGTTAGCAATTGCCGATGCAACTTTTGCCGTGCGTAAAGCTCCGGAAATCAATATAGTTCTCAACTCTCCTTTCTGCATACTTCGTTCGCTCAACCACTCGAAAAGCAACCGCGAAGAGATTGTTACATTCTTCGACAACACTGAGTTAGAAACAATTCGTTCGTCAGTACACAATGGCGCACCCTCAGGCTCACTAAAAAGGAGAAATTATATCACTATAATTATTGAAAGCGGTGGTGCTGAATGGATTGATACGCTATGCATATCAGGAGCCAACCCACACCGCGGCTTGATGCCTTTTCTCGACTCATTTGCTGCTAAATCGACAGTAATCGAACACGCCATAGCTACAGGACGAACCTCAGTAGGCGGTGCAACTGCTATTCTATGCGGTTTTCCGGCATTTGAGCCTTTCTACTTTATGCTTTCTCCATTTAATAAAAACCGAATAGACAGTCCGGCACGACTATTAAGCGAGAGAGGTTGGTCTACCGCATTCTACTACGGCTGTAAGAAAGGCTCGTTTAACATAGACCAAACCGCCTTTGCAGCCGGGCACAATCGAATCATCGACCGCCAAGCATACGGCAATGATGACGATTTTGACGGTACTTGGGGTATCTACGACGTACCGATGGCAAAGTATACAGTCAATGATATAGGCAAGCTTGCAGAACCATTCTTTGCTACGTGGTTCACCATATCGGCACACGGACCATTTAATCTGCCTAAAGACTATGACACGTCGACTTTCAATCACAAAGAAGCATCACCCGAACGCGGACTTGAATACACCGACGTAGCTCTACGCCAGTTCTTCGATTTGGCTGCTAAAACGTCATGGTATGAAAATACTACTTTTATCATCACCGGCGACCATGGCAATCGCGACTTTAAAGGTACTATCTACGATGGTGAATATATCCGTAATCACGTGCCGTTTATTATCTTTACCCCGGACGGTTCGATGCCGGCACAACGAATCAATGACCGAGTTATCGGCCAATACGATATCCCGGCTACAATTCTTGCTTTGGCAGGTTACGACAAGCCATTTGTTTCTATCGGACAAGATGCATTATCGCCCGAATACAATGGTTATGGAGTATTCCGTACCGACGGAAATCGCTACGGCATAGTAGGCACAAAATATACCGTCTATACTTCTACCGACTTAAAAACTGTAGAGGAGGTCTACGACACTGCATCAAATCCAATTCTTCAAAATCCGCTGACCGACTATGACTCAGCCATCGTCGAAGATATGCTCCGATTTACACAAGCATTTATGCAGGATTATACATCACGACTCACCTACGATCACTTATCATTCGAAAATGAATAGAAATACGGAGACTTTCAAGCTAGGCGTACTTCCGATGATGCTTATTACCCTCATCTTCGGACTATCGTTCGGGCTTATGCCAACAATACACGATGACTATTGGTTTCTAAGTTTCGCATCAACCGATTCTGTTCTTCACGGCATCGGTGATAATTTTATCTACCGTTTTCTTTATGACAACGGCCGATTGCCCAACCTCTTCGGCACTGCGTTGATGCTACTTCCAAAATGGGTTATCGCAGCTGCATTGACTCTCTGTTTTGGAGTATCGCTTATCGATGGTGCGCGCCTTAGCGGTGGGTGGCTCAGACAGACTCCGACAACTGCTCTCTGGTGCGCTGCTGTAGTATTTCTCCTCCCTTGGTACGACTATATGTACACCGCTATGTTTGCATTGAACTACATACCGGCAACAATGCTTGCTTTTATAGCCATACGATTGATAGTCAAACGTAAACCTCTACGACGTAATAGCATCATCTCAATCGGCTTACTTTGCTGTCTATGGCACGAAATGACAGCAGTTGCACTTGTAGGAGCGCTACTTGGCCTTATTATAGCATTCCCCAAATACCGTTCTCGCCACACTCTAACGTGGTTAGCCACATGCGTAGCAGGTCTACTTTACTACTTCATCGTACCTGCAACATACCTAAAACTTGATAGCAAACTAATGCTTGAAAAGTTCTTTGCACTAAACCTCGGGCTTTTCAACGGGCTTCCATTTTACATATTTTGCCTACTCCTAATAGTCGTACTAATTATACCTTCAACTCGTCGTCGGTTTTTCACACCTCGTATGGCAGCCATATTTGGTGCAGCTCTCGCCTCATGGGTACTTTGGCGTTGCTTCCTTACCGGATATCGCAACTCATGGTTGATGATATGCTTTTCATCAATAGGTATTTGCCACATTCTCGGCAATTATACCATTAAAAATTATCGGCGAATAACTTTACTCATTTTTACAATTAGTATTGTGCAACCATTAGCATGTCTACCTTGGTTCGCAATAATGCGCAATGAAATAAATGCTGCCATTGCCCTTGTAAATGAGAATCCCTACGACAACGGACTTTTCGTCGATGCCACGACCCCGGCTCAAGCGCCAATATATACCCTTGGTCGACCGAATTTTGACATCTACACTGCCAACGGTTACCCTTCTAGTAGAGTCGTGCCAAACACTCTGATAAATTTCGATCCAAGCAAAGCAACCTCAATAGGCACAAACATCGAGGCCTACTTGTATGAAGGACTAATTGTTGCGAAAGACAATCCCGCAATCAGTTCTTTAATCAATTGTACCATATACTTTGATGGCAAGCCTTTCAATACCGAATGTACAACTTCTCGATTCTCTGTTGAAAAAGGTACATTCATATACATACTTCCCAAACAGACCTTTGTCAAACAAAAATTACATACCATCACGGAATTCGAACTAAATTAAACGAGTACATATATAAAAGCGACGAAGCGGCGCCAATGGCGTCGCTTCGCACTTTATAAAGAGTCGTATTTTATTTACTTTAGTTTTGCGAGTGCAGCAGAGATGCGGCGGAATGCTTCAACAAGGTTTTCGTCTGAAGTCGCGTAGCTTAAGCGGAGGTAACCGGGAGCACAGAATGCAGCACCATCAACCATCGCAACATGAGCTTCTTGTAGAAGATACATCGCCAAGCTCGATGAATCAGTAATCTTATAGCCTTCGGTCTCTTTGCCAAAGTAAGCCGATACTTCGGGGAAGAGGTAGAAAGCGCCCTGTGGTTCATTGATAACAAAACCGGGGATTTCACGAGCAAGACGTACTACGAGGTTACGACGACGCTCGAATGCTTGACGCATTTCTTCAACGCACTCTTGCGGACCATTGTAAGCCGCTTCAGCTGCTTTCTGGGCAATCGACGAAGCGCCAGATGTAAACTGTCCTTGGAGTTTGGTTACTGCCTTAGCCACTTCGGGCGGACAAGCACAATAGCCAATACGCCAGCCTGTCATTGCATAAGCTTTCGACACTCCGTTGATAACTACTGTCTGAGCAGCTACCTCGGGGAACGATGCGAGCGACACGAATTCTCCTCCATTATAAAGGATATGTTCGTATATTTCGTCGGCTATAATCAAAACGTTTGGATAGCGCTTGAGTACATCGACGAGCGCTGCGAGTTCACTGCGAGTATATACGCTACCGGTAGGATTCGAAGGCGAGCAAAGGATAATTGCACGGGTGCGATCGGTTATTGCAGCTTCGAGCTGGGCAGGAGTAATCTTAAAATCTTGTTCGACACCGGTAGGAATAAGTACGTTCTTGCCTTCGGCAAGTTTTACCATTTCAACGTAGCTTACCCAAGCCGGAGTGGGTATAATAACCTCGTCGTCTGGATTGACAGTAGCGAGGATAACGTTACAAAGCGCATGCTTTGCACCGTTGCCGACAACAATCTGTTCAGGAGCGAAAGAGAGCCCGTTTTCGCGCTCAAGTTTGGTTGCGATAGCTTTACGTAGACTCATATAGCCGGGCACGGGGGTGTAGAACGAGAAGTTATCTTCCACAGCCTTAATAGCCGCCTGCTTTATATGGTCTGGCGTATTAAAATCTGGTTCTCCTACAGATAGGTTGATAACATCGATGCCCTGAGCTTTTAGCTCGGCGCTCTTTTGCGACATGGCAAGCGTCTGCGACGCTGCCAACGACATTACGCGATCAGATATAGTCTGCATAATGATTTATAAGATTTTAAGTTCAACGACGACGTTTCGCTGCGGCCTTCTGCTGCTCACGCTGAGCTGCGAGAGCTTCTTTCTGAGCCTGTTCAAGGCGAGCCATCCAGCCCGATTTCTTACGGGGCTTGCGCGCATTGGCAAGGAGCTCTTCGCGCACTTTCTTTTCGTCAATTACATGACGGAAGATATAAGTCTGGATGATAGTGATAAGGAGCGACAACAAGTAGTAGTAGCTGAGGCCCGAAGCATAATCATTGAAGAAGAACAAGAACATGATAGGCATCATGTACTGCATGAATTTCATACCCGGCATACCCTCGTTTTGGGGCTGGTTCTGCATGCTAATCTTCATGTAAACAATATTGATTACAGTCATCAACAAGCAGAAGAGGCTTACATGGTTGCCATAGAAGGGGATGCTGAAGGGCAAGGTGAGGATTGAGTCGGGTGCTGAAAGATCGTGTGCCCAAAGGAACGACTGACCGCGAAGTTCGATTGCCGAGGGGAAGAACGAGAACATCGCAATAAGTACGGGCATTTGGAAGAGCATGGGTAGACAGCCTGAGAACGGACTTGCGCCGGCACGGCTGTAAAGTGCCATTGTCTCTTGCTGACGCTTCATAGCGTCTTCCTGGGCGGGATATTTTTCGTTGATTTGCTTAATTTCGGGAGCGAGGACACGCATCTTAGCTTGCGACTTAAAGCTCTTGAATGTGAAGGGGAAGATAATGAGCTTGATGAAGATAGTCAACAGCAAGATGATGATACCATAGTTTGAGATAAACTCGCCGAGGAATGTAAACACGGGGATAACAATAAGTGTGTTAATCCAACGGAAGAGACCCCAACCAAGAGGAATAAGGCGAGTCAGTGAGAGGCCTTCGTCATAGCCAAGGTCATCGTCAAGGCTTGAAAGGATAGGATAGTCGTTAGGACCAAAGTAGAAGTCGAACGACGCTGCTACTCCATCAGCGATGTTATAAGGCAAAGTCGCCTTCATTGTCATATCCTTAACGAAAACTTGGTCGTTCTTTAGGTCAACTGAAGTAAGATCTGCTGAAGTGAAGCAGTCGCGAGCGATAATCACACTCGAGAAGAACTGATTCTTAAAAGCTACCCAACGGAGACGACCGGTGAGATTTTCGCTATCATCGCCATTTGACGAGAGGTCGTCAACGCCTTCACCAATATACTTGTAGTAGATAGCACTGTTACGTTCTTCGAATGTACGACCTTTTTCGTTACGAGCCATCTTCTGGTGCCAATCGAAATCCATCGACGATGTATTGCCGGGGAGAATAGACGCCATACCCTTTTGAATTACTTCCATGCGTACGTTGTACGAATCGGGTACAAGTGTATAACGAATCGCCCAATTAACACCGGCTTCGGGTTCGAGCGTCATAGTCACAGCGCTGTCGCCTTCGATAACAGGAATAAAGTTGAAGTCGCGAGTATCAATACGCTGCTCGGCTGTATTGAAGCGGAAGCCATAGCCATCGGTTTCATCGCGGAAAAGAAGGATGTTAGCTTTTTCTTCACCAACTTCAGTGGTATAGTTCTTCAATTCTACCTGCGAAACACGACCACCACGTGTAGCGAGCGTAACTTTTACGAGCTCGTTTTCGAGTACGATGTCTTGATTTTCACCGGCGAGGTGACGTGCAAAGCCCTCATATTTAAGAGCATTATCGATAAGGCCACGCACTGCTTGCGAAGCCTTTGAAGAGCGCTGAAGCGAGAGGTTGGCACGATTTCCGAGGATATCGAGAATATCAACCTTGCCAGATGCATCTTCGTACGATCCGCTGATACCCTTAAGGCTATCAACTGTTAGGTCGAGGTTATCGTTAGCAAAAGTATAAGTGCCGTCGGCTGTTTTAGCCCCCATAGAGCGCACTGCGCCGGCGAGAGCGAGGCTGTCGTTAGAGGTAAATACGGCTATTTGATTCTGCTGTTGAGCTGCACGGAGTGCCTCATTGGCAGCTTGTTCCTGTCGTTCACGGGCTGCCTCTATCTCAGCTTCCGACGGTTTGCTCAACCAAAGGAAACCGAACATTACAGCCGCCATTAGCAACAGGCCGGTAAGTGTGTTTTTATCCATTTGTCAGTTTATGCGATTATCCAAATTACGGCAAAATTACAAAATCTTGATGACTCTCACAAATTCTATTAGCGCGTGCGCGAATTTTGGCTACGCTTTAGCAATCGTACCGCCATCTGTGATGACAATTCGATGATCGCGATACAAGTGTCCTACGGCTTTTTTGAAGTCTTTTTTCGAGCAACTAAATATCATTCCTATTATTTCGGGCGAAGTCTTATCACCTACGGGAACGGCATCTGGTTGGTCGAGATATTCGAGGATTCGTTCTGCGAGCTCTCCTTGGCGCTTTACAGCTTTATCATTGAGAGTTAAGTCGATTTTACCATCGTCGCGCACTTGCTTTACAAATGCTGTTACCGACTCTTCGAGTTCGATGGGTCGGAATATTTCATTTTTATATATAATACCTCGATGAAGATTGTCGACTATCACCTTATAGCCGATATCTACGTGGTCGATAACGAGTGCCGACACTTTCTGCCCTACTTTATAGTCGGGAATTACATTGCCTAAGAAACGGTCAATACGGCCGGATGCAACGATGCGCTTGGTAGCATCATCGACGTAAACATATACGAGGTAGATACCTCCGCGACGCATACGTATTTTCTGCTCGCTGAAAGGTACGAGAAGGTCTTTGGGCAAGCCCCAATCGAGAAACGCACCAACGTCGTTGACAGCTGTAACTTCGAGGTATGCAAATTCGCCAACGGTGGCATAAGGGTGCTCGGTAGTGGCTAGGAGGCGGTCTTCTGAATCTTTATAGACAAACACATGGAGGATGTCGCCAACGACCGGCTCTTGTGGTATGTAACGACCGGGAATCAACACTTCTTCTTCTTCGCCCGGCACTGCAAGATATGCTCCGAAATCGACAACGCGACGGATCTCCATATCTTGATATTTTCCTATTTGTATCATCTTATATTATTTTGGCACTACAAAGTAACGATAATTATTTGACGCGACAAATAAAAAATGCGTACTTTTGCAAAAATATATCATTCTAACGAAAGATTATCCCTGATATGACACCCGAAAGCCTCGACAGCGTTGACCTTATCAAAAAATATTTCCCCAATCTCACCGAACATCAAGCCGACATTTTCGGCCGGCTCGGCGATCTATATCGCGATTGGAATACTAAAATTAACGTCATTTCGCGCACCGATACCGACAATCTCTACTGTCGCCACATTCTACACTCGCTTGCTTTAGCTTCGTTCTTCGGCGAGCTTGCCGACGGCACTCGTATGATGGACCTCGGCACCGGCGGTGGTTTCCCGGGAATTCCATTGGCAATACTCTACCCCAACTGCCAATTTCACCTCATCGACCGCATCGGCAAAAAAATACGTGTAGCTACTGAGATTGCTCAGGCGGTGGGATTGTCTAATGTTACCTTCCAACACGGCGACTCTGGGGAATGTCGCGAAAAGTACGACTATGTAATTAGTCGCGCTGTTATGCCTCTCGAAGGGCTCGTAAAGGCTAGCTCGAAGAATATTGCGGCTACAACATCGCCTGCCAACCGCTACGCTCCTGGCATTGTCTGCCTCAAAGGTGGCGATTTGGCTGATGAAATAGCAGCGATCCGGCGACCGGTAGGCGAAATTCCTATTACTGATTTCTTCAACGAGTCGTTTTTCGATACTAAAGAAATTGTTTACGTTCCTTTCGGCAAGAATAAATGATATGTTGAAAATCAAACAATTTGCATTCAATATTTTCGGGGTCAATACCTATATTATCTTCGACGACGCAACCAACGAAGCTGTCGTCATCGACCCAGGTATGACTACCGACTCCGAGCGTCGTTTCTTCGATGAATTTATCGCCAATAACAGTCTTTCGATCACACAAATAGTAAATACTCATCTACATCTCGACCACTGTTTCGGCGACAACTATGTAAAGACTCGCTACGGCGTAACTATTGCAGCCAACGATGCCGATGCTACTCTGGGGGCAATGGTGGGTATGCAGGCTCGACAATTCGGAGTTGAAGTGCCGGAAGGCGCCGATAAAGTTGTAATCGACATTGCATTAAATGAAGGCGACATCATCAAGGTTGGTAGCCACGAATTACACGTCTTAGAAGTACCGGGCCATTCTCCCGGTGGCATCGCGCTGTACTCATCGGAATATGGCTTTGCATTCGTGGGCGACTCGATTTTCTACCACTCTATCGGACGCACCGACCTTCCAGGAGGCGACCACTCTACCCTCATCGACAATTTAAACCGCAAAATTCTCACTTTACCATCTGACACTCATCTCCTTACCGGCCACGACAGACCGACGACAGTTGCCGACGAAAAAGCATCAAATCCTTATCTTCGATAGAAATATCAAAACTTTTGCGTATATTCGCACTACCATATTCAAGCATTTATCTATTTAAATCTTTTACCACAAAGCCGATGAAATTTATTCATACACTTTGCTTGGGACTTCTGATTGCCACATCTGGCAACATTGCCAAAGCTCAAGAGCCTACCCCCGCACGCGTCGACACCACTTACGATTTTGTCTACGACGGTAATCCACTCATTAAACACAAACACACCGCCGACCCGGCTACAATGATCGTCGGCGACACCCTCTGGCTATTCACAGGATACGACGAACCAGGCAACAAATCGGGATACCACATGCCTAATTGGTGCGCCTTTGCAACTACCGACATGAAGCACTGGACCGAATATCCTATTCCAGTATATGCAGATGATTTCAAGTGGAACGACGCTCACGTATCGTTTGCAGGCCATCCCATTCAAGGTCCCGACGGTAAATTCTACTTCTATTCATCTACAAACTGGTGCGGCATCGGCGTTGCTCAAGCCGACCGTCCCGAAGGGCCATACACCGACGTGCTCGGCAAACCGCTCCTTACCAAAGACGACTGTTTTGGCGCATCGCACGTTTGGGTGTGCATCGATCCCGCTGCATTTATCGACGATGACGGTCAGCCATACCTCATTTGGGGCAACGTTCACTGCTACTATGCCAAATTGAAAAAGAATATGACCGAAATTGATGGCCCGATTCATAAAATCGAGCTCAAAGATTTCACAGAAGCTCCATATCTCCACAAACGCAATGGTAAATATTACCTCACCTATGCAGCTCAATGGCCTGAAAAGATTGCCTACGCAATGGCTGACAGCATCGATGGTCCTTGGGAATATATGGGCGTAATTTCTGAAATGGCAGGCAATAGCAACACTACTCACCCGGCTATTGTCAACTTCAAAGGACACGACTATTTCTTCTCTCACATCGGTGGTCTCGATGGAGGTAGCGGTTCGCGGTCGGTTATCATCGAAAACCTATACTACAACAACGACGGGACTATCCAACCAATTCCGGCTACTTCTGCAGGTGCGAGCCTCGAGTATTCTGCTCTCGAAAATAAGCATAACCCGATTCTGCCCGAATTCCACGCCGACCCTGAAGTGCTATACTCTGAAAAGACAGGCAAATACTACATCTACTCGACAACTGACGGCACTCCCGGTTGGGGCGGTCATTATTTTACCGTATTCTCTTCGGGCAACCTTACTAATTGGACTAAAGAAGGCATTATGCTCGACCTTAAGGGTTCTCAAGTACCTTGGGCTACCGGAAACGCGTGGGCTCCGGCTATTATCGAACGTAAAATGGACGACGGTAGCTACAAATATTTCTTCTACTACAGCGGACACGAACCTAATCTCAACCGCAAAGCTATCGGTGTAGCCATTGCGGATAATCCCGAAGGACCGTTCTACGATTTTGGCGAACCGATCGTTACCGATTCGCCCACCGACGGCGGGCAGCAAATCGACGTTGACGTTTTCCAAGACCCCGTATCAGGTAAATTCTACCTCTACTGGGGCAACGGATATATGGCAGGTGCCGAACTCAACGATGATATGACCTCTATCAAAAAGAATACTATCAAAGTACTCACTCCTAAGGGTGGCACACTCGAAGACTATGCTTACCGTGAAGCTCCTTACGTATTCTATCGCAAGGGCATATACTACTTCACTTGGTCGGTCGACGACACCGGTTCGCCCAACTACCACGTAGCTTACGGCACAGCCAAATCGCCCCTCGGCGACGTCAAAGTAGCCAACGAGCCCGTCATCCTCGTACAAGACAAAGAAAAGGAAATCTACGGTCCTGCACACAACTCTATCCTCAATATTCCAGGCACCGACGAGTGGCGTATTGTATACCACCGAATAAATAAACACTTCCTTAACGACGCACCCGGTATACATCGTCAAGTGTGCATCGACCGTCTCGAGTTTAATGAAGACGGCTCTATTAAGAAAGTTGTTCCTACTAAATAGATTCATTGATGAAGAAATCAATAGCAATAACAGCGACACTCATCATTGCGTTGTCGTCGCAATTAACATTCGCCGGTAACGTCAAGGCCGATAAGCTCGCCACATATTTCCCTGTTGAGGCTGTACAACTTACTGATGGCCCGTTTAAAGTAGCTCAAGACAAAGGCATAGAATATCTCTTGGCTCTTGATGCCGACCGTCTGTTGGCTCCATACTACAAAGAAGCCGGATTGACTCCAAAAGCCGAGAATTACACCAACTGGGAAAATACAGGTCTCGACGGACATATCGGCGGGCACTACGTATCGGCATTGGCTTATATGTATGCAGCGACTGGCAATAAAGCCGTCGGCGAACGACTCGACTACATGCTCTCCGAACTCAAAAAATGCCAAGATAACGTAGGAACAGGCTATCTGAGCGGAATCCCCGGTGGGGTAGCTATGTGGAAAGAAATAGCAGAAGGAAATATCCGTCCGGGAGGATTCGACCTCAATGGTAAATGGGTACCTCTTTACAACATCCACAAGATTTTTGCGGGTCTATACGATGCTGCCGTGCAAGCACATCGCACCGACGCTAAAGAGATGCTTATCCGTCTTACCGACTGGATGATAGACGAAGTTTCGAATCTATCCGATGAGCAAATTCAGCAGATGCTTATCAGCGAGCACGGCGGTCTCAATGAGATTTTTGCCAATGTTGCCGAGTTGACAGGTGAGCTGAAGTACCTCGACCTCGCCCACAAATTCTCGCACAACGCCATTCTAAATCCGCTCGTTGAAGGCAAAAACGAACTCACCGGCAAACATGCCAACACTCAGATTCCTAAGGTTATCGGATATAAACGCATTGCCGATATCGAAGGTAATGATGCATGGGAGCACGCCGTTGAATACTTTTGGAACGACGTGGTAAACCATCGCTCCGTATCAATTGGCGGAAATAGCGTACGCGAACACTTCCACTCGCCCGACGACTTCTCTTCAATGCTTGAAAGCGAACAAGGTCCGGAGACTTGCAACACCTATAATATGCTACGTCTCAGCAAATTGCTCTACGAAACAAGTCTTAGCAGCAATTATGCCGACTATATCGAACGAGCAATGTTCAATCATATTCTCTCGGCACAGAACCTCGAGCGTGGCGGCTTTGTCTACTTCACCCCGATGCGTCCAGGGCACTACCGCGTATACTCGCAACCGCAGACTAGTTTCTGGTGTTGCGTAGGCTCAGGCATGGAGAATCAAGGACGATACGGCGAATATATCTATGCTCATCACAATAAAGACGTATATGTCAACCTATTCATTCCATCGACTTTAACGTGGGAGGGCAACGAACTGCGGCAAAGCACCTCATTCCCCGAGTCTGAGACTATCTCCTTCGAACTTACACGTGCAGAGACTAAAAAATTTGCCCTTAACATCCGCGTTCCCGAGTGGACTGATGAGACCAATATCATGGTGTATATCAACGGCAAAGATTCTAGTTATACTATCAACAACGGCTATATCACCCTCGCACGCAAATGGAACGCAGGCGACAGCGTGAGCGTAACAATGCCTATGTCGTTGCACCTTGAGCAACTCGCCGACCATTCTGCAAACTACTCAATACTATACGGGCCAATCGTATTGGCTTCTAACCTTGGTTGCGACGGACAAGTCGGACTATTTGCCGACGACAGCCGTGGTGGACATATTGCAGTGGGCGAAAAGTTGCCTCTTAATGAAATGCCTGTACTTGTTGGCGAACCATCCGACTTACTCACAAACATCCACAAAGTAAGCGACAGCCCATTACGTTTCTCTGTATCTAATGTTTTTCCGACTAAATACGAAGGTATCCACCTTGAGCCCTTCGCTCTATTGAACGAATGTCGATACATCGTATATTGGCCGGTAATATCGGAAAGCGAATTAGCCGAAAGACAGAAGAAAATCGCTGAAGAACATGCCGCAAAAGCAGCCCTCGACGCTATTACAGTCGACCACATCATCTGTGGAGAACAACAGCCCGAAAGCGACCACTTCATAGCGATGGAAAATTCATTTACGGGAGCTGACGGCGACATCCATTGGCGCCGAGCCAATGCCGGAGGTTGGTTTGAATATACATTACACTCCAACAACGCCACTCGTGCAATCCGCGTATACTACAATCCGTCGACAAACAAATCTGCAACCATTTCGATTGACAATCTGCCCGTAGGCACTCTTGCCAACGCAGATAGCGACGACATCACGTTCGCCGATTTCGTCCTCCCAACCACCGGAGATAGCCATACCATTAGAATTGCAGCCGATGGCGACAACCCATCACCTCGCATCTACGAAATTCGATTGATTAAATAACTAGTATTTAACAAAACAACAACTGCGCCGATAGTTGTCTATTCGGCGCTGTTGTTGGCATCGAATTTCACCGGTCAATTTACTGCTTCTAACAATGGTTGGACTTATTCAAAATCGAACAATCTCGAATTTGTTTTCACCGACCAATACGGTAAGGAATGCATCTTGAAGCTGCAAACAAGTGGTGATATCAAGAAAGTATATGCCGGTAATATCGAAGAATGGAAAGACTATAAGTGGGAAGAAAACAGCACATCTAACGGATACACTTATACCTCTAACGATTATTACGACTACACAGCCTGCACAATCGGAGTGCCCGAAAACATCGTAGTAACTCTTACCCAAAACTCGAAAGAGGTAATCAAGACTACTGTAAAGACTGATTTGAGCAGCATTACGGGCGAACATTTCGACATTGCAAAGAGTAATGTAACCGTATCGGCTCTCGTCGAAATTAATAACGGCTACAAAGTGAACGTTTCACAAGCAGCTTATACCGGTAACACGAAAGGCTCTGTTTCCACTATTATCAGCAAAAACGGCACAAATCTCGTCACCATCGGTGTTTCTGCCGACGTAAATAATTTGCCGTCAGTAAATATTGACGCATTCTCGTCGCACGACTTCGATGAAGATAAATACAACTGGGATGATGTAAGCGGCAAAAATGCATTTGTCAAGCTTGACATCTGCGGGCGCGTTCAGATTCAAGGCACAATTTCAGACGTAGTAAAATATGCCGATTACCTTGATGATGCATCTGATAACGATACAAACGAACGCAATTTCAAATCGTATATCAACCAAGCAAACTCGCTCTCAGACGTCAACTTATTCTACGACGGCAAGAGCGAACGTCAAGCAAACATAATCTTGGAACCTTTCATCGACGAAACTTGGAACGGCACCACTTATTGGATTGCCGAACCTGTAATCTACTTCTTCGACGGTTCTTCGTACAGCTCATTTGAAGCATTCTTCAACGATACAGACTTTAAGGCTACAATCGACGCATTCAACAACAGTTCGACAAATTACGGAGCCATCGACCCGTCGCTTCGATTATCGCTAAGCAACGCAGATGCATATATTGCAGCATCATATGCATTGCGACATCAGTATCTATCACAAACCGGATTTACCGACTTTGGTATGCCCACCGAATTTTGGATTGCCTCCGACTCAATTCTCAAACCACAATACGCCCACAGTATTAGCATTGAAGGCGGCACTTATATCGCCAACCACAGCTACCGCATAGGTGCAGAAGTGTTCTACAAACGACTATATCACCAAGTCGCATATAACGGTTCTGTGGTCGACTACGTCAACACTACATACGATTTGTACCGAAATATGATTTACGGCAATGGCGAAAACTATGGATTCTGCGTATCGCTCAATAAATGTTCGGGAAAACTAAACGGATGGATTAGCTACGCCTACACTCACGCACGCCGCCGATTCGACCGACTGAGCAAAGTAGACAACTACCCTACCAACCACGAACGCCCACACGAATTTAACGCCGTGGCAACCTATGAACTAAACAAACATTGGTCGTTTGGCGGCACATTCGTCTACGCCTCCGGTACATCATTCACAGCAGCCGAATCGGTATATCTTCTAAACAACAATTTAGTAATAAAGAAAGGGGAATACAACGGCGTGCGTCTACGACCGTACGTTCGCATGAATCTTTCTGCCAACTACAAATGGAAATGCGGAAAGCGCAACGAACACTGCATCAATCTATCGGTCTATAATGCCACACGCTCGTCTAACGATTTATTCTACTTTATGAGCGTTAATGATAATAACGAATTCAGATACAAGCCGATGACTTTTGCCATCAACATTATGCCGTCGATTAGTTATACTTATAAGTTTTAGTACTATGCGTAAGTTATTAACTATGATAGTAACCTTTGCACTGCTTTGCTCTTGCCAAGGCGAACTCGACTTAAAGCCGACAAAATCGGAATTAGTTGTTGAAGGGTGGATTGAAGACGGCAAATTTCCTGTCGTAATACTTACCAAATCAATTCCGCCAAACACTACGCCGCAAAATATCGACGAGCTATACAACTACATCGTACGCTGGGCGAAAGTAACCGTTACCGATGGTGTTGACTCGGTTGTACTTTCCGGCAAAACTGACAACGGCTACTTTCCTCCATATATTTATACTACCGGACGTCTCCGAGGAGTAGCCGGCAAGACGTATCGCTTGATTGTCGACTACGGCGAGTATCAAGCTGAAGCGACGACAACGATACCGGCGAGCACAGACAGCTGCACATTCGAAGTAGCAAAAGGCACCGACACCGATACGCTATATCAAATTTCGGCTCGCTATATACGCCGAGATAATACCACTCGCTACTTCCAACTCTTCTCGCGCACGGGTACCAAATCGAAGCAATTTTTGGCTTCATACCTCGGAACCTTTGCTTCCGACGTGCTCAACCACGAAAGCGCCATTCCTGTATATCGCGGCCATTACGCAGGTTTAAGCGACTATACACCATTCTATACAATCGACGATACCGTATCGGTTAAAATGGCTCAGTTCGACTACGAATCCTACCGCGTATGGAACAGCATCAATCAAGACCGAGTGACCTC
>CAZYYV010000013.1:28724-36125 GCA_964651295.1 uncultured Bacteroides sp.
GTATGGAACAGCATCAATCAAGACCGAGTGACCTCAAATAACGTATTCCTGACCACATCATCATTCATCGAATCAAATATCATCGGCGGATATGGTTATTGGTGCGGATACAACTCTATCACCGCTAAATTTATCATTCGCGACGTAGTAAACTAATACATCGGTGTAAATCCGGGATTTGGAGACAAATGGTCGTTGGCGCATCCGGTGAGATAGTGATACTTTGATGTATCAAGTTTAAGGATTGGAGCACCCGGCTTGAGATTAAGTCGGCCGAGGTCTATCCAAAGGTCGCCGGTCGAGTCGGCATATTTGAAGTAATATTTTCCGCCGGTTGCATCAGCGACGGCTCGCCACTGTGTCGACGAGAGATTTGGTTCGCCGGGCAACTCATATCCTTGCGGAACGCTTACGATACCCATAATACTCTCAAGGCAACCCAGGGCTTGAGTTTCATCATAATTTGTCGGAACGTTATTAATAAAAAACGAAGCACGCACAAAGCGGTCGGGACTTGTTACGGTTCCCGGCAACATATTTGCACCACCGACCCGCTGCCAATAAGCGTTAATCGCTTCCATTTGCTCGATTGGCGGGTCGTTTGTCAACACCTTATACTGCTTGCCACGATGAGTTGTAAGATTTCCATTGATATACTCCATAACAAGTGTTTCTCCTGTAGTATCCGTAATTGCCCAATGGAGAGTCGACACTGTTCCGCCGTCGAAAGTCTTACCAAAGATAGCAAATTCATTGTCGTCAAGCCAAGCGACCACTTCTTCAACCGTGGCAAAATTATCAAGGAAATAGCTCACTATCATTGCCAAACTCATCACCGGAGTATCGCCACTGCCGGTGGAAATCTTATAGATAGAGCCACTGCAGAAGAGTCCGTTCATCACCAATCCGGCTTCGTTCATTCCTTCGGTTACTCCACCATCATATCCCACAGCAATAACTGAGCCGTACTTCGATGTCCATTCTAGATTGGGCTTTGATGGCATACTCTTCCGCGCCACGCCTTGCGGATAGACATACAGGTCGGTAGGAATAGGATTACGCCAGTCGAGGGTGCGACCAACCATAACTATACCGGTATCGCCTTGATAGACAACTCGCGAACACGATTCGGCTGCCGTCCATGCTCCAAGGCACAACGCTACAACTGCAATAATTCTTAAAGCTTTCATAGTAGTTTGTTTTATATCTAATAAAACAAACCATTGGAAGCTATAGTTCAATACTGAAGATAAATAAAGGGAACGAGTTCGCTCTGACGGGTCTGTATTACAAAGAATATAACCAACGCAAGCACCACTGCCTGAGCTACCGAAGGCAAGGCTATGAATTTACTACGCGTTGCTGTTGTCCATGACTTTGGTGATATATGAGCAAAAAAGCCTACCGCCATCGACACAACTATCATCAAATATCCTTCCACGAACTGTGGAGCAACCGAGAGGTGGAAATTCTCTACTATTTGCTCTCCCATCGTGCCGACAGTATCAAGTGAAGGGGCTCGGAAAATAGCAAAACCGATTACTATAAGCGTGAACGTGATAGCCATATTACAAATGCGGATGCCGATATTGCCGCGAAGTACTTCGGGCAAACGCCACACTTTCTTAATTGCCTTATGGATTATGAGTAGTAAGCCATGATATGCACCCCAAATGATATACATCCACGATGCTCCATGCCACAAACCTCCGATTACCATCGTGATAAACTGATTGAAATAGGCGCGATATGTACCACGACGATTACCGCCAAGCGAAATATAGATGTAGTCGCGCAACCAAAACGATAGTGATATATGCCAACGGCGCCAAAACTCAGTCGGACTTTGCGACTTAAACGGGGCGGCAAAGTTATCCTTGAATCTATATCCGAGCAAGAGTGCCAAGCCGATTGCCATATCGGAGTAACCCGAGAAGTCGCAATAAAGTTGAATTGTAAACCCAACGGCTCCCATCATGTTTTCGAAGCCGCTATAAAGAGCCGGATTATCGAAGATGCGGTCAACAAAGTTTGCACTTATATAGTCGGCTATCACTACTTTCTTCACAAGGCCGCACATAATGAGAAAAAATCCTTCGGATATCATCTCGCGAGTCGCTTGCGGATTTTCCTTTATCTGAGGTAGTAAATCCTTGGCTCGCACCACAGGACCGGCCAAGAGTGGCGGAAAGAATGTCAAAAAGAATGCGTAATCGAGGAAAGTGCGACAAGGCTCCATTACACCTCTATAAAGATCGACTATATAGCTAATCGAACGGAATGTAAAGAACGAGATTCCAGCCGGAAGAATGATGTCTAGCGGATCAAACGACGTGCCCACAATACTGCTAAATGCATCGGCAAGCAAGTTGAAATACTTGAAATACACAAGCATTCCGACGTTCATTGCCACATTTAACGCCACAATCGACCGACGGAAAATATTGCTTTTCGCCACTCCCATCAACAAACCAAGGAGGTAGTCACTTACACATACGCCGGCTAGAATAAGCACGCACCACGAACTCGATTTATAGTAGAAATAAAGCGAAAAGGCTATGACAAGCCACATCTTCACGCGTCGCCAGCCACGCACCATCTGATACAATGCCAAAAATATAATGAAGAGCACCAAAAACAAGCCCGTGTTGAACAACATTGGCGCTGCGGCATCGTATGCCAGCAATTCAGTCAGTCGGTTGAGGGTTGCTTCCATAGTGGATGCAAAAATACGAAATAATATTGGACTAAAATAGTTGTTTAGAATGTGAAATGCATTGCCACTCGCAAGCCGTGTCGGTCGATGGCATATGGTACATCGAGATAGTTAAGTCGCCAAACATAATCAACTCGTAGAACCGTGAAGATATTATCGAGGCCTGCCGACACTTCCATATATGGCTTACTCATATTGCTCATCGCGCTATGTTCGGGGAATTGAAGCAAGTTAGATGTAGCTGTCGGACGATTCCGCGCGCTTAATCGGCCATATAGACCGCTAAAACTAACCACCTCTCGCAGTCCCAACTTGCGGAAGCCAGGAATTAGATTAAATAAAGCACCGCGCAGATTCCACGATGCGTGTAGCGATACATACGACGAGTTAATAAACTCCATCGGGTTCATTAACGCAAAACTACCGGGCTGGATAGTGTACGATAAGTTGGCATTTGGTATCAATAATTCGGTAAACGGAGCCGTACCCCATACATGACCGGCACCTACGACTGTCGAAAGTTGTCCAAGTATCGACAAGCGGAATAGTTTAGTAAACGAAAACTCGGTGCGATTTACCGTATATTTCGACCCGAGGACGCCTGTTGGGGCAAATGTATGCGAGAGGATAAACTCAGGAGCATCTTCGTTGATTGGAATACGATACGATTTCGCTTGATAGAATCTCTCGCCCGGTGCATAACGAAGACTTACGCTCAACGACGACTCATCGAAATGCGACAACTGCTCTCCCTTTCCGGTAATAAATGGCAAGAATGGCGTTGCTTCTTGGCGGTCGTGCCCTACTGTTGCTGTAAGTGAGAAGTGGTTATTCAGCTCAAGGGTATAGGTCAATTTGGTCTCTCGTCGATACGAAAATCTATTATCAGACGAACGTGCTAACGAAAGCACAAAGTTGTCGGCATTGGTATAGAGGTAGTGCGTACCTAAGCGGTCGATATCATAACGATGCATCAACTTAAGCGAATGCACTGGGAACTCGCGCGGATGATATTTTTTCTCATTAAACGAATACTCGGCTTCGGCACTATACTTCCATTTTTCGTCACGGAAACCGTATGCTACATATCCTCGACCAAACCAATGCTTCGAAAGATTGGCTGTTGTCATACCTCCGGTACGAAGACGCAGACCTTCGAGCGAATTATAGCTGGCTGTGGTATTGACTGGACCGTAATCGAATTTGCTTTCTTTTGCTGTTGGAATATAACCCGACACCAAGATCTTGAGGATTTTCTCCGACCAATAGAATAGCGGACGCTGACGCAGACGCTCCATAAGCAAGTCTACCCTACTCTCTCCGGTCGCTTCGGGTACACGCCGCTCGTTTTCCCAAAAAACAGAATCACGCTCTGCGGCAAGTGCTTCTGTAAGAGTTGTGCCCAACTGTCCAAAGATACTATCTGATTCTGCTGGTCGCTCGAACGAATGATGGTCAAAATGCAACTTTCGACTCACATATAATTCCGGCATTTTAGGCAACGTTCCAAATACCATCAACATCTCATCGTTCATCTTCAAGCGGCTTCCATCAGCTGCTTTTCGATACGTCTGGGTGATATTGAGTTGACGTATATAGTTAAGATTGATATCCTTTGGAGTGTACATCTCCACTCGGCTGATAAACATCGACGTATCAGCTGCGGGTACATATACGTGCCCAGAAAAGCCAAACGACGCTTTATTACGAGGATAAAACGCAAGGGCGATATGAGGTTCTTTTGAGCCGGGTACTATTGCAGCACTATCTACGAGATAAAAACGATAAAAATCTGGTGCTATTGCAGATAACGGGCTTACAAAGGTGTTGCGTAGTAGCATTATATCACCTTTATAGAGGTCAACTTCTCGTAAAAGCTCGGTTAAAATTGCCTGTACATTTTCTTCGTCGATAAATTCGTCTATGCCATTACTTCTAGTGCCGCGTATGAGTGTTTTTTCGGTCGATCCTTCTTTCTTCCAATAGATTGTCGATGCCGTTTCTTTAAGCGATAGGCTCAACACTGGGCGTCCATCTATTTCAGACGTATCGACGTGCTCTAATAAAAAAGGCATACTTCGCACCATTCCGTTCTGGCGCGTTGTATCGAAGTTATTTAGCCCTAGTGCGATACGCTCATATTTGTCGTAGGTGTAGAAGTCGTTTCGACGAGGGTCATTGGCATGACGTGAGTTGCGAATGCGACGAGCAAACTCGACCGCCGGATTATTCTTTTTGCTATACTTTTTCTTTTTAATCACCACCTCTTTAAGCTCTTTCGCTTCTGCTTGTAGATTGATATCATAGAGGTTATGACTTGTCCGTTTTACTGGGACCACCTTTGTTGCATAGCCCATACACGACGCCGAGATACCTGTTGTGCCTTCTGGTAAGTTTATTTCAAAAAGTCCGTTACCATCGGCTAAGGTCGATTTTCCTCCGGGTATCAAGGTTATTGAAGCGTATGGCAAACCCTGCATCGACACCGAATCGCGTACAATTCCTCGGATAAACGATGCTGCGTGTTGGGCTGTAGCGGTGAGCGCTACAAACACAATTACCAATATAAAAGCAATGCGCTTCAAGTTTTATTTTTTACCTTTGCTGAAAATTATTAAACCTATGGCAAAAGAAATTGAACGAAAGTTCCTCGTCAACGATATGAGCTTTGTCGACTTTGCTGAACGTAGCATCGACATTGCGCAAGGCTATCTTTCGACAGACCCCGACGCCACTGTTCGTGTGCGCGTTTCTGGCTCCAACGCTTGGATTACCGTCAAAAGTCGCAATCACGGCGCCGTAAGAGGTGAATGGGAGTACGAAATTCCACTTGCTGATGCTCGCGAAATGCTTGCCGCTTGCTGTGGCAATCGCACTCTCGAAAAAACTCGATATATTGTAGATGCCGGGGGAGGACTTCGTTGGGAAGTCGATGTATTCCACGGACGTCATGATGGGCTCGTAATAGCCGAAATCGAACTACCCGACCCTGAAACACCCGTCTCCATTCCTCCATTCATCGGACGAGAAGTAACCGGCGACCCGGCATACTACAACTCGGTGCTTAGCGGCGTTTGAGACGTACTACGTTCTCTACGTGCTGTGTGTGGGGGAACATATCCACCGGCTGAACTGCTTCGACCTTGTACTTACAATCAAGAAGGGCGAGGTCGCGAGCTTGGGTCGCTGGATTACAGCTCACATACACTATTACAGGTGGCTCTGCTCGTAGGATAGTTTCTACTACATCGCCATGCATACCTGCTCGGGGTGGATCCACAATCATCACGTCGGGATGACCATGCTCGGCGATAAAGTCGTCGGTAAGTACGTCTTTCATATCTCCGGCAAAGAAGATGGTATTATCAATGCCGTTAACGGCTGAGTTGATTTTAGCATCTTCAATAGCTTCGGGCACATACTCTACACCTACAACCTTGCGTGCCTTGCGACTTACAAAGTTTGCAATAGTTCCTGTTCCGGTATAGAGGTCATATACTAGTTCATTTCCGGTCAATCCTGCAAAATCACGAGTAACCTTATAGAGTTCGTAGGCCTGACGAGAGTTAGTCTGATAGAACGATTTAGGTCCTACTCGGAAACGGAGTCCTTCCATTTCTTCTTCGATATACTCCTTGCCCGCAAAAAGCTCGACATCAAGGTCGCCGATTGTATCATTTACCTTTGTATTGACAACATACATCAACGATGTTACTTCGGGGAACGCTTCGGCAAATGCAGTCAAAAGAGCGCGGAGGTCTTCCGGACGGTCCTCTCCTACAACAATAACCACCATCATTTCACCGGTCGATGCAATACGTACCATCATAGTACGCAAGAATCCTTGTTGTGCTTTGAGGTCATAGAATGGCAGATTGTGAGCCTTGCCATAATCTTTTACGAAGCGACGCATTCGGTTCGAGATATCATCCTGGAGGTAGCAACGGTCGATATCGAGTACTTTATCAAATGCTCCGGGTATATGGAAACCGGCTGCATTTCGGTCGGGGAATTCTTCTCCGCTATTAAGTTGCTCGAAAGTAAGCCAACAACGATTTGAGAAGGTGTATTCCATCTTATTGCGATACTCCCAAATATTCTTGCTTCCGAGAGCTGCCGGTATTTCGGGCAACTCAACCTTTGCAATACGTTCAAGTGCATCAACTACCTGCTGACGCTTACACTTCAACTGAAACTCGTATGGCAAATGCTGCCAACGACAGCCACCACAAATAGTAAAATGGCTACACTTCGGTTCTACGCGAATCGAGCTAGGCTGGCGCATTGCTGCAATACGACCTTCTGCATACGATTTCTTTTTCTTTTCAAGTTTTATATCTACACGGTCGCCGGGTGCTCCGAAAGGAACAAACACAACCATATCATCGACGCGGGCCAATGCATTACCCTCTGCTGCCACATCGATTATCTCAACATCTTCCAAAATGGGAAGTGGTTTTCTTTTTCTTGACACTATATATCGTTTTGATTTATTGCTGCAAAGGTACGCAATATTCTTGTAAATGCAAAGACTACCTACATAGCAACCACTTACCTTGAACGCCAAACTTCAACAATCCACAAACAAAATTTCCCGCCGAATAAAAATTCTACAATCAAACCTTCTCGCCCCATCCTACCTTTGCATCAAAACAGAAAAACACGCCATACAAAGTGCTCAAATC
>CAZYYV010000014.1:0-36059 GCA_964651295.1 uncultured Bacteroides sp.
AAAAAACTAAAGCGCAAGCGCTCGACTCGTCCGACACGTCAGACTTGTCCGACACGTCCTTTGGTTGTATCGGGTGGAAAAAAATAGGAAGAAAAGCCATCCTCCGTCCACTCTTAAAAAATAACGAGTCCGCAACATTTTTCGTTTCTGCGGACTCGTTTATTAATTATCTCACAACACGTTTGCTAGTTGAATTACCTTTCCTGATTATATAGATGCCGGGACTTGTGTGTTTTGCGTCTATGCGAACTCCTTGGAGGTTGTACCAAACCTCTGGGGTATTTGTCTCGACTTCCGCATTTTCAACACCGGCGCTGCTTTCGCCCACGCGCACTTTGCGAGAGTTGATAATGCGTCCGGTTGTGTAGTCTATTACCGATGCGATTACTGTCAGTTTTGATTTATCTTGAACAATATCGATAACGCGAGTATCTTCAGGAGGAGTTGTAACAGCATCACTGAGGTTGAGTACTTTTGAGTGGGTTAATTCTGTGAGGTAGGGGATTTCTGCAGGAAGGCTACCTTCAATTCCATAGGTATCCGGGGCGAGGATTACAACATCATGATAGCTGATATCTTTGATTTTTTCATCCATTTCTACAAGTGCCATTAGGTCGGTTCCGGCATATTTTTCTGTGTTTTCTGCCGAATGTTCCTTTGAGTAATAGTTGCTCTGCGACCATCCACGACCACTACCTGTAATTTCGTCGTTTACAAGTATATACATCATGCGGAAGTCGGCATCGTCGTATGGTCGTATAAATTTGACTGTCGATGTTGCTTCTATCGCACTTTGGCTATCATCGGTCCAACGAGTCTCAAGAGCGAGGTCGGCTACGGCTGTAACGGCACATTCGTTTGCCCAATCGATTGCAAATCCATCGCGATACGATGCACACTCTGTGTCTTCTTCATATTGTGTCCCGTGATAAGGGTCTACAAAGTTGCCACGGTCGAGATACGATCCCGGTACTCCGGAACCTTCTACGTATGGGGTAGGCGAAATTGCTAGGATATCCTTTGTGTGGTATGATATACCGATAAATCTGTCGCCATAATCAGCTTTCATACCCTCCATTGTGATATTTGCCTTCGGGCACCAGCCGCACCAAGTACCCGTATAATCTTCCATTAACGGATGATGTGCAGGGGCATAGGGATAGGCGTAGATTGTGCCTTCAACGGTGTTGTCTCCGCCTGCGTACTTCTTATTATTGATAGAAGTAATAGTGAACGACCACGGATATGAACCGGCTTCCTCAATAATGCCGAGGTTTGCGGTTAATTTTACATCTTTATCAATCGACGGGGAGAGGGCTGGGGTGTATTCCGCTGAAAAGTCGATTGTTGTACCATTGATTGTGCAAGAGTAGTTGATCGAGCTAATATCCTCCAAGCCGGTATTGCGGAATGTGATGGTAGGGCTGAATTCTGCACCGGCTAATTCGCCGTAATCGGCTAGGGGACTGATGCTTACTTTCTCTTTGCTGAAATTGCCTTCTAGTTTGATGGTGTAGTTGAGTGCGGTACCTTTGTTGAGCGCTTGCCACTTCATATATGTGCGCGATGAGTGCACATAGCAAGCCTCGGTATTTGTCGATGTTCCTACGCTAATGGGTGTTTTGGTAGATTCGCTTAGCTCGGTTACCTCGAATGAATAGCCTACATATACGCCGCTTTCGGGCAGTGTGTAGCTTTCATCGAATGTAACTGTTACCTTGCCGTTATTTGGTGTGCAATTAACCGATTTTATGTCGGCTACATTGACCTTGTTTTCGAGAGTTAACTCGGAGGCTAGCCATACCGACCAATTGTCGGTACCTTCGCTTTCTACCACAGGAATTTCTACTTCGGTTATTTTTGCTCCGATGAGGGTGGGATCGTTAAGGCGGACTGCTACATCGTATTTCTCTTTCTTGTTCGTACCCCACCATTCGTGGTCGCTGCCGGCATAATTTATCTCGCGCGTATTTTGAGCAAAAGTCGGCAGCCCGAAGGCTACCGACAATATTGCTGAAACTATCAGTTTTCGTTTCATTTCATTACTTTTACCACTTTTACACTTCCGTCGCTCATTGTATGACGGCAAATCTTCAAGCCACGTTCGTTGCCTGATACCTTACGGCCGGTTATATCGAAATACTCGGTATTTACCACTTCTGCCGAGGCTGTTACATTTCCTACTGATGCTACATCGATATAAACAACGTTTGAGCTGGTTATATTGCCATCGCCATTGTCATAGAATGCTTGAATTCCTACTTTGTCGAAGCCGGTTGCCCAAACATAACCTTCTACATAATCTCCCATCCAAATCATATTTTGGAAGTCTTCGTAGTCATAGGGAATATCGGTGAATTCTTCTGTTTCGTCATAATCTTCGTAAACAACGGTATAGACTTCATCATCGAGAAGAATATTGTAGTGATATTTATTCTTGTCGAGAACGCGACCATCTGTACTTTCAAGTGGTAGTGTATAGCAGATTGTATAGAAGTCAAGATCATCGAAGAAGTCTTCAATCGACATAATCTGAGGGTCTGCCGGAACTAATGCGGTTGAGTTGTCTTGTTGGAAGAGCATCGGGTCATTGTATGTTTCGATATAGTAAATCCAGGCGGTAATTGCGCTGAACACCATAGATTGACCCTCTTCGGTTGTAAGTGTTTTTGCCTCTTTATCGTAGCTGAAAACTATATCATCCTTTGCTTCGAATGTGTATTCGGCTTCATAATCGTCTGTTTCTTCATGATATTCGTAGGTTGCAGGGATGAAGTATGCGTGGTGAAGGTAGTAGTCCGAAATACCCATATATTGGTTGCGCGCAAATGTTACCTTATCGCCTTCGATTGTTCCCTTGATTGCGGCTTGAGGGATATCTGTAAAGAGACCGCCGATATAGAAGTCGTTATTCTCGATGGCTACGTCGATGATGCGCATTCCTTCTTCGCTCTTCAATACCCAACTCTCTTTGTTTACAGTTTCGGGGAGGGTAGTGGGCTTATCGTTAACTTCTGTCAGCTCGATATATCGGTCGGCGAAGTATGAGAATTGTACGTTATAGCCTTCTTCACCTTTATCATTAACTGCCGGTTCTGCCAAGAAAAGGCTTATGAAATTGTCGCCATCTTGTTTGATTCCGTTTTCTGTGATGCTGAATGTTACGCTTTGTTCTTCGGCAAGATTCATTTTGTATTTGCCATCATTTTCCTCATAGGTAAGGGCGTAAGCAAAGTAGGTATATGTTGCATCATCGTAAACCTGTACATCAACTTTCTGTGGAAAGTCTACCGTGATCGTGTTATCTGATACTTTTCCAACGAGGTACGATGTCAGGGCACTACCGCCAAAACTATTGGAAATATATACATTTTCGCCAGAGTAAGCTACTGTTGCCGATGCGCCATAGTCGTCGGTGTGAATCAAGCCAACCATATCGAGATAAAGCATCTCGCAATTGCGTGAATATACCTTCACTGTTGCATCTTCGGGGAGGGTAGTAACCCACGGAAGTGACATAATGCCTCCTTCTTCACCGCGTGAGGCAATGGGAGCGGATGGAACGTCTTTTCTGATGGTGGGTGCCTTTTGGAGGTGGCGTGCCGGGCTGACTGCCGACACTGTGAGTGTACTAAGTGCGGTTGTAATAGCTGCAAAAAGTGTATAAATCTTTCTCATAGACGTTAAGGCTATTAATGGTGAGTATTGTATTTATTGTTCAGAAGATTTTAACCTGCGCAAAGGTAACAAAACAATCTGAAACTTCAGCATTTTTTATCTTATAATGTTCTAGCGTGCGCGCATGTACGTTGATTGACTCTTAAAATTTTTGTGCTTGTTGAGTTTTTTGTAACTTTGTCGCAAATTCGAGTTTACGCTCGGTATTTAGCATAACCTAATATCATAACCGAATAATGAGAAAGTCTCTATTTAATCTCTTCCTTTTTCTGATGCCATTCTTTTTATCGGCACAGAATATTTCAGCTCCCACTGCTTATTTCTTGATGCACTCTAGTGCTTGTCACTTGGCTAAAGATGCCGACGGCCGTGCCGTGCTCGAATCGGCTGAAGCTGCAAACCCTCAAATACTCACTTTTACTCCTCTTGAAGACGGATTCTATAACATCTCTGCTCCCGACGGCTCTTTCCTCTCGCTCGACGGCAACTGGAATGCATCCTTTGTTGAAAATGGTTCGTCGACTAAAGCTCAGTATGCCATCGAAAAAGCGGGTAGTTTCTTCATCAAACTCAAATGTCGTTCGAATAGCAAGTACCTCGGCACCGACCAGTCTATGCCAGGTGCTCGTGTTTACTCTGATAAATCGGGGACGGATACTCGACACTATTGGTATCTTACCACCGACCCGACTACCCTTCCCGAAATCGAAGAAGTGTCATACGTAATTAATCCGGATGCCGAACGTCAGTTCCACGATGGTTGGGGTGTTTCGCTTTGTTGGTGGGCTAATATGTGCGGAAAATGGAGCGATGATAAAATCGATGAAATCGTCGATTGGCTCGTAAGTCCTGACGGCCTTAATTTCCGCATTTTCCGCTATAATATCGGTGGTGGCGATGATCCGAATAACTCAAATTGCACTGAGCACCACATGGGTAGCGGTAAAGGGCTCCGTGCTGAGATGGAAGGGTTCAAAGACTCTTCCGATGGTGATTATATTTGGACGCGCGATGCTGCACAACGAAAAATTATGCTTAAAATTAAAGAACGACGTCCCGATGCTATCTTCGAAGCTTTCTCTAATTCATGCCCATATTATATGACTTATAGCGGTTGTGTTGCAGGAAATTCCAAAGCTTCGAAAGACAATCTAAAACCCGAATTTTACGAAGAATTCGCTCACTATCTCGTGGATGTCTGCAAGCACTATAAAGACGAGTATGGTATCGAATTCCGAACTCTTGATCCATTCAACGAACCGATGACTAGCTATTGGGGCGCAAACGGTGGGCAAGAGGGGTGCCATTTCGACGTTAATTCAATGATTGAATTCGTTAAAGTCCTTTATCCTATTCTCAATGAATCGGGACTTAATACCGTTATTTCGGCAACAGACGAAACGTCGGTAGAGCAGTCGGTAAAAGATTTTATAGCTTTTAGAGAAGCTGGTATTCTTGATATGATTGGTCAGTGGAACGTTCACACATATACCGCTAACGATCATGCACGAACTCAAATCAGCGCGCTCTGTAAAGAAGAAAATATGCCTCTTTGGATGAGCGAAGTCGGTGCTGGGGGAACTGGAATCAGTGGAAACTTAAACCTGGCTCAGAAGTTGATGAATGATATTCGATTTATTATGCCTTCTGCTTGGATTGACTGGCAGTATATCGAAGAAGGTAACGACCAGTGGTGCCTCGTTAAAGCTGATAGCTTTGCTGATGGTACTTATCACAAGGTCAAAAACTACTCAATTCGTAGCCATTTCAGCCGCTTTATAAAAGAAGGTTATACTTTCCTTTCTACTCTCAACGGTCAAGCTTTGGCGGCTCATAGTCCGGAGGATGATGAACTCGTTATTGTTGTTATCAATCCGGGAGCGACCTCTATTCGCCATTCTATCGACCTCTCTATGTACGAGTCGGTTGACCCTAATTTTGATGCAATTATAACCACAGAAGACGTCGATATGGTTGACTTCGATGCGGCTTCTCTCAAAGACGGCAAATTGTCGTTCGAGCTTCCGGCTCTCAGCATCGCTACATTTGTTCTGCAAGTCGTTAAAGGCGATAAAGCCGACAATGATTTCATCGCCGGACGCGACTATCTCGTGTGTTCGCGACAGACTGCCGGATTGGCTCTCACTGCTGTTGGTGATGGTGTAAAGATTAAAACTATCGACTTCGATAATGCCCAGGTTTGGACTGTAAATGCTTGTGGCGACGGATACACTTTAACTAACAAGAATGGTGATATAATAACTGCCGACACAGCTGCGTACGCTCTTAAAACCATTCCTGAAGTTGCCGATGGTCAGCTTTTTCACATCGACCCTATCGACGATACTTTTTTTAAAATCAGTAACGAGGACTACTCTAAAGCTTTCGACCTGGAAGGTGTAGGCACTGCCGATGGCACAAACGTAGGTCTTTGGTTATATGATGATAACGCTCCAACTCATCGCCAATGGTCGTTTTTCTACGTGCCTGAGAGCTCTGACCTAGGTGCGATAATATCTCCTGTTAGCGATAAATCATTAGCACCTATTCGCATTTCACATCCTGCTCCCGGCTCCTTGCAAATCGATCGTCTTACCGATTATGCCGATACTCTACGCATCTACACACCTTCCGGTTCTTGTATCTATCAGAATCGCTTGTCTGCTTCGTCTCTTCTGATTCCACTTGTATCCGGCGTTTATATTGTAAGTTTTGGTTCCTTTGCTAAAGCAACCATGGTATAATAAAAAATGTAGCCCTTCGGATTGTTGTTCGAAGGGCTTCTATTATCTTACATCAATCACAGCCATATCGCTGTGTGTCCCGATGCGGAATGGAGGTCCCCACAATGATAGTCCGCTCGATACATATATATGAGAGTAACTCCATTTGCGATAGCCGTGGCTCTGCTCATAAAGTCGGTCTGTGATTAAATTGAATGGAAATACTTGACCATGGTGAGTGTGCCCACACAAGAGTAAATCTACCTGGAGCGAGTCGGCTTTGGCAAGCTTATACGGCTGGTGGTCGAGTACTATCGTCGGATATCCTTTGTCTGTTTGATCTAGGAGTTGTTCCAATGGTAATCTTTTGCGATTGGATCGGTCGTCGCGACCGATAATTTGGATGCCGTTGGGTAGGGTAGTGATACTATCGCGTAGCAGCTTGATGGGAGTATTTTCAAGGTAACTACTAACACTGTCGATATTGCTAATATATTCGTGATTCCCAGGCACCATATAGATGCCCATCGGAGCGTTGATTTTCGCTAATATCTTGTCAAATGGCTTACTGAGAATCGGCTTCATACTATTGTCGATTAAGTCTCCCATAATCAGAACTACGTCAGGCCGCTCTGAATTTACCAAGTCGACGTACTTTTCTAGAGCCTTAATTCCCGTTCCATAACCCAGATGTATGTCGCTTATTGCCACTATACGCATCTTCGAATCACATTTTTTATTCAACGCGATATCAAGGTGCTCAACGACCGGATTGCGATAGTTTATGTAGCCATAAGTGAGCAGTACCAGAGTTGCGGGCAGGGCATACCAAAACGAGTGTCCTAATGATGGTATGGCTAGTTTTATCAAGTCTGTCAAGCCGAGGAGTAGCACGGAGTAGAGTAGTAAAACCATCCAAATCGACCCTACATTAAATAGTGCATGATTGATGAAGTCGGGTAGTGATGATTCTCGGAGGCCGATGGCTATAAACAGTGCAAATGCCGCGATCCAAAAGAATACGGATAGTAATATTTTACCCCAAAGTGGCAAACAAGATACCACCTGCATCATGCGCATATACAAGTATCCGTTTGCGCATACGTAAACAAGTGGAACTAATAATAACGACAGTTTCATAGTTCGTTTATTTTTGTTCTATGACTGGGACAATGATTTTGTCGCCTTCCGCGGTTATCGTATAGGGAATATCGTCTTTACCTGTTGGTCTCAAATTTAAAGGTAATATGCGTGTCCTACGAGGTGATACCGACTCTTCTGAATAGTGAATGTGATAGACGTATTTATATGAGCCGTCATTGTCGATAAATACATCTCCATGGCCGGCTCCGGGTGTCCCTACTATTGATTGGTGAATAATCGGGTTGTTTGGATTTTTAGTCCATGGTCCCATTGGAGTGGGTGCGGTGGCATATCCTACGGCATAATCAGTGCTCTGAAAGTGGTTTGCCGAGTAGAATAGGTAGTATGTATCTTTCAACTTTATAACGGTCGGACCTTCCATTATTGGGTCGCAAGGAAAAGCTGGTGTCTGCTCCCATGCTTGGTCGTTGGAGAACACTTGTTTTAATGTTCCTGGTACGATTGAGTTGTTGTCGATGTCGTACTCTCCGACCCAGATGTAATTTCCATGGTTAAATCGCACGTGGTAGAGGTAGTACTTGCCATCACTATCTTGAAATAAGAATGGGTCGATATTGTGCTCCGAACCATCAATGGGCTGTTCCTTTCCGGTGTATTTCCCGCTTATCGAATCAGCGAATGCGATTGCCACTTGTTCGTTGGCTGTGTAGAGCATTGCCATCTTTCCATTGAGCGGAAAAAATTGCGGAGCCCAAAAGCCTCTTGTACCAAAAACGTCGTTACCAACCGATAGATTGGGAATTTGGGATGTCGCGTGCCACGATTTCAAATCATTAGATTCGTAAACGGTGAAACCGGCTGGGCGCCCTCCTTGAGTCCCGGCTAAATAATACTTGCCGTTAATATTGTGAATCGTAGGATCGGCAAGAAATAGTTCGTTGTCGCTTTGTGCATAAGCTGAAATGTTGTAAATTGTTGATAACATCACAGCCATTGCTATTCGAGTATATTTTTTCATCGAATCTGTTTTAGATTATTATTTTGCCACAAATTTACATAAAAATGTTCTCGTGCATAAATTTTAATCTACATTATTTAGATTCGAACTTCTCGCGATGTTTGCTAAATAGCTTAAAATACGCTCTTGCATTAGCTGTTTCCCACCAATTACATAGGCTTACCGGTTATATATCAAAATTATATACTTTCGCTTTTCCAATACCCATAATATATGGTGAGTGTGTTGCAATAATAAATTGACAGTTTCCGCGATATACATAAAATTCGATGATTTCAGCTAACTTTTCTTGGAATTCCGCCGATAAGCTATTCTCGGCTTCATCGAAAATATACAATCCGGGATGTTCTAGCTGATTTGATAATCAATCAATGCACTTTCGCCATTTGAGAAACCTCGTTCAAGCTCTCCAACTCTACTTTGTGTATATTTTGAAAGCGACTGATTATTGGCATCGGCTACATTCATGAACTCTTCCACATTGTATCCTTTAAGACTAGGGGGCGTTTTGTGTTTGCCATCGCTCGATTACCTCTTCGTCAGAAAATCGAAATTGATTTAAGTAAACCATAAATTATCGATTGCATAAAAAAACAAGTAGGGCGAGTTAAAACCCGTCCTACTTGTGATATTTAGGCGATTTAATCTGTTTCCGGCTTAGTATTCGTCTTCGTTGAAGAGGAAGTCTTCTTTTGAGGGATAGTCGGGCCAGATGTCTTCGATTGATTCGTATGTATCGCCTTCGTCTTCGATTTCCTGAAGGTTTTCAATTACCTCGAGGGGAGCGCCGCTACGCATTGCGTAGTCGATGAGTTCGTCTTTGGTTGCGGGCCAGGGAGCGTCCTCGAGCTTTGAGGCTAATTCAAGTGTCCAGTACATAATATCTATTATTTTAAAAGTGCGCAAAGTTAGCTATTTTCTTGGTACTAACAAGTTTTCTCCCAAAATATTTCGTCTTTACCGCTAAAATAATTTATTGCGCGTCCTAAAATGAAGAGATAATCGCTCAGTCGGTTGACATATCGCAATATCGTTGGGTCGATGGTTTGTGTTGGTAGGAGAGATGTGATCCGTCGTTCGGCGCGACGAACGACTGTACGCGCTATGTTTGCTCGAGCCGAGTCGGGGTGTCCGGATGGAAGTATAAACCGATGATGGCGGGGGAGGGTAGAGTCAAGTCGGTCGATTTCATGTTCGAGTTCTTCCACGGCTACGATTGGAAATGGTTCCGGTTGCCATTTCGACTCCGGCTCGGTGGCAAGTGCTGCGCCGATGTCGAAGAGATGATTCATCGCTTTGAATAATATTTCGTGAGATCCGTTGGGTAGTGCTTCGGAGGTATTGAGTAGACCGAGCCATGAGTTTGCTTCATCGATTGTGCCATACGCTTCTAGGCGTGCGCTATTTTTTTCTACGCGCGTGCCGCCTACGAGTGATGTCGTGCCGAGGTCTCCTGTGCGTGTGTATAGATTGCTTTTTGCCATTTAGGTATGTTTTTTGATTCAAGATGAATTTTTGTCAAGGCTTGCAAATATATGCAATCTTTTTTGCTTGAGAAATTTTTTGCCACTTTAAATCAGTAGGGTAGGGGAGTGGAGATTATTTTGGCGGCCTGAGATTCTATTTTTTACGTCCATCTGGTTGGATACTTCTCAAATTTTTGAACCTCGTCGCGCGTAAAATACTTATAAACACCGTATAATCAATAGAATAACTAATAAAAATGTGTGCATTTTAAAATTTCAATCTGTAGAAATGCTATATCCCGAAAATTTTGTATCTTTGCATCTCATAATATATATATATAATGACGCCCGCATTTCAGTGGATTTCATCGGGTGTTGAACTCCCGACCCTTGATTATCAACAACTTGAGCAATGGATTGTCCAAGTTGCAAAAGCGCACAACCGCATTGTTCGCTCTTTAAATTATATTTTCTGTAACGACGAAGAGATTTTGAGAGTGAATCGTGAATTTCTAAATCACGACTATTACACCGATATCATTACTTTTGATACTTGTCTCGGAACTATGCTCCGTGGCGACCTTTTTATTTCGCTCGATACAGTGCGTACTAACGCCGAAGGTCTTGGGCTCGACTACGATTGTGAATTGTTGCGAGTGATTGTTCACGGTGTTCTCCACCTTTGTGGCATTAATGATAAAGGCCCGGGTGAACGTGAGATTATGGAATTTCACGAAAACGAAGCGCTCGCTATGTGGACAGCGATGGCGCGTTGATTTATTCTTTCATTAAGCTTTATTATGCGATTTGATTTTGATGTTATAGTAGTTGGCGCAGGTCATGCCGGATGCGAGGCAGCCCATGCTTCTGCAAGTATTGGTGCCCGCACACTACTCATCACTATGGATATGAACAAGATTGCGCAGATGAGTTGCAACCCTGCTGTTGGCGGTATTGCCAAAGGGCAGATTGTACGCGAAATCGACGCTCTTGGTGGAATGATGGGTGTAATTACCGACCGAACTGCTATCCAATTCCGTATGCTAAACCGCAGTAAAGGTCCGGCTATGTGGAGCCCTCGAGCTCAGGCTGACCGCAATAAATTTTCTGCTCTTTGGCGCGAGACTCTTGAGCATACCGATAATCTGTCGATGTGGCAAGGCTCTGTTGATCGTTTGATTTTCGATGACGAAAATCGACTAGCTGGTGTCCATACCATTGAAGGTGCTACTTTTAAAGCCCCTCAGATTGTCCTGACAAATGGCACTTTCCTAAATGGTTTGATGCATATAGGAAGAGTTTCTTTTGAAGGTGGACGTATCTCCGAACCTTCATCTCACGGCATTACGGAGCAGCTGCGTTCGCTAGGGTTTACGACTGACCGGATGAAGACCGGAACTCCGGTCCGTCTTGACGGTCGCACCATCAAATTTGAACTAACGACACCTCAGCCCGGTGATGATGTAAATCATCTATTCTCCTATCTCCCCGGGGTTGAATCGCAACTTACTCAGCGTGAATGTTTCATCGTCTATACGAATAATGAAACTTGCGATATTCTTCGTCGCGGATTGCCCGACTCACCACTCTATAATGGTCAGATAACAAGTATTGGTCCGCGCTACTGCCCCTCGATTGAGACTAAGATTGTAACCTTTGCCGATAAAACCGAGCATCAGTTATTCCTCGAACCTGAAGGCGAAACTACGACAGAGTTTTATGTCAATGGTTTTTCGTCGTCGATGCCGATGGATATTCAAATCGAGGCTTTGCAGACTGTCCCAGCTTTGAAGGATGCACAACTATTCCGTGCCGGTTACGCTATTGAATACGATTTCTTTGATCCTACTCAGCTTAAGCATACACTTGAAACCAAACTAATAGACGGACTATATTTTGCCGGTCAAATCAATGGAACAACAGGGTACGAAGAAGCCGCTGGTCAAGGGCTCGTAGCAGGTGCTAATGCTGCTTTGCGTGCTCTTAGACGTGAACAATTTATTCTCCATCGCGATCAAGCATACATAGGCGTACTTATCGATGACCTCGTTAATAAAGGCGTTGACGAACCGTATCGTATGTTTACTTCGCGTGCTGAATATCGCATTCTCCTCCGCCAAGATGATGCCGATATGCGTCTCACTCCTATCGGTTATAGTATTGGTCTTGCTACTGACGAACGTTTTAATTTGATGGAAGAAAAGCGCCGCTTACGCGACGAACTCATCGAATTAGCGGCGAATCTCACCGTTCGACCGACTGAAGTTGCAGAACTTTTGGAGAGCGTAGGTACAACTCCACTTCGTCAAGGTACTCGTTTGCGCGACCTTATTCAGCGTCCGCAGCTTACCGTTAAACAGCTTTCGACATGCATTGCTCCGCTGCGTAAAGCAATCGAAAAGTTGCCCGAAAATCGTCGTGACGAAATCGTCGAAGCTGCAGAAGTGTTGATTAAGTATGATGGTTATATTGCTCGCGAACGACTTATTGCAGATAAACTTCGTCGCCTAGAAGAAATACGACTTCCGGAGAATATCGATTATTCGACTTTAAAATCGCTCTCTACTGAAGCTCGACAAAAACTGACAAATCATCGTCCGGCTACAATTGGCGATGCATCTCGCATCCCAGGTATCTCTCCTTCGGATGTCAACATTCTTTTGTTACTCATGAATCGTTGAAAGTGTTCCACGTGAAACAATTTCGACTCAAAAATTAGAATATCAATAACTTAAACCTAGAATAATGGATTACATCAAATCACGAATTCGCGACGTAGTCGACTTTCCTACCAAGGGAGTTCTCTTTAAAGACCTGACTACCGCGTTCAAAGACGCTAAAGCTCTTAATATTATCGGAACCGAACTCGCAAAGTTGTATCGCGACAAAGGCATCACTAAAGTAGTTGGTATTGAATCACGCGGTTTTATCGGTGGTTCTATCCTTGCACACGAACTTGGCGCCGGTTTCGTGCCAGCTCGCAAGCCCGGTAAGCTTCCTGCTGATACAATCCGTCAGGAATATGCAAAAGAATACGGCACTGATGTTATCGAACTTCACAGCGATGCTATCGGCCCCGATGATATCGTAGTTATCCACGATGACGTACTCGCTACCGGTGGTACTATGGATGCCGCTTACCAGCTTGTAAAAAGCCTTAACCCCAAAAAGATTTATATCAACTTCATTATCGAGATTTCGGTCCTCAACGGCCGTAACGCACTTCCTAAAGAAGCAGAAGTAACATCGCTTATCACTTATTAAGCGAATATAAATCTTGCAGATTGCCATACGATGGAGTCGTCTGAAACTTTTTTCGGGCGACTTCATTGCTTTTTAATGAGCAAAAACGGCCCAAAAAGTGTTATTTTGAAAAAAATGATGTTTTGCGACATATTTGCTTGTCTTGTATAAAATAAAAGTGTAAATTCGCGAAGTTAAAACCGGCATAAAATTTATACCTACATAAACCTTAACCTATATGAGTTATCTTAAATTTGATAAGAACCTGCTCATAAACTTGGATCAGTCGCTTGCAAAAGAGATGCTGCGTACCAACCAAGCCGGTGCATATCACTGCACGACGCTTGCCGGATGCAACACTCGTAAGCAGCACGGCCTTCTGGTAATCCCGCTGGAGGGAATGGAGAACAAGTCGTTTGTGTTACTGTCGAGCCTCGACGAGACTGTAATTCAGCACGGCGCTCCTTTCAACCTCGGCATCCATCGCTATCAAGGCGGCGTTTATTCGCCGGCCGGTCACAAGTATATCCGCGAGTTCGATTGTGAAGATGTGCCCCGCATGACATATCGCGTCGGCGGTGTGATTCTCACGAAAGAGAAAATTTTCATAAGCCAGGAAAACCGTATTCTTATTCGCTACACCCTCGTAGAAGCGCACTCGGCGACAACACTTCGTTTCCGCCCCTTCCTCGCATTCCGCGAAGCTAATAACCTCTGTGTAGCAAATGACGCGATCAACCGCAATATCGAGCCGGTTGCCAATGGCGTTGCTTCTTGTCTTTACGACGGATTCCCGACACTATACATGCAGTTCAATCGCAAAGCCGAATGGGTTGATGAACCCAATTGGTATAAAGGCGTTGAATATGTAAAAGATCTCGAACGCGGTGTGCCCTACTGTGAAGACCTCTGGGTGCCCGGCTACTTTGAGATTCCTATCAAGAAAGGAGAGTCGGTTATTTTCTCTGCCGGTGTAAGCGAGGTTAGCCCTCGTAAATTATCTGCAATGTACGAAGCTGAAAAGGCAAGCCGCACACCTCGTACATCGTTCTTCAACTGTCTTAAGAATTCCGCCAAGCAGTTCTATATTCGCCGAGGCGATGGCATGTACCTCATCTCCGGATTCCCTTGGGGTGTCGTTCTCGCTCGCAATACATTCATGGCGCTTCCCGGATCGACTTTGGCAATCGACCATAGAGCCGACTATGAAGCAATCATGGGAACTGCTCTTAAAGCCCTGCTCAACTTTGTCGACACAGGCAAAATTTCGAAGACTATCGCAGGCATCGACCTTCCCGATATTCCTCTTTGGGCGCTTTGGGCTATACAGCAATATGCAAAAACTGTGGGCGTCGAGCCGGCGCGCAAACTCTACATGGAGAGCGTTGCCAAGCTCGTCGATTTCGTTCTTGGAGGCAAACATCCCAATCTTTATATTGATGCCGAAACCGGTCTGCTTTCGACCGATGGTCATGACAAAGCAGTATCGTGGATGAATTCTACTCTCAACGGCCAGCCCGTAGTTCGACGTACCGGCAGATTGGTAGAGTTTAACGCACTTTGGTATAACGCGCTTATGTTTGCCGCATCGCTCGCAGAAGGAAACGAAGCTTACGCAGTTCGTCGTGAAGCATGGCTTGCCGAAGCCGACAAGATGAAGCAACCATTCATCGATACATTCCTCAACGAAAGCGGCTATCTCTACGACTTCGTAGATGGCACTTATGCCGACCCCTCTGTTCGCCCCAATATGGCAATCGCAATCGGCCTTGACTACTCGCCTCTCGACCGTCGTCAGCGTAAGAGTGTGCTCGACGTAGTTACTCGCGAACTTCTTACACCGAAGGGGCTCCGCACCCTTTCGCCAAAGAGCTATGGCTACCGTCCTTGCTATCTTGGCAGCCCTGAAGAACGCGATTTTGCAATGCATAACGGTCCGGCACGTCCGTGGCTCATCGGCTTCTATGCCGACGCATATTTGCGCGTTTTTGGCATGAGTGGAGCCGGTTATATCGATCGTATGCTCATAGGCTTTGAGGACGAAATGTCGAACGGATGTATCGGCTCGCTTTCGCAGCTCTACGATGGCAACCCTCCCTATACAGGTCGTGGAGCCGTATCGCATGCAACAAACGTAGCTGAAGTTCTTAGAGCCTATCGCTCGTTGAAGCGACTTGATATGAATAGCTAAACAATTGATTCCCAATTTATTATAAATCAAGCACCCTATGAAAGCATTAATGTTCGGTTGGGAATTCCCGCCTCATATCCTGGGCGGTCTTGGCACGGCAAGCTACGGCCTTACTCGAGGTATGTGGGAGTGTGGCGATATGGACGTAACCTTCGTCATACCCAAGCCCTTCGGCGATGAAGATCGCAGCTTTGCGCGCATCATAGGCACCTCGCAGGTACCTATTGCATGGCGCGACGTCGACCGCGACTATGTAGAGTCGCGAATCGGTAAAGTTATGGATCCTGAGTTGTACTACAACTTGCGCGACCATATCTATGCCGACTTCAACTATATGCGCACAAACGATCTTGGTTGTATTGAATTCTCTGGAAAGTATCCCAGCAACCTTCTTGAAGAAATCAACAACTACTCAATCACTGCCGGCGTCATTGCAAGAACTCTCGATTTTGATATCATCCATAGCCATGATTGGCTCACCTACCCTGCCGGTATCCATGCCAAGCAGGTAACCGGAAAGCCCCTCGTGGTGCATGTTCATGCTACCGAGTACGACCGTTCGCGTGGTAAACCCAACCCCACCGTTTACGGCATCGAACGCGATGGTATGACTCATGCCGACCATATAATCACCGTAAGTAATCTCACCCGTCAGACCGTAATTGACCACTATGGCATCGACCCTGCAAAAGTGACTACCGTACACAATGCAGTTGTGCCTCTTAGCCAGGATCTCCTCGATATAGAGATGCCTCGTGCAACAAAAGAAAAAGTGGTTACATTCCTCGGTCGTATCACCATGCAGAAAGGTCCCGAGTATTTCGTCGAAGCAGCCGCAAAGGTTCTCCGTAACTGCTCGAATGTTCGTTTTGTCATGGCCGGATCGGGTGATATGATGGATAAGATGATTGCTCTAGCTGCCGAACGCGGCATCTCCGATCGTTTCCACTTCCCCGGCTTCCAAAAAGGTCGTCAGGTGTACGAAATGTTGAAAGCTAGCGATGTCTACATTATGCCATCAGTATCAGAGCCCTTCGGTATTTCTCCGCTTGAAGCAATGCAGATGGGCGTACCTTCGATTATCTCAAAACAGAGTGGCTGCGCCGAAATTCTTGACAACGTCATCAAGACAGACTACTGGGATATCGACGCAATGGCAGATGCCATCCACGCTATTATCTCTTACCCCGCACTCTACAAACAAATGCGCGAGGACGGCTTGGCTGAAGTTGCCCAAATCACATGGGATAAGGCCGGTCAAAAGGTAATCGATATTTACAACAAAGTTCTTGGTCGTTAAACTACTACTTTTTCCACAATATGAAAGCAATTTGTTTTAATTTCGAAATACATCAGCCGTTCCGTTTGAAACGCTATCGTTTCTTCGATATCGGCCGCGATCACTACTATTTCGATGACTTCCTCAACGAAGATATCGTAAGTCGTGTAGCACACAACTCATATATTCCAGCTTGCGAAACCTTGCTCCGTATGGTAGAGCAAAACGAAGGACGTTTCCGCTGCTCTATTGCAGTGTCGGGTTTGGCATTCGAACAGTTCGAGCACTACGTACCGGAGTTAATCGACCTCTTCAAAAAACTCGCCGACACCGGATGTGTCGAATTTGTAGCACAGCCCTTCTCTTATGGCCTTGCTTCGATTAACGAGCCCGAAGAATTTGCTGCGCAGATTGCAGAAACCAATGCAATCCTCCGTAGCCGTCTCGGAGTAGAACCTAAAGTAGTTCGCAATACCGAACTCATCTACTTCGATGACCTCGCTCCCCAGCTCCTCGAAATGGGCTTCAAAGGTGTGCTCACCGAAGGTGCTAAGCACATTCTTGGGTGGAAGTCGCCCGACTACGTTTACTCTGCAGCATCGGCACCCAAACTCAAACTATTGCTCCGTAATAGCAAATTGAGCGACGATATCGCATTCCGCTTCAACGATTCTACTTGGCCTGAATTCCCCCTCACTGCCGACAAATACATCGATTGGATTGCATCTACACCAGCAGAAGAACAAATCGTGAATATCTTCCTCAATATGGAGACGTTCGGAGACCTTCATCCTGCAACTACGGGTATCTTCCAATTCCTCGAAGCCCTTCCTCGCTTTGCTGCCGAACGTGGTGTAGAATTTATCACCCCGACACAAGCAGTATCGAAAATCAAAGCCGTTGGCGACCTCTCTGTTGTATATCCCATCTCGAGTGCGGGAGAAGAACGCGACCTTTCGTCGTGGCTTGGCAACCGTCTCCAGAACGAAGCCTACGATAAACTTTACTCACTTGCAGAGCGTATCGGTCAGTGCGACAACCGCAGCCTTATTCGCGATTGGCGCTACCTCCAGGCTTGCGACCACTTCTTCTATATGAACACCAAGCGTCCGGCTGCTTTTAGCCCGTATGAGACTCCGTTTGCCGCGTTCACTAACTATATGAACGTTCTCGCCGACTTCCTTATGCGTGTAGAAGAAGAATTCCCCTCACAGATTGGTAACGAAGAGCTCAATTCGCTCATCCTTACAATCAAGAATCAGGGCGAAGAAATCGCAGCTCTCAATAAAGAACTAGCTTCGATGCGTAAGAGCGTTGAACAGTACAATATCGAGCATAAGAACCGCGAAGAAGTAGCTCCCGCACCCGAAAAGAAGACTACCAAAGCGTGCGCAAAGAAGGCTACAACCAAGAAAACTGCAACCAAACCAGCAGCAGAGAAGAAGCCTGCCACCAAACGTGCGTCTAAAAAGAAATCAGAAGAATAATCAACGTTGAACCTACAGCTTATCGAGCCGACATCGTTCGTGCTCGATAAGCTATTTTTCTATCCATTACACACTGTGCTTCCTTCTAGATATGTCATAACAATAGGCCGCACATTCGGCAGCGGCGGACGAGCTTTAGGCCGCATCTTGGCAGAAAAGCTCGGGATATCGTTCTACGATAAACAGCTCCTCGTTAAAGCGGCACAGAAAGCCGGCTTCGACCTTGGATATTTCGAAGAAAATGATGAACGCGCCCCACGCATAATGGGTGGTATAATACCGTTTTCGATGGGCTACTACCCGATGTCGTGGATTGGCGACTACTCAGCCGGGAGCGATGGTATCTATAAAGCTCAATGTGATTTTATCCATGAGATAGCCGAAACAGAGCCATGCGTGATTGTAGGAAGAAGTGCCGATTACATCCTTCGCGACCTAGATAACGTTATCAATATATTCGTGCATGCTCCAATCGAAGCATGTGCCGATCGTATTGTAGAGCGTCTTGAGTGCCAATCGCGAGAACAAGCTATTGTCCTCGCCGAACGCACCAATAAACTCCGTGCAAATTTTTACAACTTCTATACAGATAAGCGTTGGGGTGTAGCCACGAGCTATGATCTATGTGTCGATTCATCACTCCTTCCTCTTGAAGACCTAGCAGACCTCGTTATCGAATATGTCAAGAAACGATTTAAATCGTAATATAGAGATTTAGATTTCGAGTTTAGCTAAAAGCTTAAGCGTATTCTCCATGCTTTTTAGCCCGCCTAGTTAAATTTTCGGCTAAAAAGGCGCGTGGGTGAATAATTTTTAGTATTTTTGGAGCGGCGTTGCTATCCGGCGCTGCCTTAACCTTATTTTAGTACTACGTTATGGACATGCAAGATCCCGCTCTTGGCACTCCTCAGGATGACAAGACAATTAACCTCAACGAAGCTTCGGCTACCGCAGCCGCAGCCGGAATCGAAAACATTGCGGAAGAAAACGATACTCCCCAAACAGAAGCAGACGTGGAGGTCGAGTTTATTATGGCTAACGACGAAGCTCAATCAGAATCGAAAGATGATTCTCGCGAAGTATCCGACGAAAGCCTTTTAGCTGATGCCGAGGCACTCCTGGCAAAGGAAGCCGCAGATATCAGCAATGACGAAATTAGACGTCTGCGCCAACTTTATAGCATGCTCCATAAGGCAGTGGCTGAGGCTACTGAAGAAGGCGAAGAGGCTCCGGTGCCCGAGACTACCGAGGTGCAGAAAAAGTTTGAAGAAACTATAGAAGCCCTCCGAGCAAAAAAAGCAGCTTATACAGCAGAACTCGAAGCAGTTCGAGCAGCAAATCTCGAACGCAAGAATGCAATTATCGAACAGATAATTGCACTAGCCGATGATACCGACAACGTAAATCGTACGTTCCCTCGCTATCGTGAATTGCAAGATGAATTTAATGCAGTCGGCGAAGTCGACCCCACAGAAGAAACCGGCGTGTGGAAACGCTTCCAAGAAGCTCGCGAACACTACTCCGATAATCTCAAAATCAATAAAGAACTTCGCGACTATGACTTCAAAAAGAACCTTACCGATAAGGAGGCTCTCTTGGAAGAAGCTCGTCAGTTGACCTCAGAAGAGGATGTAATCAGTGCATATCGTCGTCTACAGGACCTCCACAACAAGTGGCGTCAGATTGGTCCTGTCGCAAAAGAACTCCGCGAAGAGATTTGGAATAATTTCCGCGAAGCATCGGCAGAAATCAATAAGCGCTATCAGGCATTCTTCGAAGCCCGCAAAGCTCGTGAAGCAGAAAACGAAGCAGCAAAAGTTGCACTTTGCGAAAAAATGGAAGGACTTGATATTGCATCACTTAAGTCGTTTGCCGCTTGGGAAGAAATGACTAAGCAGATTCAAGCACTTCAGGAAGATTGGCGCAAACTCGGATTTGCATCGAAGAAGATGAATCGTCAGCTCTTTGCTCGTTTCCGTGCAAGCTGCGATGCATTCTTTGCCGCAAAAGCCGACTTCTACCGTAATACTCGCGAAGAACTAGCCAATAATTTGACTCGCAAACAAGCGCTTGTAGAGCGTGCAGAAGCACTCAAAGACAACACCGATTGGCGTAAGACTACCGACGAATATGTGGCAATGCAGAAAGAATGGAAAACCATTGGTTCTGTGCCTAAGAAATACAGCGATGACCTCTGGAAACGCTTCACAACCGCTTGCGACTACTTCTTCGAACAGAAGAAAAAATCTGGAGCGGGTACACGCAGTGTAGAAAGTGCAAACCTCCGCGCAAAACGCGAAATTATCGGTCGTCTCTCGGCTCTTACAACCGAAGCACCCGATAAAGAAAATGCAATAGCAGAGCTTCGCAAACTTCAAGACCAATGGAAAGAAATCGGTCATGTGCCCTTCCGCGAAAAAGATAAGCTATACGAGGCATATCGTTCTGCAGTAGATGCCGTTCGCGACCACTTTGCAATTGCAGAATCTCGTGCACGCCGCGCTCGTTTTGAAGAGTCGGTAGCGCAAATCGAGGGAGATGATAATAAACTCTTCCGTGAACGCGAACGTCTCGTCCGCGCCTTGGAAGGCCGTCGTAACGACCTCCGTACATATGAAAATAACCTTGGCTTCCTTTCATCAAAATCGAAGTCAGGCAACTCGCTCATTCACGACCTTGAACGTCGCATCGAACGACTTAAAACCGATATCAGCGAACTAGAAGAAAAAATTGCTTTGCTCGACGGTAAAATCGGCGGCTAAGCTTACGTATAAGGGTCTGTCGATAGTGTGTACTATACTATTGGCAGACTCCTATTTTCTAACCCACTTTAGTTCTCTGACCGATATTCTATGACAACACCCATGCGAGCTGGTCGAGGTCAATACCTGCATTTGCTATTTATCTTAGGCGACCTCGCTATCGTCAACATACTATTTTGGCTTACTATATCTTGTTTTCCCGTAATAAAGGAAAGCGAGCAAGCCTTGCGTGAATTGTGGTTGTTGGTAAGCGTCAGCTATGCTCCGGTATTGGCATGGAATTCGGGTCGCCGTCATGAATTGCGCGCCATTACGATGGACCGGGTGATGCGCACGACCCTCCTCATCGTAGGTACACACGCATTGTTTTTCCTCTCTTTAATTGCATTCCTTGGAATAACAGTAGTCCCCGGACGAGCGTATGTATTCTACTACTCTACGATGGTTTTGTCGATACCATTGTATCGGGTCGTGAGTAGTTTTATCCTCAAACGCCTACGTCGCCGCGGCTTTAATTTTGCTCGAGTGGTGATAATCGGTACCGGCCGCACTGCCAAGCGTCTTTACGATATAATGGAGAAAGATGCGGGCTATGGATATCGAGTATTGGGCTTTTTTGACGACAATCCTAAAGAAGGATTTGATTGCGCTAAAGTAATGCCGATCTCCGATCTTAAGGAATTTGTGGTGCAAAATCAGATCCGTCAGATCTTCTTTACATTTTCAGGGCAAGATGAGTCACTCTCCACTGTTATCAAAATAGCGGATGACAATGTTGTTGACTTCTACTATGTACCCCAGATTCCTCGCACACTTAGTCGTAGTTTCGAGCTACATAACATAGGCCCTATCCCTGTGTTGTCGATACGCCGCAATCCCCTCAAAAACATATTCAATCGAGGGCTAAAGCGCGCATTCGACCTTGTTTTTTCGTCGATATTCCTCTGTTTCTACCCCATTATCTATATTCCGGTTGCTATTGCAATCAAACTATCGTCGCCGGGTCCAGTCTACTTCAAACAAGAGCGAACCGGCTACCTAGGCAAATCGTTTATGTGCCTCAAGTTTCGCACAATGAAGGTAAATGCCAACTCGGATAAGCAACAAGCGACCAAAGATGACCCACGCAAGACTCGATTGGGCGATTTCCTCCGTCGTACGTCGCTCGACGAATTGCCACAGTTTATCAATGTTTGGCGAGGCGATATGTCGATAGTTGGACCGCGGCCGCATATGCTTAAACATACAGAAGACTATACCCGCGTAGTCGATCGATATATGGTTCGTCATACCGTTAAGCCAGGTATCACCGGATGGGCTCAGGTAAATGGTTATCGAGGCCTTACCGATGAACTGTGGAAGATGGAGCGCCGCGTGGAACATGATGTTTGGTATATCGAAAATTGGACATTTTTGCTAGATATTAAAATTATCATTCGCACGGTCATCAATGCGGTTGTGGGTGAGAAAAATGCATTCTGATGCTGACAATCTATAAAGCTTCTGCCGGTTCTGGCAAGACATTTACGCTTACTTATGAGTATATTCGCACCCTCCTTGGAGTGAAAGAACAAGGAGCATCTGTTTATCATCTTAATTCTGATAAATATACGCCGGGCGGACATCGCCGAGCGAATCGGCATCGAGGAATTCTCGCAATTACGTTCACTAATGCCGCTACCGAGGAGATGAAGAGTCGTATCGTCCGCGAACTTGCCAAGCTTGCGGGTCCTGCTACGACTGCAGAATCTCCATACTCTAAGAGGCTTATAGAAGACTTCGGATGTACAGCAGAAGAACTCCGTTTGGTAGCAGAAAAGGCACTCTCGGAGATTTTGTACGACTACGGAAGTTTTAATGTCAGTACAATTGACTCATTCTTTCAAATGGTCCTTCGCACGTTCTCTCGAGAAGTCGATCACCAAGGAGATTATGAGCTATCGGTCCAGACCGATAATGTAATCAAGCAAAGTATATCACTGATGCTTGATGAACTTAATTATTCTAGTCCCAAGAATTCGCAACGTTTATTTTCGTGGATTCAACAGTATACACTCGGACGACTTAAGAGTGGCGTAAGCTACAACTTTTTTCAACGTGAAGGAAGAATTCTAAGAGATCTCGCCAAATTCACTTCGAATTCACTCGATGAGACTTACAGTCAATACTCCAAAGAGCTGCGCGAGTATCTAGAAGACCCGGCAAGAATCGGGGCTTTCCGCGCTGCTTTGAATAAGAAAATAGATGTGGCTTATGATACGCCGCTCGCAACAGCAACAGAGTTTTTCAATTCTATTTCGGCTGCCGGTATATCTGAATTGTGCTTTAATAGGACCATTGTCGGACGAGCAAATCAGCTTGTGTCCGGCGTTAAGATGGAAAGTGTTACCGGCAAGACCTTTTTAGATTGTGTTACGGGTAAAAAAAATGCTTCATCACTTGTGGTGAAAACGCAACTCAGAGGTAAGCCGTATAATGAGGCCGACCTTGAAAGTTATTGCCAGATTTTGGCAAAATTCGCCCGAGAAGTTTATGTAAGCTATCATTATTCTCAGTTATATATTGAGCTTGAAGAACATCTCGGCATCCTCGATTTCATCGGCTTGGCCCTTCGGAAACTAGAAGATTATCTACGTGATACAAATACGGTCCTGCTCTCCGATACAGGCGATTTGCTGCGCCGAATTATCAACGATTCCGAGATGCCATTTATCTACGAACGCCTCGGGATGAAGCTTACCAACTTGCTTATTGATGAGTTTCAAGATACATCGCATCTACAGTGGCACAATCTTAAGCCGCTCGTTGCAAATAGCCTAGCCGAGGGGCATGATGACCTTATTATCGGAGATGAAAAACAGTCGATTTATCGTTTCCGAAACACAGATAGTGAACTCCTTGGCAGCATAGTCCAAACACGCGACTTTCCAAACGATTTTAAGCCTCGTGGTAGCGCCCCGGAGGATAATACCAATCGTCGTAGTGCTCACGGAATCGTGAGAGCTAATAACACCATTTTTTCGCGTATGGCGCGTGCATTAGATGCCAAAAGTTACGCAAATGTGGTTCAGACACCGTGGGATCATCTCTCCGACCGCCAATCGTATGTTAGCATCACATTCTTAGATGATGATTATTCGGTCGACGCAACCTTGGAGCGTATGGTAGGTGAAATTGTCCGCCAACACGAATCAGGCTATGCGTGGCGCGATATTTTGATACTCGCCCGCAAACGATGTGAAACAGCAGCGATTGTAGAGTATTTGACAACATATCATCCCGAAATTAGAGTTCTTTCGTCAGAATCGTTGCTTCTAAGCAGCTCATCGGCTGTGCGTACGATTATTAGTATGCTCAAGCTTGTCGAACGGTCTTATGTAGGTCGCAAGGCAGCAGATGAATCAGCACCTGCGTATGCATCGCGCTCAGATATAGTGATGATGATAACGCGGTTCAACTATTTCCGCGCAGAGGGCTACGAAATACCGGAAGCACTGCGTCTGTCGCTCGACAGTTCAGGAGATGCCGTGGAGTCATTGGATAAGGAGATAATGTCGATTCGCGCAGAAAATCCGGCTAACCTAGTAGCCCTGATAGATGCTATCATACTACATAAAGTGCCCGCACAACAACGCCGTGATCAATATGCCTTTATAGCCGCCCTTCAAGACCAAGCAATAAAGCACAGCGAGAGTGCAGATTCGTCGTTGTCATCATTCTTAAAAGATTATGACAATAATATCAATGAATGGGCAATCCAAGCGTCTTCAGATCTTGATGCAGTTGAGGTAATGACAATTCATAAGTCGAAAGGACTCGAACGAGATTGTGTGCACATCCCCTTTGCAGATTGGGAACTTGTGCATAATAAGCAATCGACTTGGATTTCCCTCGATTCCCTCGAAGGATTTGACAAAAACATTATTCCTCCGATTCTCCGTGCTATTGACATAACGAAAAATTCGGTATTCCGAAATCCGGAATATTCGCCATTTGCTGCTACATTTGATGAGAATGATTATCTTGAGAAGATCGATAATCTTAATAATGCCTATGTAGCGTTTACGCGAGCCGGGCGAGAGTTAATAGTGTACAGCAAAACGAAGAAAATCGGAGGTTATTTACTAGATGCAATTACATTATCGGCTGATTCAGAAGAGCAAGCCGACTATGCTCGCATCGATTTGGCGTCGCTCTACGATAGCGAGAATAAAACACTTACAATCGGCGGCCCAACGCAGAAAGAAGCAAAGAAGAACATAAAGCCGACAGTAGAATCCGGTGAATATCCTGTGATCTTCCGCAGCGATGCTCGCGAATTGACAAGTATCGATGATGCTTTCTCTACCCATCTCGATATTGGGGGTGAAGAAGATAAGATTATAGTCGATAAAGCCGAGTATAGTGATGTGCGTATGCAGCAGGCAGCGAAACGAGGTTCGGATTTACATGCCATTTTGGCTTCAATACGTACGATTGAGGGGCTTTCGACAGCGGTGGCTGAGTATTCTGCCAGAGTTGGTCTGGATGACGCCACACAAGCCGAATATTTGGCTGAATTGAGCGAGGCAATTACAGACGGAGGCACAACTGTTGCAAGATGGTTTGCGCCCGGCAATAAGGTGTATGCCGAGCGCACCATATATGTAGCTGAAACAGGAATGTCGTTCCGCCCCGATCGTATGGTTGTCTGTCCAGATGGAACAACATCGATAATCGACTATAAATTTACTACCGAGCCTCGCCCCGAGCATTTTGCCCAGGTAGAAAACTATGTGAAGCTTATGACACAACTGGGATATGCAAATGTCAAAGCTTTCCTTTGGTATCCTCTATTGAAGCGAGTGCTGGAGGTAGTCTAGTTATCGATGAAAGATAATGCTATTTCGTCCCGACGGGCTTACTTTTAGAGTAACAGTAGCAGATTCGATGACCGGAATGTTGTGATCTACGTGTCCTATTGGCACATTGTATGCCACCGGGAAGTCGTAGCCGGCAATAGCATCGCGAATCATCGATTCCATATCGGCATGGTTTGAATCTGGTTTGTAATCGGTGAATTGTCCAATAATCATACCGCGAGTTTTTTCGAGAAGACCACTCAGACGAAGTTGGTAAATGATTCGTTCGATTTTGTAAACCGGTTCGGCAACGTCTTCGATGAAAAGAATCGAATCGGGACGCAGTAAGTCGTAAGGAGTGTTTATTAGCTCGGCGAGTACAGCCAAGTTTCCACCACGAAGGACGCCAGTGGCAATACCTTGTCGGTCGAAAGAGTGGCTATCGAAAACGTGAGCCGGTCGTTCTCCACGAAGGATTGCGAAAAGGTCGCGGTTGTCAGGATCGTCAGCCCCTTCTTTGATATGGGCGCACATCGAAGCGTGGATACTTGCAATACCTTTACGAGCCATCAACGCGTGTAGCGCCGAGATGTCGGAGAATCCAATTACCCACTTCGGGTCGTTTTCGATAGGTAGAGCATTTAGTCGATCCATAATATGCACCACTCCATAGCCACCGCGAGCGCAGAGTATTGCGCGTACTTCCGGGTCGGCAAAGGCAGCTTTCATGTCGCCAAAACGTTCGTCGGCAGTACCGCTCAGATAACCGTTTTTGCCTAGTGCATGTGGCATAACTTCAACCTTCCACCCTTGTTCGATGAGAACTTTAACGGCATCTTCAACAACTTCGGGTTTTACCGGTCCCGCGGGAGAACAGATAGCTATTTTATCGCCCTTTTTGAGAGGGGCTGGGAATGCGATTTCGTTTTTCATAGTTAAGAGTTGATTTGTTTATAAAATTCCCAAAGAGCAACAGCCGCAGATACAGATACGTTAAGAGAGTGTTTGGTTCCGCTCTGAGGAATCTCTAGGCAAATGTCCGAAATGTCGACTACAGCTTGGTCTACGCCATCAACTTCGTTTCCAACAACAAGCGCGTAGCGGTTTGCGGAATCGACCTTGAAGTCGAATAGCGATACGCTTCCTTTTACCTGCTCAAGGCATACGATGGTGCAACCTTCAGCTTTTAGAGTTGTAATAGCGTCGGTAGTTTTTGCAAAATAACGCCAATCGACGGAATCTTCGGCACCGAGCGCTGTTTTGTGAATCTCAGCCGAAGGCGGTGTTCCGGATACGCCGCATAATGCCATTCCTTCAATTGCGAACCCGTCGCAAGTGCGGAATATAGCGCCTATATTGTTGAGTGAACGAACGTTGTCGAGAACGACCGTTACGGGAATTTTCTTACGAGCTTTAAATTGCTCAATAGTGTCGCGACCCATGTCGCGAATAGTTTTTTTCTCCATCGTATTATAGCGAAAGTATTCGTGATACAAAAATACAAATATTTTCCGTCAAATCCACGTACAAGTCCCCATATCTTCACGAAAATCATTATCTTTGCAAGTATAACTGGAAAACGAAAAAACGGAAATGGCCAATGAATTGGATAATCCTTATAATTGCCGGACTGTTTGAGTCGGGATTTGCGTTTTGCTTGGGAAAAATGAAGGGATCCGAGGGTTCAGAATGGTATCTTTGGGGAGTTGGATTTTTGGTAAGCCTTACGTTGAGTATGATTTTACTAGCGAAGGCAGTGCAGACGCTTCCGATAGGAACGGCGTATCCAGTATGGACCGGCATTGGAGCCGTTGGAACAGTGGCGCTTGGCATAATCTTCTTTCATGAGCCGACATCGTTTCTTCGTTTATTTTTTATTACTACGCTTATATCCTCTATCATAGGACTTAAGATGGTGTCATAATCTATCGAACAATGAAATATATTCCTACGGATATTGAAGGAGTTGTGATTATTGAGCCCAAACGTTACCATGACGCGCGCGGCTATTTCTGTGAGACATTTCGTGCAGATGAATTCGAAGTAGCGATTGGTCGCCATATTGATTTCGTGCAAGAGAATGAGTCGCTATCGACACGAGGAGTGGTGCGAGGGTTGCACTTCCAACAGGGAGATGCAGCGCAGGCAAAACTTGTACGCGTGAGCGAAGGACGTATTATCGATGTTGCCGTTGATTTGCGTCGATCATCACCAACATTCGGTCGGCATATTTGTGTGGAATTATCAGAAGAAAATGGTCGGCAACTTTTTATACCGCGAGGCTTTGCGCATGGTTTTGCCGTATTGTCGGAACAGGCTCGTTTCCAGTATAAGGTAGATAATTACTATTGTCCGCAAGCAGAGCGTACATTGCGCCTCGATGATGCAACAGTGGCAGTTGAGTGGCCCTTTGCAGCGTCGGAAATGGTTCTTTCGCCCAAGGATGCAGCCGGCGTCGCGTGGGAAGATTGTGAAAAATTCGATTAGTTTTCGATAAGAGCTTCGGGAGGGGCTATCAGATAGAGCTTTTTGCGTGCTCGGGTTACAGCAGTGTATAGCCAGCGGTAGAGTTGAAGCCCGAGTGCATCGTCGGGGATGTATGAGAGGTCGACGAACACGTTGCTCCATTGACCGCCTTGCGCTTTATGACAGGTTACGGCGTATGCGTATTTAACTTGCAAAGAAGTCCAATAAGGGTCGGTCCGTAGAGCTTTAAGGCGTTGTTCGACCGTAGTGTCGCCGTATCGGTCGTTGTCGTTCAATACAGAGTAGTACAGATGATTCCATGTTTCTTGTGACATCGTAGCATTCGGGTCGGCGAGAGTGTCGAGCATGATTTTAGCATCGAAAACTGGTACGTTTTCTGCATCAATGTCGGCCGTCATAGCAAGTTGAACGTCGGCAAACCGGAGACCGTAGCGAGTTTCCGAGCCATATACTCGCATTACGGTTAGAATGTCGCCGTTTGCCACGAAATCAATACCCTTAACTTTCTTGGAGAAGTAGTGGTTGCGCGCAACTATGAGTAAATCGCCTTTTGTAAGTTCTTCTTCTCGGTATAGGACGCTTGCCCGAATAGCCGCGTTGTATTCAGCCGCACGTCGATTACTGCGCGTAATCATGATAGTGTCGGCAAGACCGTTGTCAGCCGAGTCGTATGCTTGGGTTAGCATTTCGGGTAAATCTTCACCGCAGACGTTGATAACGTCGACAAACCCGGTGGTGCGCAGGTGAGGAACCGGAATTGGTTCACCGTCAACAGTGGCAGACGCTTTTGCCATAGTTCGTCGTAGTCGAGTTGCGTTGAATAGTATTCCCGAGTCGGCCGCTTGTCGCGCGGTCTCGGTAAGGATTGCTCGAGTCACTTTTAATCCGTATCTGCGAAGGACGTCGGGATTCATCGCCGGTGATTTTTCAGAGCCGACCGGAGGCAGCTGAGCAGTGTCGCCGATGAGTATCAGTCGGCAGTTATCGCCGGCGTAGACGTAGGTGATGAGGTCTTCGAGGAGGCTTGAAGTTCCGTCGAGTTCTTTGCCGCTAATCATAGAGGCTTCGTCGACGATGAATATGGCATCGTGATGACGATTTTCAGCCGGGAGCGGGGTAGTGTAGACCCCCGGAGTCGCATCGATGTTGTGGCGATAAATCTTTCGGTGGATTGTGTATGCGGAGTGTCCGGCAGAATTAGCGCAAAAAACTTTTGCCGCACGTCCTGTGGGCGCAAGAAGGACTACTTCGCGTTTATGAGCTTCGAGAGTTTGCACCAAGGCTCCGGTGAGCGATGTTTTACCCGTACCGGCATATCCGTTTAGAATAAATACCGCCTCCGGACGGCTGTCTGGCATACAGAAACGAGCAAGGGCAGCAACGACTTGCACTTGTTGGTCGTTGGCACGATATGGAAGGGCGAGAAGTACCTCGGCAGCAAATTCTTTTGCGTCCATCAGTTTTGGTCGGAGAATTCGGCGAGTTGCTGATTGTATTTATCAAGCTCGGCGTAAGCTTTTTGGTTGTCATCGTTAAGCAAACCGTCGGCATTCGCTTGGTAAAGAGCAGATCCAATAGTAAACATATAGCTGAAGCGCTCCATGTATTCAGGATTGGCGAGTAGCTCACGCCAAGAGCAGAAATGATCAGCATCCGTATCGTCGTTTATCTCTCGACTTTTTTCTACTAAATATTTGAGAATTGCCTCGTTCTGCCCAATCATTGCAGAGTATTCTTCTTGAGAAATAGAATCGTTACGTTCGATTTTCAGGGCGAGTTGTTCGCACGTTTCGGAGTTGTATGTAGCATCGATGCTAGTATTAGAACACGCAGCGAGCAGCATTACAAGAGATAGGCCGATCAGAGTGCAATATAATTTCATGTGTTTTTAATAATTGTTTTTAGGGAGAATACTACTGAGTATAAACCCATTGCAAGGCAAAAGAGTTTGTCGAGGGTATACACATTATCCATATCGGAAAAAATGCGTAACTTTGCAACTGCGAAAATACAAAAAAATATTCAAAATCGCCATGCGTATAGATATAATTACCGTCTTGCCAGAGATGCTAGAGTCTCCTCTTAATTGTTCGATAATCAAACGAGCACGCGACAAAGGATTAGCAACAATTGAGGTGCATAATTTGCGTGACTATACAACAAATCGCTATCGAAAGGTTGACGACTATCCCTTCGGAGGCGATGCCGGCATGGTGATTCAAGTAGAACCCGTAGACCGCTGTATCAGTGCCCTAAAGGCTCAACGTCGCTATGATGAGGTTATTTTTACAGCACCAGATGGCGAGGTGTTCAACCAGAAGATGGCGAATTCGATGTCGTTGCTCGATAATATCATCATTCTATGCGGGCACTACAAAGGAATCGACTATCGAATTCGCGAGCATTTGATAACGAAAGAAATATCGATTGGTGACTATGTGTTAACCGGAGGAGAGATGCCAGCCGCGATTATTACAGATGCATTGGTGCGTCTTCTACCTGGAGCAATCGGAGATGAACAGAGTGCATTGACCGATTCTTTCCAAGATAATCTTCTAGAGCCTCCAATCTATACCCGTCCGGCAAATTATAATGGCTGGGAAGTGCCACCGATTCTGTTATCCGGTCATCAGGCAAAAATCGACGAATGGCGTCATGAGCAGGCTTTAGAGCGCACCCGTCGTCTTCGTCCAGATCTTCTAGACTAAATAATAGGGAAAGAGAAAGCGTCGACGCGAGCTTTGAATTCGGCTTCGCGTCCGCTGCAGTATTTATTGCAGATTTCGTGGAATCTAGCGGAGTGGTTCATTTCGGTGAGATGAGCCAATTCGTGGTATATTATATAGTCGCGTAACTCCGGAGGTAAGAAAATCAGCTTTGGCGAGAGTGTGATGATACGCGTTGATGAACATTTTCCGAGTGCGGTCTTGGTGTTTTTAATGTCCCATCCGTTTACTTGAAGACCGAGTCGCTTAGCCAGTTCTTTTGCTCTGGGGATGACGAATGCGTCGGTAGCATGTAATCCGGCAAGTGTAATCATTCGATTTAGAAACTTCTGAATGGTGGGAGATTCAACGTCGAAACTTTTCAATCGACTGTTCAGACGGATGATGTAGTTTATCTTTTTGCCATTGGTGGGATTTTGAGAGCATGGGATGCACTTTCCGTCGGCATTCTGAGGCATATTGTCGTGAAATTCGAATTTGATATCGATTTCCTCGGTTTCTATAAAAGAGTCAAAGTCGAGTCGAGGCTTCGGTTTAAGGGCTAACAGTTTTTTCTGAATCTCTTCGTTGTCGTAGAAGTCGCGTACTTGTTGAGCCGAGGCCATAGTCGGCACCGTTATTAGTAGTTCAGCGCCGCGCCAACGTGCGCGAATGTGTTGCGCGGAACCAACGCGTTTGATGTGTATAAGGCCGTAAATGTCGTGCTTGTAAAAGCCCGATGGGATAATTTCTATCCAGTTCATATTAAGCTTCTCCCCAATGGAGTTTGTCGCGAAGCGTGTCAGCGAAAGTGTGCTCAGCCGCTTGCATAACAAGGACTTTGTGAGCTGCTTGTGCGATGGTAATAGGAGTGCCTACGTTAAGCACAGTGGAACGCCCGTCGAGTGCCAAACGGATGTGGCGCGCACGGCTATCGGGGATGATAGTAACCGGCATACGCGCGTCGAAAACGAGCGGACGCATTGAAAGCGAGTGAGCGGCTACCGGCGATATAACGCATACGTCGAGAGTCGGTTGGATGATTGGCCCGCCGACAGAAAGGTTGTAAGCAGTAGAGCCTGTCGATGTGCAAACGAGTAAACCGTCGGCACGATAGGTGGCTAACGGCATTTCGCCCAGGCTAACAGAAGCTTGAATCATTGATGCCGATTCTTCTTTGGTGATAGCAATCTCGTTGAGAGCAAATCGCTCGGCATCGTTTTGAAGTTGAGGAGATATAACTTCCAGTAGGCTTCTTCGCTCGATGCGCAGGTGGTCGTTAGCAATCAGATTTGGGAGGTTTGGTAGTTGGTCGATAGTGAGAGCAGTGAGGTATCCGAGGTGTCCGGTGTTAACCCCCACGATTGGAATTTCTTTATCACCAACCCAAAGCGCGGTTCGCAGAAATGTACCGTCGCCACCGAGGCTAATTGCCAAGTCGGCTTCGAAAATGTGAGAGTCGACCACAGAGTCAATAGCAGTCAAAGCCTCCGGAATTGCTTCGTATAGGTGGTTGTAAAGCTTACGGTGCATCACCACGCTGTCGCCTCTGTCGGCGAGCGTGCGAAGGAACGATGCTACGATATCGAAAACGCCTTGTTGACGTCTGCTTCCGTATATTGCTATTCTCATATCTCGAGGTATCTGAAGAATTCTTCAATTCGTTGACGAGCAATGTCGTCGACTAAATCAGAATCGTCTGATGATTGCGCATCCAACACCGAGTAACCGTATCGCTCGAGCGAGCGTCTAACGGCAGACGCGTTGCGTTGGTTGATGCGTAAATCGAAAATCACGGGAAAATTATCGTCGGGATACGCCTTGTCAGCAGAAACAAGATCGTCGCGCTTGCCCATCGAAGTAATGTTGAGGTTGAGCAAGTGCGCATCACAATCTTCGACCGCCCTAGCAATTCTCGAGGCGGAGTAATCTTCGGGAGTACATCCAACAAGAAGTCGCGAACTTTCGCCAACTGAAGGGAAGAAGTACTCGTTTTCTGGAAACTTAGTGTTATTTGCCGGCAAAATCTTTCGTGGTTTTATAATTTCTGATTATTTTTGCACAATGAAAAGCGTATTTATCAAGTACGCGTTCAAAAGCAATCACAAATATACGAATAATTCCGTAGATTCATATTTTTTGATGACAAACCTAAGCGTTAATATAAATAAAATCGCCACATTGCGTAATGCACGTGGAGAAAATCGCCCGGATGTACAGGCCGTAGCCCTCGACATAGAGCGCTATGGAGCGGATGGCATTACCGTTCATCCTCGCCCGGATGAACGACATATCAAGCGCGACGATGTCTATCGTCTTCGACCTATTCTTCGCAGTGAATTCAATATCGAAGGTTATCCGTCGGACGAATTTGTAGACCTCGTCCTCAAAGTTCGCCCGACCCAAGTTACTCTCGTGCCGGATGCAGCCGATGCGCTGACTTCGTCGGCGGGTTGGGATGTAGCGGCGCATGCAGAATTTCTCAGTGCCCTAGTCGACCGCTTTAAGGAAGCCGGAGTGCGTACATCTATCTTCGTCAATGCAGATGTAGAGGTGATACGCGCGGCCGCCGCAACAGGAGCCGATCGTATCGAGCTTTATACTAAACCCTATGCAGATCTCTATCCTACAGACCCGGAAAAGGCTATAGCACCGTTCTTTGAAGCCGCGACAGCTGCAAAAAAGCTCGGATTGGGAGTCAATGCGGGCCACGACCTTAGCCTAGAGAATCTCGAGTTTTTCTCGGCGCGTATTCCCTTCCTTAGTGAAGTGTCGATTGGTCATGCCCTTATCTGTGATGCGCTATATCTCGGGCTAGAAGAGACCGTTAAACGCTATAAGCAGTGCCTCAACAGAGGAGATAAGTAATAAAAGCATTAGGAATCAAGAATTACGCATTATGAACGAATCTGTTGCAGCTCCATCGATGAGTCTTTGGGATCTCTGCCTTCAAGGCGGTTGGACAATGATCCCTCTAGCAGTGCTGCTGCTCGTATGTATCTACGTGTTTATAGAGCGCTTTATCGTAATATCTCGCGCCTCGCGAGAGGATGAGAATTTTATGAAACGCATAAGCGGATATATCCACGAAGGCGAAACCGAAAGTGCCCTCAATCTCTGCTTGGCAACGAATACGCCCTATTCACGTCTGATAGCCAAAGGGATTTCACGTATCGGGCGCCCGATGAACGATGTGCTTGTCGCTATTGAAAATACGGGAAACATCGAGATAGCCAATCTCAGTCTACGTCTTCCGTGGCTAGCAACTATTGCCGGCGGAGCACCCATGATTGGCTTCCTTGGTACAGTTATCGGTATGGTTGAGGCATTCTTTGCCATCGCATCCGCAGGCTCTTCGGCAACAATCGATACCTTTGCGTCGGGTATCTACGCCGCCCTCGTAACCACCGTAGCCGGTCTTATCGTGGGTATTATCGCACTTTTTGCCTACAATTACTTGGCGTCGAGTGTAAATAAGATCATGAACCGTCTAGAGGCCCGTACAATGGATTTTATGGACCTTCTCAACGAACCAGCCGCATAAATCGCTATGGCACTTAAACGTCAAACAGAAGTCTTGGCGACCTTTTCGATGGCGTCGATGACCGACGTAATTTTTCTTTTGTTGGTGTTCTTTATGGTAACGTCGTCGTTTGTCTTTCCGACAGCCTTAGAGATCGACTTGCCCCAAAGTACGCAGCAGACGGCGCTAAAACCGAGTACTCGAGTCTTTGTAGATGCTGATGGAGCTTACTATGTAGCAGCCCCCGAAGTGGACAATCCAGTGCCAGTGGCGCAAGATTCGCTAGCTCTATTCCTAGGAGCGATAGCACCCGCTGATTCGCTGGGTGCAGTGGCAGTATATGCCGATGCGGAAGTAGCTTATGGCAAGGTAGTAGAGGTTCTGAACCTCGGCGCAGCCAATTCGATTAAGATGGTGCTTGCAACAAAGCCAACTTCGCCAACAGAAGCGGCTGCATACCCTTCCTCCGAAACAGATTCGCTCGATAATTGATGAAAGATTCTCGCACTATCGCTGCTATTGCCACCGCGCTTGTTGCCGTGTTGCTATTTGCTATGCTTTTTGTATGGCATATCTCGCTGTCGGCCGCAAGTTGGCCCCCGCCCGAACATCCGTCGACGGAGTTAGTGGAGATAGAGGAGGAATATGTCGATTTTTTCGACCCAATGCCAGTGCGTGCCAATCCTTCGCCTGCATATAAAGCAGAAAAGTCGGTCAACGCATCAAAGTCCGCACCTTCAGCCGGAGCCGATCTCACCGATGCCGGCAAACCGGCGATGCCTGCGCCAGATGTAACATCAGAGCGTCCGTCGCCAATAGCAAAACCTAAAAAGGATAAACCCGAAAAGACTGGTCCCGACCGAGAAGCGATGGAGCGAGAAGAAGCACGTCGAAAGGCTCTGTCGGGCGTTTCTAACGCGTTTAAAGCGTCGGAAGAGTCATCCGATAATACAACGTCGAAAGGACGTCAACAGGGCGATTCCGGCATGCCGGAAGGCGCATCAAGCGATGTAAATGGTTCGGGAAGCGGTACGGTAGGCGGAGGTTGGATAATGCCTCGCTATTCAAAGGTTGACTCGCGTCAAACCGGAAGTATTATTCTCCGAGCGGTAGTAAATAGTTTAGGCAAAGTAACGTCGGTAGAACTAGTCGGCGGCAAGGCACCTGCATCAGCTAATCCTACGCTTGTAGAGAAATGTAAAGCTGAAATTCGCCGTCATACATTCACTCGTAATGATGACGATGCTCCTGAGCGCTCAATAGCTACAATTACTTATACCTTTAGGTAGTGTTTGGGCGAACGGCTTTGTAGTTCTCGTTTAAAAGTCTATTTGGGTGCGTGGTGCTTGCGATAGCAAAGCTGAAAGTTTTTTGATGGGGGAATAAGGGTGAGACGGGGCTTGTGTGTTGATAGACAGTTATTTCGCAACCTACTCACGTGGGTGTGATTATCTATACTACAATAGGACAAGTCTGACGTGTCTGACAGAGGGCGGAGGTGCGCTTTCCCAAATTTTTCCAAAATGTCAATGTACTCTTGCTGCCGATTTGG
>CAZYYV010000015.1:0-36046 GCA_964651295.1 uncultured Bacteroides sp.
CAACTTTGATTTCGCCAGCACCTGAAACGCAGCATTTACCCATACCACGAGCAACCACAGCAGCGTGTGATGTCATACCACCACGCATTGTGAGGATACCCTGAGCAACTGCCATACCACGGAGGTCTTCGGGAGATGTTTCGATACGAACGAGAACTACTTTATGACGCTTTTCAGCCCACGCTTCAGCTTCTTCAGCCGAGAATACTACCTGGCCTGAAGCAGCGCCGGGAGATGCGGGAAGACCCTTAGCAACTACTTTAGCTTCTTTGAGAGCAGCTTTGTCGAATACAGGGTGAAGGAGTTCATCGAGTTTCTGGGGCTCCATACGTTTGAGGACGGTCTTTTCGTCGATAACGCCTGCACGAAGGAGGTCCATAGCGATTTTCACCATAGCAGCACCGGTACGCTTACCGTTACGAGTCTGGAGCATCCAGAGTTTGCCGTCTTGGATGGTGAATTCCATATCCTGCATGTCTTTGTAGTAGTCTTCGAGACGAGCAGCGATAGCGAAGAGTTCGTTAGCGCAAGTAGGCATAGACTCTTCGAGAGAGGGATATTTAGAAGCACGTTCTTCTTCGGTGATACCCTGGAGGGCAGCCCAACGACGCGAACCTTCGATAGTAATCTGCTGAGGAGTACGGATGCCGGCAACGACGTCTTCGCCCTGAGCGTTGATGAGGTATTCACCGTTGAACATATTTTCGCCGGTAGCAGCGTCGCGGCTGAAAGCAACACCGGTAGCTGAGTTGTTACCCATGTTACCGTACACCATAGCCTGAACGTTAACAGCAGTACCCCATTCTTCGGGGATCTGGTTCATGCGGCGATAGAGGATAGCACGTTCGTTCATCCAGCTGTCGAATACAGCGCAGATGCCACCCCAAAGCTGTTCCCAAGCGCAGTCGGGGAAGTCTTTGCCGGTGTAGTCTTTAACGGCAGCCTTGAAGAGTTTAACGAGGTTTTTGAGGTCTTCAACGTCGAGTTCGGTATCAAGTTTAACGCCTTTTTCCTCTTTAACCTTGTCCATGATTTCCTCGAAAGGATCGATGTCGGTTTTCTTTTTAGGCTTCATGCCGAGAACAACGTCGCCGTACATCTGAACGAAACGGCGGTAGCTGTCCCAAGCGAAACGGGGATTACCGCTTTTCTGAGCGAGAGATTCAACAGTAGCGTCGTTCATACCAAGGTTGAGGACGGTGTCCATCATACCGGGCATAGAAGCGCGCGCACCCGAACGAACCGAAACGAGAAGGGGGTTAGCGGGATCGTTGAATTTCTTACCGGTGAGTTCTTCAACGTGAGCGATAGCAGCTTCAACTTCGTCTTTGATGCGAGCTACTACTTCTTCACGACCGAACTGAGTGTATTCGTTGCAAACTTCTGTTGTAATGGTGAAACCGGGAGGAACGGGCATTCCAAGGAGGTTCATCTCAGCGAGGTTGGCACCTTTGCCACCGAGGAGGTTACGCATTTCTGCATTACCTTCAGCTCTACCATCACCGAATGTATAAACTCTTTTCATTCGTTTTGTTATTTATTTGGTTCTATATTAATTTCTAAGAATTTTGCCGTTTGCACAGCGAAAAAATTCCGCTGTGCAAAGATATACAATTTTGGCAAAAGTGCAAAAAACAAGCTAATTATTTTGCCTTTGCCATAGTTGTAGGTGGCATTTTTATATGTTCTACAACATATTTGCGCTGATTTAACAATTGTTATCAGCCGCCAAAGTTGTCGTAGTGGATGCTTTCGGGATCAACACCAAGGCTATCGAGCATCTTGTTGACAGCAGCACTCATCGGGCCGGGACCGCACATGTAGTACTCAATGTCTTCAGGTGCGTCGTGGTCTTTGAGATAGGTATCGTAGATAACCTGATGAACGAAACCGGGGGTGTACTTCACGCCGGCTGCATCTGCAGCGGGATCTGGACGGTCAAGAGCAAGGTGGAATTTAAAGTTGGGGAATTCCTTCTCAATCTGGAGGAAGTCTTCGAGGTAGAATACTTCGTTGAGGGCGCGAGCACCATAGAAGTAGTTCATCACGCGATCTGTAGTCTTGAGAGTCTTAGTCAAGTGCATAATCTGAGCACGGAGAGGAGCCATACCGGCACCACCACCGATCCACATCATTTCGGCTTTTGAGTCGAAAATGGGATGGAAGTCGCCATAAGGCCCACTCATTAGCACTTTGTCGCCTGGTTTGAGCGAGAAAATGTAGCTTGACGCAATACCGGGCATTACATCTTGGAAGCCAACTTCGGGTTTCGGTTTGAAAGGAGGTGTAGCAATGCGGACTGTAAGCATAATGCGATCGCCCTCAGCAGGATAGTTAGCCATTGAGTAAGCGCGAACTGTAGGCTCTGTATTTTGGCACTTGAGCGAGAAGAGCCCGAATTTTTCCCAAGCGGGGAGGTACTCTTCACCGATAAGGTCGCGGTCGATATCTTTAGCATAATCCATAGCGTATGCAGGGATTTTGATCTGAGCATACGAACCGGGGATGAAGTCCATGTGTTCGCCTTTGGGGAGCGCAACGATGAATTCCTTGATAAAAGTAGCAACGTTCTTGTTCGAGATAACTTCGCATTCCCATTCTTTTACGTCGAGAGCCGAAGCAGGCACCTTGATATCGAGATCGTTCTTTACTTTCACCTGGCAAGCTAGACGCCAATTGTCTTTGAGTTCTTTACGAGAGAAGTGAACACCTTCGGTTGGAAGCGCTTCGCCACCACCGACTGGCACCTGTACACGGCACTGACCGCAACTACCTTTACCACCACAAGCAGAAGGGAGAAAGATGTTGTTGTCGGCCATAGTCGAAAGGAGCGACTTGCCTGCAGCGGTGGTAACGTCGCGGTCGCCATTGATTTTGATATTCACGTCGCCGCTCTGAACGAGATATTTCTTCGCAATCAGAAGGATGATAACGAGCAAGAGAGTAACGCCGAGGAAGAAACCGACGCCCGCTACCATAGTAAGCCAAGCCGACGATGAGAGCTGGCAGAGTATGTTGACTTGCATATCAGATTAGATTTTAATACCCAAGAAGCTCATGAACGCGATGCCCATAAGCGCTGTGATGATAAATGTGATGCCAACGCCACGAAGAGGAGCGGGCACGTTAGAGTAGGTAGATACACGCTCGCGGACAGCTGCAACGGCAGTGATAGCCAAGAGCCAACCAAGACCCCAACCGGCACCTGCGCATACTGCAGTACCAATACCGTCGAAGTCGCGCTGCTGCATAAAGAGCGATCCACCAAGGATGGCACAGTTAACGGCGATAAGGGGCAAGAAGATACCAAGCGATGCATAAAGCGCGGGAGCATATTTCTCTACCACCATCTCAACTACCTGAGTAATCGACGCGATAACGGCAATAAATACGATGAGCGACAAGAAACTCAAGTCTACTTCGGCAAATTCGGGGCTAATCCACGAGAGAGCGCCGGCACGAAGAACGTATGTTTCGAGCAAGTAGTTAACCGGAAGGGTTACTACAAGCATGAAAGTAACGGCGATACCGAGGCCGAAAGCCGTCTTGACATTTTTGCTCACAGCAAGGAAGGAGCACATGCCAAGGAAGTAGGCAAATATCATGTTGTCGATAAAAATCGACCGGATGAACAGATTTAAATTTTCCATAGTCAGTGCTTTTATTCCTTCTCTTGAAGGTCTTTATTGATACTGCGGTGAACCCAGATAATGCAAGCAACAACGATGAGAGCCATAGGAGGAAGAATCATCAAGCCGTTGTTTACATAGCCGGCATCGTAGACACATTGGGGGATTACATGGAACCCGAAGAGTGTGCCTGAGCCGAGGAGCTCACGGAAGAAGCCAACGATAATAAGGATGAGTGCATAGCCGATACCATTACCTACGCCATCGAGGAATGAGGGCCAGGGGCGGTTTGCCATAGCGAAAGCTTCAAGGCGACCCATCAAGATACAGTTGGTAATAATAAGACCGATAAACACAGAAAGCTGCTTGCTTACATCGTAAGCAAATGCTTGGAGGAGCTGCGATACGATAACCACAAGACCGGCAACGACAACGAGCTGCACGATAATACGGATGCTTGCGGGGATAGTATTGCGAATCAATGAAATGATAACGTTGCTAAATGCAAGTACGGCGATAACCGAGAGACCCATCACAATTGCGGGCTCGAGCTTAGCCGTAACAGCAAGCGCAGAGCAAATACCCAAAATCTGTACTACGACAGGGTTGCTCTTCGACAACGGATTGAAAAATACGCTTTTATTCGACATTTCTTTCTTCGTTTACAAGATTATTTAGCCGAGAGGCCTTCAAGAAACTTGCTGTAAGGCGATAAGCAATTGCTGATCATATCGCTAACACCTTTACTGGTAATTGTACCGCCCGAGATACCATCGACATAGTCTTCACCATTCGAAGGCTGCTGACCGGCTTTAACGACAGCAACCGGATGGAACTGATTGTCTTTGATAAGGTGCTTACCCGCGAACTGGCTGCTGAAAGCAGGTTTTTCGATTTCGGCACCAAGACCGGGAGTCTCGCCCTGGTGAGCAAAGAATGCACCATAGAGGGTTGAGCCATCGTCATCTACTGACACATACCCCCAAATCGGGCCCCAAAGGCCAGCACCGTAAACGGGCAAGATATATTTGAGAGCACCATCTTCAAGCTTACATTCGTAGACGGGAAGAAGACGCTGAGAAGCATCTGCTACTTTGCTTTCTTTTGCTACGTCGACTTGGAAAGCCGATACTTCACATTCAACACGCTGACCGTTAGCATCAACGACATAGCTATCGGTGATATAACGAGCGTAGTCTGCCTGTACGTTAGCTTTTTCAGAATTAATATTAACGCTTGCTAGAATCTGAGACATCTTATCAGCATCAATATTAGCCTGCTGACGATCTTTAAGCGAAATAGAGGTGAATGCCAAGGCTGCGCCTACGAGCACCACGAGTACCACTATATAAATAATGGTATATAGATTACCTTGCTTGTTCATGAGCGAGCCGATTTAGCAGTAAGACGACGAGTACGACGGCGCATATTGGCTTGTACGACACAATAGTCGATAAGGGGAGCAAAGCAGTTCATAAGTAGTACTGCGAGCATAGCGCCTTCGGGGTAACCATTGTTATATGTGCGGATAAGCACTGCTACCACACCGATAAGGAAACCGTAGATATACTTACCTGTATTCGTACGAGCGGCAGTTACGGGGTCTGTTGCCATAAATACGGCAGCAAAAGCGAAACCACCGAGCAAAATCTGGTCGATGGGCGACAAGAACGATGCAGGATAAGTAGGCGTTGCGCATAAGTTTGCAACCCAACCCATAAAGAGACCACCTGCGAATACCGAAAGCATTACACGCCAAGAAGCGATACCGGTAGCAAGGAGGATAGCAGCACCGATAAGGATGCAAAGGGTTGATGTTTCACCGAATGAACCGGGGATAAGACCCAGGAATGATTGCCAAGTGTCGATAAGCTGACCATCGATGCCGGTAAGGCTGATTTGAGGACCGCTCTGAGTAACAATCTGGCCAAGGGGAGTTGCACCAGAGAAGCCGTCGGTGAGGGGTTGACCGAAACCGAAGGGAGCACCTTGAGCAACAAATACCTTATCACCCGACATCTGTGCAGGGTAAGCAAAGAAAAGGAAAGCACGAGTAACAAGTGCTACATTGAGTACATTGTAGCCGGTTCCGCCAAATACTTCTTTAGCGAAGATTACAGCGAAGGCAACAGCCACAGCGAGCATCCACAGAGGAACTTCAGCAGGACAAATCATCGGTACGATAATACCGGTAACGAGGAAGCCTTCTTGGATTTCTTCATTTTTAAGCTGAGCAGCGACAAACTCGATACCCAAGCCAACTAGGTAAGCTACCACTACTCGAGGAAGAATGGTAAGCAGGCCATAGGTCATCAGCTCCCAGAAGGGGAATTCGGTAGCACCAAGAGCAAGCCAGTGCTGATAACCGGTGTTGTACATGCCAAAAAGGAAGCAAGGAAGCAAAGCAAGGATTACGATACTCATCGTACGCTTGCTATCAATGCTATCATGAATGTGGACCGCACCCTGACGCGCCGAAGTAGTGCGAGGGGTGTACAAGAATGTCTCAAAGCCATCAAATACCGAACGGAAGGCATGCAGCTTGCCGTCGGGCTCAAAGTTAGGCTTTACGCGGTCAAGAAAGTTACGTAAGGTAGACAAAACGTGACAGTTATGAATGATTATACTATTCTAATTCTTTACGGAGCCAATTGAGACCATCGCGAACAATCTGCTGGAGTGGAAGTTTCGATGTATCAACGTATTCAGCAGCTGCAAAATCTTCTGGAGCGACTTCGTAGATGCCGAGTTTTTCCATATCTTCGATGTTGTGCGACAAGATAGCCTTAATAAGGTATTCGGGCATAATGTCCATTGGCAAGGTAGCTTCGTACTGACCGCTCATAATCATAGCGCGACGGCCACCATTGAGGCGAGCATCGGGTTTAAAGAGTCGACGAAGGAAGTGACTCGGGAATGAACGGCTTTCGCTCATTTTCTTAAGCGAAACAGATGCCCAACCCATAAATTCGTCTACATCGTCTCCTTCGGCAATTACCGACACTTGACGATAGGGATAGAGAAGATAGCCTTCGGCTGCATCTACAGCGGTACCTGTGAGGACATTGCCTGAGATTACGCGGAGGTGACGAGTGGTGTCAGCAAGTTTGCCGGCAATCACGGGCGCGATAGCCGCACACATCACTGTCTTGACCAAAGTGGGAGTAGCAACTTCCGGACCGGTGATAGCAACGATGGTCGAAGCATCGAACTTGCCGCTTTTAGCTACGCGACCGATACGAGCCAAAGTCTCTGCATCAAGTGTCCAAACAGTTTCGCCTTTGTCAACGGGAGCGACTGCAGCAATCTGTACGCTGACATTGCCCGAGGGATAGATTCCCTCTACTTCGAGCATTTCAGCACCACGAAGGTCGCCGAATGTCCAAGACTTGTCGGTGGCAACATAAACTTTACCTTTAGTCACTAGGCTAAGAACAGCGACACCTGCTTCAAAATCGTCTTTACCAAAGATTGTTGTACCAAGAGTAGCAGCAGATGAAGCCAAAGGAGCATTGTCGATAGCAGTAACGAAAATATCGCGAACTACATCGGCAGAATTCGGCACAATGTCGTACGGACGCTGACGCATCAACGCCAACAAACCGCTCTCAGCGAGGAACTGACGAGCCTCAGCTTCATTTTTAGGGGTTACAAACGACGGAGCTGCAACATCTACCGACGCTGCTTCAACTTCTACACGAAGAATTTTACGGCGCTCGCCGCGAACTACTGCTTTCACGCGACCCGACACGGGCGACACGATTTTCACTTCCGGGTGTGCTTTATCAAAGAGAAGAGGTGATCCACAAGCCACCTCATCACCCTCTTTCACAGCCGGTTTGGGCAAGAATCCCGGGAAATCATCCGGAACAACGGCACACAAAGCCGCTGCCAACTCGATGGGAGTTACATCTCCATCGATAGCTCCCTCTATATTATTAAGATTCAAGCCTTTTCGGAATGTTAGTTTCATAGGAGGATATAGCTATAGCAAATTTTCCTGCAAAGTTAACAATTTTTGCCAAAATTCCTTAATTAAATAAGGCTCGGAATTTGAAATATTTACATTATATAACAATTATTCTTTGCATTTAACGGCAAGCAGGGTGTAGCTTATGCCACACCCTTTAACAAAGAAAAGAGGAGAATCGCTATAAAAAAAGGTGTCAAAAGTAATAATGCGATGCCCAGTCAAAGTCAAAGACCAAGACAAAGACCATCCGAGCTAGACTCACAAGTCAAAGACAGAGAGGTCCGACGACCTCTAAAAACTCTTAGCCCGGATGACAAGTATGAAGATAGCATCTCACATACGAATCTGACATCCTTGTCTCAATCTACTATTTTGATCGCCAACCACTTTCATAAAAGCGACCTGCAACCGATGTCGCGCAGTCGCCACCACCATTTTATCGTCCTAAATTATTCAGATAATCAAATGTTTGCATTAACGAATCGGGGATTGTAATTTTAAGATTACTAATACGTTCCGTTTCTTCTTTGACATATGTAGCGAAACGACTTCGCAGAGCTTCTTTTGACACTTTATAGTCATCGAGAGCAGAAGTGTAATTGCGCTGATTCTCAGCATTTATTTCTGCTAATTTCCTCGCATTAGCAAACTTAAAACTATTCAATTCCTTTTCAGCTTGACGTTGTTCATTCTGCAACTTAACAAAAGCAGCATCGACTTCTTGCGAATCGACTGCCGGAGAATAGATTGTCAACGTTATATCCTGTCCGACACCGGTCTTTTCTGCCGGATTCAGTTTACGGTAGTGGAGTTGACGTCGCGCTTCGCTGATAGGCATTTCTTTATGAATCATTTTACCAAAGGCAGCAGCCACAGCTTCAGCTCTAAGCATACAAAATCGCTCCCCCAACGACATTTCATCAAGGACGTCATCTTCGGTAACAAATTTTATTTCAGGCTCTTCCGGCAAGTCGATATTCATCATTTCAGCCCATTCAACGATAGTCATATTTTGCAGTTCTTTGAGTGCCTTCTCCTTTGCCTTTATACCCTCTCGCATCCACGCACAGAAGGTATTCATCATGCCGATTTCACTGATGATTTTGCTCATGGCTGTCAAGTCGAAATTAGCGTGTTCATAATCCAAACCATCAGGGCACAATGGAGTAATAATACGGGAATTAAGAAACGACGTATTTTCGAGAATCAATTTCTTCTCCAAAATCACTTCTTGAGCCAAGTTTGCAAGATAGTTTGCACTAGTTGAGGTAATACCAAATCCATTTGAGGTAAGAAATACATTTTTCATAATTGATAATTTTTAAATTTCTGCTGCAAAATTAGATAACAGGTCCGCAGTCTTTTTGCGTAGTCGGAAAAATATTTGTAATTTTAGCCGAAAACTCAAAAAAATACGCTATGCCGGCTAATAAAAATGCACTAATACGATATAAGACAATCGACAGTTGTCTGCGCAACCGCTATCGTCGTTGGACACTTGAAGACCTTGTTGACGCGTGTAGCGATGCGCTATACGACTGCGAAGGCATAACTAAAGGCGTGAGTGTACGGACCATCCAAGCCGATATACAGATGATGCGATCCGACAAGCTAGGCTACAACGCTCCTATCGAAGTTTATGACCATAAATACTATAGGTACGCCGATGAAGATTTCAGCATCACAAACATGCCTCTATCACAGAACGATTATGAGGTGCTCAGCGAAGCGGTTGATATGCTGCGTCAGCTCGGCGACTTCGACCAATTTGCAGAAGTATCCGACATAGTTGGTCGTCTGCAAGATAAACTATCTACAGCCAAACACAATCGCGCCCCAATCGTGCATTTCGATAGTGTACCTCTTTTAAAGGGCCTTAAGCTACTCAATCCGCTCTACAACTATATTGCACAACATCGCACCATCAGAATCACCTATGAGTCGTTCAATATGCGCCATCCTAAAGTGATAACATTCTATCCTTACCTTCTGAAGGAGTTCAGAAATCGCTGGTTCGTATTTGGTAGCGCAGCCGAAAGCATGAAGATATACAACCTTGCGCTCGACCGCATTATCAACATTGAAGTAGCCGATGACATACCATATAAAGCCAACCCGGACTTTGATTCCAAACACTATTTTGACGACATCATAGGCGTATCAAAGGGCCTCAATAACACTCCTGTAGAAGTAATATTTAGGGCATCACGTGAACAATCGAAATACATCATCACAAAACCTCTACATAGCTCACAAAAACTCGTCGAACGACAAAATGATGGTTCTTGCATCTTCTCAATCAAGGTGATTCTAAATTTCGAGTTCTATTCAGTGATAATGAGTTATGGAGACGGCATCACAGTGCTTAGCCCACCTAAGGCAGTACGACATATCAGCACTACCCTACTCCATGCTCTGGAAGGATATAAATAGCCAGTACGATTCGAGTCATAATATCCGATTATTGTCCTTAAAGGCTAGGCAATAACAAATAAATTGGTGAATGGTTGCACCTTCAGTCGATTTTTAGTAATTTTGCGGACTATTTAAAATAATAACACTACATGTCGACTACAGAACGTGAAGTACGAGTGCGTTTCGCACCCTCGCCCACAGGGCCTCTGCATATCGGAGGCGTCCGCACTGCCCTATATAATTTTCTCTTTGCTCGCCAGCATGGTGGCAAAATGATTCTCCGCATCGAAGACACCGACTCACAGCGATTTGTACCCGGTGCTGAAGATTACATCAACGAAGCTCTTGCTTGGCTCGGTATCGGTATTGATGAAGGCGTACGCGAAGGAGGCCCCTACGGACCTTATAAGCAAAGTGAACGTCGCGATATATACCGCGAACACGTAAAGATGCTTCTCGATGCAGAAAAGGCGTACATCGCGTTCGATACTCCTGCAGAACTTGATGCAAAACGTGCAGAAGTAGCAAACTTCCAGTATGACGCATCAACCCGTATTGGTATGCGCAACTCTCTCTCGATGCCGAAAGATGAAGTTGAGCGTCTTATCGCAGAAGGAGCACAATATGTAGTACGCTTCAAAATAGAACCCGGACGCGACGTAGCTGTCGATGACCTCATCCGTGGTCGTGTCGTAATCAAGAGCGACATTCTCGACGACAAAGTACTATACAAGAGCGCCGACGACCTGCCCACCTATCACTTGGCTAACATCGTCGACGACCACTTGATGAAGATAACCCACGTAATCCGTGGCGAAGAATGGCTTCCCTCAGCGCCTCTCCACGTACTTCTCTACGAAGCATTCGGATGGGCTGATACTGCACCTTCGTTCGTACACCTCCCACTCCTTCTCAAGCCCGACGGCAAAGGCAAACTAAGCAAGCGCGACGGCGACCGTCTCGGTTTCCCCGTATTCCCCCTCGAATGGCACGACCCCAAGAGCGGCGATATATCTTCGGGATACCGAGAAAGCGGCTACCTTCCCCAGGCAGTTGTCAACTTCCTCGCCCTTCTCGGCTGGAATCCCGGCGACGACACCGAAGTAATGTCGATGGACGAGCTCATCGCCAAATTCTCACTTGCGCACTGCTCAAAAGCCGGTGCAAAATTCGCATTTGAAAAGGGTAAGTGGTTCAACCACACATATCTTCAAGCTCTTCCCGACGCAGATCTCTCCGAACTCTTTAAACCCGTACTCGCAGCAAACGGCATCAACCCTGCCGATTTCAGCGACGAATATATCACACGCGCTGTTGGTATGGTAAAGAGCCGTATCAACTTTGTTAAAGACCTCCTCGACCACGCTCGCTTCTTCTTCGTAGCCCCCACAGAATACGATGCAAAGGCTGTGAAGAAACGTTGGAGTGCAGAAATGCCGGCTATCATGACAGCTCTTGCTGATTTCCTCAAGACAGAAGAAGACTTCAGTTGTGCCGCTCTTGAGCCTAAAGTACTCGCTTGGATTGAGCAAAACGGCTATCACCTCGGCAATGTGATGAACGCATTCCGCCTCACCGTGGTAGGAGAATGTAAAGGTCCCCACATGTTCGACATCACCGAACTTATGGGTCGCGACGAGACAATACGACGTATTCTCGCCGGAGTTACGAACATTAAACCCGTAGAATGAACGCGGCATATAACGCTGCCATAGCCCTATACCGAGCAGCCGCTCATGTTGTCGCCACTTGGTCTCCCAAGGTGCGACACATGATTGACGGCCAGCACGAAACCCTCGGACGCCTCTCCCACTTCCGTGAGACTATGGCTCCCGGGGGCTTCGACGTTTGGTTTCATGCTGCTTCATTAGGCGAATTCGAGCAAGCTCGCCCGCTTATCGATGCACTTTTGGCACAGTCGCCCGACACAACAATTCTGCTTTCGTTCTTCTCTCCTTCGGGCTATGAAGTACGCCACAACTATAACTCTCGTGTAGCAGTGGTGTATATGCCTTTCGACACTCCTAATGCTGTGCGAGCATTTCTCGATGCCGCTGCACCTCGCATGGCAGTCTTCGTAAAATATGAATTCTGGGGCAACTACCTCGAAGAACTTCGACGCCGCGACATCCCCACCTACATCGTATCAGCTATTTTCCGTCCATCGCAGGTATTCTTCAAGCCATGGGGTGGCATTTTCCGCTCGATACTACGCAAATTCAACCATCTCTACGTTCAGGACGACCGCTCTCGCAATCTTCTTGCCGACATTGGTGTAAATGCAGTTACCGTAGCCGGAGACACTCGCTTTGACCGCGTAACCGAAATACGCAATAATGGCAAAAACATCCCGGAAGTAGAATGTTTTAAAGCTGCTCATGCTGGATCATTTACCCTTGTGGTAGGCAGTAGCTGGGAGCGCGACGAAGACATCTACATAGATGAGTTGCATCGCCATCCCGAATCGTTGGCAATCATTGCGCCTCACGAATTCGATAGCACACGGCTTTCGAACCTGCGTCAACGTCTAGGAGCTGAACGTACAATGCTCTTCTCTGAGTTCTCGTCGCTCTATGCACAATCGCCGGAAGAAGCAGCAAACGTTGCATCAACCATCAACTATCTCATTATCGACTGCTTTGGATTGCTCAGCAGCCTATACCGCTACGCCGATGTTGCACATATCGGAGGAGGTTTCGGAGCCGGCATCCACAATATTAACGAAGCAGCCGTATATGGAATTCCCGTTACATTTGGTCCTCGTCATCAGAAATTCAATGAAGCACACGACCTCATCGAATGTGGCGGCGGTTTCTCTATCTCGAATTCCGACGAGTTTACCAAGGTATTCACAAACCTCACAACAGACATCAACGCTCGCACTGTAGCCGGTAACGCAGCCGGCAACTATATTGCTACCCATATCGGAGCGAGCACCATCATAATGAAAGATCTATTTAACATCACACTTAACCCCACTCCTCTCCATGATTAAAGCAGGTATATACGGCTCGGCTGAATTGGTCGACCCAGTGCGCAAACAATTACTGCGTCTTCTTCTACGTCACCCCGATGTCGACCTGCGTGCTGTAGCATCGCCCGGTGGAAATACAATGCCGTTGGCAGAACTACATCCCGTTTTCGCCGGAGAAACAGAACTCACACTCGAACGCGTACTAAAACTCGACGACCTCGATGTGCTTTTCGTTATCGATGAAGAGAATCTAACCGACGAAATACTAACTCGCTACAAAGAAGACCCCGATTTCAAATTAATCATTCTCGGATACGCTGATCGTATGCGTCGCGAACGTCCGGCCGAATTTGTCTATGGTCTTCCAGAATACTACCGCAAAGACCTCGTACGCGGTGCGCGCGCAGCCTACGGACCTCGCGCCGAAGCAATGCTCGTAGAGCTGGCATTTCTCCCATTGGCAAAGAACGAATTGCTTAACTCCGATATCACGGTAGACATGGCTACCAATCGCCCCACTACCCTCGCAGATGCTTGCACCGAAGCAGCAGATACGCTCAAAATCGTACAGCCGTCGTTCGCCTCTAAAATATCGTCGTCGATACTACCTCCGGCTCCATACGACCGGCTCGACCTCATCGCACGTCTACAAACACCTATCGCCATCGAAGAAATCGAACGAATTTACACCGATTTCTACGACGACCATAACTTCGTGCATATTCTACCGGCTCACACAACAATCGCCGAGGACCTCCGAGGAAGTAATAAGTGCCTAATCCAACTCACAAAGGACGAAAGTGGCTCACTCACAATCCGCGCAACACTTGACGCGCTCACGAAGGGCTGTACGGGTAACGCAGTCCACATCATGGACTTGATATTCGGTCTATACGAACGAACCGGCCTTTCGATTTAAACGCTATAACGGAACCAACGCTTTTTCACAAAAGTAGAGATATAAAACGCGCGCCGACTCAATGAGCCGGCGCGTTCTTTATGGATTAAAAATCTATTACAGAACTACTTTGGTAGCTTTATTGCCCTGACGACGGATGAAGATACCGTTTTCGGGGTTAGCTACGCGGATACCCTGAAGGTTGTAATATTCAACGGGGGCGTTGAGGTCTTCAACAACTACGTCGGCAACGCTTGAAGAAGCAGCACCTTTGTAGTGGAGTTTGAAGCTCTTGAACGCGAAACGGTTCTGCTGACCTACTTTCGACTGCTTAGTCATCTTGATAGTGAGTTTGCCGTCTTCACCAACAGTGATTTCCTGAGTTTTTTCGCCAGAAACCGATTCGTCGGTGTCGTGAGTTCTACCGGTCTTCAACGCAGTAGCTGCGGTGTTGTACCAGAGGTCTAATTCTGTAAATTCGACTACGGGGCAAACTGTACCATTGATATTGAGTTCGAATTCGGTGTTATCCTGGTTAACAACACGGTAAAGCACGTCGTAAGTACCGGGAGTAACGCCTTCAACTTCCTGCATAACGATGTCTTCGCTATCTACCGCAGTAGAGTCTTTATCGTTCATACAGAAAGCGTAGGTATCTTGGTGAGCCCAATTATGTTCACTGCCATAAATCCAGTCGGGATCTGGTACGAGGATTTCAGCAGGCTGACCATCTTTTGTCCAAGGCCAAGCGGTAACGTTTTCACTGTCGTTACGAGTGATAGAGTGAGCTTTGAGGAAGAAAGTAGCATCGAGGGGATTTTCGGGAGTAGCGTTTTCGAGGTTCTTCTTCATATCTTCAATAGAGATGATATCCCAAAGTTCAGCCTCTTCTTTAGCTACATACTTAATAATCCATACGATGTCTTCGTGAGAAGCTTTGTCGTAATCCCAAGAAGTTGGGTCTTGATAGTCGCGACGTTCGTTTCTTGCGAAGTAAGCATCACCGGTTTTGATGTAGTAGTGTTCGCCCTCTTTAACGATGTTGAAAGCGCCTGCTTCAGATTCGTTACCATCGAGAAATGGTTCTCCATTAATATTACCACCCTTGATATAGCCGTGAGAAGATTTGATGAGGCAAGTACCGTCTTCTTTGTTGATTACTTCGAATACGCGAGTTTCGGGTTTGATTACACCGAGAGTACCCCATGTAAAACCATTGTTAAGGTATGTACCTTCTTCTACGTGTTTGATGCAGTACTGACCATCAGCTACTTGAGCTGAAGCACCAAAAGCTAGAGCGGCAACTCCGAGTGAAAGTAAAAGTTTTTTCATGCTTATAAATTATTTGGTTAATAGATATTCAAGTCTGCTGCGAGAGATACTCGCAACAGACTTGAGAAAATTCTTGATTAGAGGGTATAAACAACGGTAGTTACGCTATAAGGTTCGAGGAATACCTTATCTGCGGGATTGAAACGGTCGTATTTGAGGTGTTTCTTAGCAGTAGTAGTATATCGCTGAACGATTTGAGGAACTTTGTCGCCAAATGTAGCATTAAGAGTTACACCGTTTGTGCTATCCATATTGGTGTAAACAGCAACGATTTTAGAACCGTCGGGTGAGAGCCAAGCCGAGCCAAAGAAGTTTTTATTTTCTTTGTGATCGAGAGCTACGCGGACATATCCGGGACGGATAAAGAGGCTATAGTTGCCGAGTACCCAAAGGTTATCGGTAGCAACGACAGTACCTTCTGCAGTGAAATCGTCGCTATACTCACCACCGGCAGGAGTAGTTTTAATAAGCTCGAAACGGTTCTTCTGGCTGTAGCGTTCAACAGACATAGCAGTCCAATAGCTCCAAGAAGTAACGTTAGCCACGGTGAGGTCGTTGTGGATAATCTTCGACATATAGATAGCGATATCGAATTCGCTTGCAGCATCGTAGTTGCCGCCTGCGAGTTCAGAAGGGCAAGCGTCTAGCATCGACCATTCAGTCTGCCAGAGTTTCAGGCCCTGAGCATCGGCAGCGTTACGAGCTTTCTGACGGACCTGACGCATGCGATCCCAATTGTCGAATGTCCAGTAGCTATGTCCGGCTGCGTGATTGTCGACAGAAGCGAGATTTCCAACGTAGTTCGACGAGTTCGAGGTGAAGAGGTGTTTGATAACCTGGCGGCGAGTATCGTCGCCCTGATATAGATCTTCCCACGAAGCTGCTTCTGCAAGCGATATTTTGGTTTTAGAGCCTTTTGCAGTGAGAGCTTTGTCAAGTTCTTTGGCAAGAGTAGCAATCTGAGTGTGGGTCCAACCGCTACCTTCCTGGCTTGTACCGCCCCAATCAAACTGAGGTTCGTTAACAGGCGAGATATGTGTAACATTGTAACCTTCGGCATTGAAGTGTTCAGCTACAGTGGCAAGATACTCAGCATAGTCGGCATAGTGCTCATCTTTCAAGTTCGAGTTCTGCCCCGACTGAGAGTAGCCCTTGCCATTCTTAGTCCACTGTACTAGCGGAGAGTTGGAGAAGAAAACGAAGTTTTCGCAACCGGCGTTCTTAGCCTGCTCCATAAAGTAGCGCTGACCCTCGCAGCTAGCCCAGTTGTAAGAAGAACCGGTTAGATAGCTTTCTGCACGGTTGTTAGCATCGATACCAGATTCGTCGCCCTGCTCAGCAGTGCCGGCTCCGAGGTTGACACGCCATACCGAAAGGCCGATACCGGAGGGCTGACCATTTACCTTATTCTGCGAGAAAAGGTAGTTAGCGATTTTCTGGCGATTCGATGCCCAATATTTACCGATTTGAGCGGGTAACCAACAATCAGAAGCACCAAAACCTTCGGCAGTCTGATAGGTAGTACCTGCGTTGATAGCGGTAGCTTGAGGAGTACAAGAGAACGATGGACGAGGCGAAATTACGTCATCATCGGGAGAAAGAGTTTCTTCCGGTTCGGGAGTATCTGCAGGAATTTTTGTTGATTCCCCAGTCGGCTCGTCGAAACATGCCGTCAAGCTAGCAGCCAAGGCGGCAAACATAATATATTTAGAAAATTTCATGTCAGTAATGATTTTCGATTATTAATTACCAGCCGGGGTTCTGAGTCAAGCTGTAGTTAGAGTGCTCGATTTCATAGGTAGGAATCGGCCAGATGAGGTCGCGAGGCGCAGTGAAACGGATACCTTTGTCGGAAGGTTCGCCTTGGTTAGCTTTTTCGAACATATCGGCATTTTCACCGGTATTATAGAGAACGAAAGAGCCCTGAGGACCGAAGAGGTTTTCCATTACAGTCTTGCCGTTATCGTCTTTCCAACGACGGATATCGTAGAGACGGCTTGATTCGAAGGCAAGTTCAAGACGACGTTCGAGGCGGATAGCCTTACGTAGTTCATTGCCAGATGCGGTAACTTCGGGGAGACCGACACGAGCACGAATCTTGTTTAGGTATGTGCGTGCATTAGCATCATCGTTAGTTTCGTTACAAGCTTCAGCGTACATCAAGAGCACGTCGCCATAACGGAGAAGGCGGTGGTTGAGCTGTACTTTTCGGATATTGTAAACTTCGGGACGGTCAGACACGGGAACGTAGTATTTGCGGATAATACGAGCCGATTTGTGGATTGCGGGGTCGGCGATGAAGCAAGATGTTGCAGTTGAGTTGGTCCAACCGAAACCGCCTTCTTCAACGGGCTTACAATATGCTTCATAAGAAGCAGTACCGAGATACTTGCTACGGTTAGCGTTGTAGTAGTCAGCCATACGAGTTTCGCCAGCAATAGTGCGGTCGCCCGACTTGATGATAGTCCAACGGAGACGTTCGGTGTCGCCGGCAGCGATAAATGCATTTTCGAGGTCGGCAGAAGGCTGTCCCCAAGCCCAACCGTCGCCAACGTTACACTCGCGAGCACCGGAGATAACAGTGAGGCAACCGCCTACGCTATAGGGATCGTTTTCGAATTTAGTCTGAACTTCGAAGATCGATTCGATGTTGTTGTTGTGCTTAACCGACCACACATCGCCGAAGTTTTCCATAAGGTCGTATTCGCCTTCGTCGATAAGCTTCTTGAGTGTAGCTTTAGCTTCGGCAAATTTGCCTTGATAGAGCTGAGCTTTGCCAAGGAAGCCGAGGGCAGCACCACGAGTTGCACGACCCATGTCAGAGTCGGAATATTCGCTCTTCTGAGGAAGTATTTCAGCAACAGCTGCAAATTCGTCTTCGATAAATTTATAACATTCTTCGAGGGTATTACGAGTGATACCGGGAGCCTGTGCGATAGGCTTGGTAATCAAAGGTACACCACCAAAGTTGCGAACAAGGTCGAAATAGTAGAACGCACGGAGGAAACGCATTTCGGCAAGGCGAGTTGCCTTAGTCGTTTCGTTCATATCTACATCAGGAACGCGTTCGAGACCGGTATTACAGGTTGCGATGCCTTGGTAACGAGCCCCCCAGAAGTTGGTAAGGATACCATTATCGGGAGCAGTTGGATAGAAGTGGCTCACGTCGCGATATCCATCGTCTTGAGATGTATTGCCGTCCCAAGCGTTGTCAGTCATCATTTCTTCGAGGAGGTAAACCTGGTTTACTTGCCACCAGTCGTATTTATCTAGCTGGAAGTAGCAGCCGAGCACGAAAGAATTAACTTCTTCAGCCGACTGGAAGTAAGTCTCGATATTTTCAGTACCGCGCAAATCTTCGGTGAGGAAGTCATCACACGAACTGAAAGTCATTGCAGCCGCAATAGCGGCTAATATAATAGATTTTTTCATTTCTTCTGTTATTAGCTTAAAGTCCGTAGAATTAGAAGCTGAAATCTACACCAAAGAGGAAAGTTTTGGGAGTAGGATACTGCACTTTGTTGATACCAACTTCAAGACAGCCACCATCGGCGAAAGGAGCTTCGGGGTCCATACCGGTGTAATTGGTGATTGTAAAGAGGTTCTGAGCCGATACGTAGAAGCGGAGCTTGTAGTCTTTCATGAAGCTCTTCGGGAGAGTGTAGCCGAGAGTCAAGAGTTTGCAACGCATATACGAACCGTCTTCTACGTAGAAGTCAGATACAGTACCCCAGTTTTGGTTGAGGTCGCTGTAAGAAAGACGTGGGAATTCGGTAGAAGTACCTTCGCCGCGCCAAGATTTTTCGTAAGCGCCACGGAGGACGTTAGCACCACCATTGCCTGAGTAGCGGTTGCGCTGTACGTTGAAGATATCATTGCCGAATGTGCCGTAGAAGTTAGCGGTAAGGTCGAAGTTCTTGTAGTAGAAGCTCATGTTAAGACCAAGAGTTAGGTCGGGATAAGGATTACCGATGTATTCCTTGTCGTCGTCATTGAGCACGCCGTCGTGGTTGAGGTCGAGGAACTTGATATCACCGGGCTGAGCGTTAGGCTGAATGAGGTTGCCGTGTTCGTCAGAGTGAGCGAGTACGTCTTCCCAATTTTGGAAGAGACCATCGGTACGATAACCATAGAAGTTAGAGATTAGATGACCGTCTTCGTTCTTGATGATAGCGTTATTAAGGATGTTCGAAGCATTCAAGATAGGACCGTCGCCTGAGAAGAGGATACCCTTATTCTCAACACCAGAGAGCTGGAGACCGAGGTCGTAGCGGAAGTCGCCGAGTTGGTCGCGCCAATCAAGAGCGAGTTCCCAACCGCGAGCGCGCATCTCACCGATATTCTGGGTTACTGCACCCATCCACTGAGAGAGACCGAGGAGGAGCATACCCTGCTTGCCATAGAGCATATCGTGCGATGTCTTCTGGAAGAGGTCGAAGGTTACGTTAAGGCGAGAGTTGAAGAGCGAAAGGTCGAGACCGAAGTCGATATCTTCAACAGTTTCCCAACGGAGATTGGGGTTACCCGAGCTACCTACGATAGTAGCGGGGAGCATTGTAGGAGTAGTACCAAGTACATACTTCACGCCATTGTCCATTGTGGTGAGGTAAGCGCTGCTTGAGATGTTCTGATTACCTACTTTACCCCAGCCGAGACGGATCTTAGCATTGTCGAGCCAAGTGCGGGTGTTTTCCATGAATTTTTCTTCAGAAAGACGCCATGCAACAGAAACCGAGGGGAATGTAGCGTATTTGTTACCCTTCGAGAATTTAGAAGAACCATCAGTACGTATAGAAGCTGTCAAGTAGTAACGTTGGTCGAAGTTATACATAATACGACCAAGACCTGATGCCAAAGAGCTTGAGCCTTTAGAGCCTGAAGCCATCTGAGAGCCAACACCTGCGCTAACTTCGTGGAGAAGGTCGCTTGTGCCGGGGACGCTCTGACGAGCAGCATTGTTCCACCAATCTACGTAACGCTCGGCAGTAAAACCAACCATTGCGGTAAGGTTGTGTTTTTCTGCGAAAGTATCCATATAAGTAAGGGTGTTGTTCCAAGTCCAATTAGTACCGTCTGAGTAGTTACGGCCAACCTTGTTGAGGGTATTCGATTCGAGAGCGTCGATATAGAAAGCGTAATCGTAGTAGTCGTTGCGCTGGAACCAAATATTGGCACCGAACTGCGAACGGAATGTTAATTCTTTGATAGGATTAACCTGGATGAAGGGGTTAATCAAGAATGTGTAAGCACGAGTGTGGTTGTCCATACGAGCAAGCGAACCTGCGGGGTTCCATACTTGGTTGTTGTACGAACGCTGATACTGGCTCATTGCGGGGTTGTAGCTTACCGAATTGCCATCATCACCCGAAGCAAGTGTGTTGGGGTCGAAATATTCCGAACGGAAAACGGGAGTTGTGGGGTCCATCGACATAGCAGCTTCGAAGAGGTTGGGAGAGTTATCCCAGCTTTCGACAGTAGGAGCGATGTCAAGACCTGCTTTTACATACTGGTTGAAAGTATACTCGGTATTAAGGCGAAGGTTGAGTTTGTCCCAATAGCCGTAGTCGAACTGCGAGTTGTTTTTGAAATAACCGGCAGAGAGGCTATATACGAATTTGTCGTTACCGCCGCGAACGTTGAGCGAGTAGTTTTGAATCATAGCAGTTTCGTTAACTACTTCGTTCCACCAATCAGTACCGTCGACTGCAGCATAGTTCTTGTAAGGGCTGTTCCAAACGACTTCCGAGTTATCGTTAGTGTAGCGAGCTTTGATTACTTTTTCGTATTCATCAGCCCAAGCGATTTCAGGTTTTGGAACGTGGTCGAAACCAACTGATGCCGAGAAGTTGACATGAGTTTTACCGGCTTTACCTTTCTTAGTTGTAACAATAATTACACCATTCGATGCACGAGTACCGTAGATAGCCGAAGAAGACGCGTCTTTAAGTACTTCCATCGATTCGATGTCGTTATTATTCAAGAAGTTGATATTGCTAGCATTCATAGGCACACCGTCGACAACGTAGAGAGGAGTAGAACCGTTTACCGAAGTAATACCACGGATGATAACTTTAGGAGTAGCACCGGGTCCACCTGCAGATGCAATCTGAACACCACTGACTTTACCCTGGAGGGCTGTCATAGCGTTACCGGTGGTAACTTCGGCGATGTCTTCGCTCTTAACAGTCGAAATCGAGCTGGTAAGGTCGGAGCGCTTTGCAACACCATAACCGACAACAACGAGTTCGTCGAGGCTACTTGAGGTTTCTTTCATCGAGATGTTAATCTCGGTGCGACCTTTAACGTCTACTTCAGCAGATTCAAAACCTACATACGAAGCTTGAAGAACGCCGTTAGAAGGCACTTTCGACAATTGGAAGTTACCGTCGATATCGGTAACGACAGCGTTTTGAACGCCCTTAACTTTTACAGTGGCACCGATAAGCGGTTCGCCATCAGAGGCAGATGTAACAGTGCCCTTCACGGTGAGAGTCTGAGCGGAAATCGAAGTCCATCCCAGTAATGCCACCAAGAAGAATAATATTCTAAATTTCATGATAATAATCTGATTTGGGTTTATTTAGCGGGGATGAGTTTGATTCGTTCTGTGTGAGCATCAAACCAAATTTTATACTTACCTGCAGTCTTAACTTCGGGTGCTGCTTTCACGTCGGGCACGAATTTCTTCGCATAGTCTTCGTTGATATTGCAAACGCCCCATGAGTCAAGGTTGAATGCCGAACCACCTTCGGGATACATAAATTTGTATTCTTCGGGATCTACATTGATATACTTCTGCTCAAAGTATGCCTTATTGTTCTTGAACACTCCGTATTTCTCTACTTGTTCGGCTGCAAAATAGTAGCCATAGTAAGCGCAACGGCTGGGGTCAGCTTCATCGTCCATACGCCAAGCGGTGCAGTTCCACCAGCCATGGCTATGCCAGTTGTGGAGAATCCAACTATCCATCTTGCCGGCAGGAAGTTGCCATTCTTCTGAGACATAGATATGAGGATTGGTCTTATCTTGTACGAAACGAACTTCGATAGTACCGGGAGCATTGAATGTCGGACCGAAGTACCATTCCTGCCACCAAGGTTCTTCAACATTCCAGTCGTTCCATGTATTAAGATCGTTCTGACCATAGTGCATATTCTGAACGGGGTCGTAAGCCTCAGCGATTGAGTAAGTCGATACAGAGTAAGCCCCGGTCTTTGTATTGAAGTCAATCTTATAGTAGACGCCGGCCTGGTCGAGGGTGATTTTACCAGACTGATCGGGGTCGTCTGCGAAGAATCCTTCATTCGATGGATCGGGACCCCAACAGATGGGGAGGAAGTCGGTCTTCTGTGGGATGAAGCATACCTGAGTTCCTGCAGTAGCGTTATAGTAACGAGCACGATACTGGAACGGTCCTACGTGGTCGCAAACCATAGGAACACCGAATACGTCGGAGTTGAGTTCTTCAGCAGTCGAAACGTCGGCAAGGTAAACTCGGTCAAAGTCGGGAAGTTCTTGTACTTTTACGACCGATTCGATAGTAGTCGAACGAACTTCTTCGTTCTGTGCCGGCATATCGTAAGCGACGATGCTCAAATTGTAGTTCTGTGGAACGGAGGGAAGTTCGAGCGCATTTGAATAGGCCACTTTCGATTCGCCGTTAGCTTCAATACGCACGGGATAACCTTCAACACCTTCGAGGTCTACCTCAACATAGTCGAGGTTGCGGTTATCTTCTACGGTGAACTTCAAGTTGAAGAGAGTTTTATCTTTGATAAGGACAGTCACTTCGGTGTCGGGTGCCTGGGTGAACGAAGGTGCCTGGAAGTCGGCATCGAAAGTAACTTTAATGGTCTGAGATTCAGATTTACCGGCAATGTCGGTAACAGTAACAACGATTTCATAATCACCACTGAAATCGTTGAGATAGTCGGTGTTTACAGTGTACGAATAATCAAGGTCGTATTCTGTAAGAGGCTTCTCGTAGATATCAATGATATCAATAGTCTTGTTAAGACTTAAGCCATCACACACGAGTTTGATAGATGCTATGCCATCGGCATCAGCAATTTTACCCTTGATTTGGAATGTGAGGTCATAGTCGGTGCGAATACGACTCATCGCAAGGTCGACTTGCGGAGTACCGCCATCTACAACCGGCCATCCTTGTTCGTCGTCGCTACAAGCCGAAAGGCCCCAAAGAGCGGACGACAGTACCAAGCTTTTAAATAAAAAGGTTTTGGTCATGACAAATGGTACGATTATTTAGTTTAACGTATTTTTGTTTAAGGTTCTGAACAAATTCTACTCACTTTTACTTTGGTTATTGCTAAGTCTAACATGGTATACTTAGAAGTGAACAGCGTGCAAATTTAGGTACAAATCTTTAAAACTCCAAAAAATAAGTGTAAAAGTTACACGGAAAGTTAATTTTTTTCTGAATCCTATTCTAATGACACATAACAAAAAAATTTGCTCTTGTTTACAGAGCAAATTTTGAAAAAGGTAAGAACTACATCGCTGGTAGTTCAATATACATTATTAATATACTACTTCAGAGCTTTCTGGATTACTGGGTGAACCAATGATTCCATCACCGTATATCCCTCTTTAATAGGATGAACTCCATCTTTTGTATATCGCGAATCTAACACTCGGTCATCTCCGCTTACCATGGCAGAATAATAGTCGACATACGGAATATCATTCTCGTCTGCATAAGCTTTGATTCGACTATTCAATGCAGCAATTTTATCGGCAACATCTGTAATATTACGATTCCAACTAAAACTAGCAGCCGGCAAAATAGATGAAAGAACGACTTTAATGTCGTTAGCCTTCGCAAGCTCTACCATCGACACAATGTTTCCGAATGTAACATCGATATTGAATGGACAAGTATTCTCTGCCACATCATTAGTACCTGCATTAATCACAACGAGAGCAGGCTTAAGATTGATTACATCTTCGCGAAATCGTAGCAAAAACTGATATGAAGTTTGACCACTGATACCTCGGTCAATATAATTATTCGACTCAAAAAATTCGGGACTATTATTAACCCAAAAGTCAGTAATCGAATTACCGAGAAAGACAACTCGCGATTCATTCTCAGCAGGAGCCTGCAAAGCCTTATTAGCTTCTGCATATCTACCAATACCGGCAAAATCACGATTATCAGCTACCGCATCTAACGAGCAAAGCAACAAGCACACACCTACAGCGCTCAAAACTCTTGCAAAAAACTTAAACATATTTCCTTGAGATTAGTATAAATACTTATATCTGCAAAGGTACAAATAATAAAACTCAAAGAGAAGTGGTAGGTATAAAAAAATAAAATTGATTGTCTCTCGACAACCAATCCAGTTAACCTTAAATCTATACCATGAAAAACACGATGCAAAGTTACTACTTGTTTTGAAATACGCCAAACAAATATAGCAGAAAAACACCAGTGATTAACACTATTTAAGCCGTTCTTAAAAGTTTTCGGCATAAAGTGTGAATTTTTGGCAACCAACCAGCGTATTTCTTTGCATTTTGTCATCTACGACATACAACACCCATTCATTAGCAATCTAGCCCGTTTAACTTATTTTTACACAGGAGATAACATGCTGATTATATGCAAATAAAACTTAGTGCTTTGAATTAATTAGCTTTTATACGCTCAAAAAATAAAGTCGAAGTATTTTTCTTCGTTTGCGGTATTTACATTTCATAGTCGAATATCTCGATAATTTTGCGTATCTTTGCGGTCATAAATCTTTTAGATGATGTTAAGCAAAATAAATGAAATCCGCGCCGAACTCGAAGGTCTCACTGCAGCTAACGCAGCTGAGGTTGAAGCTCTGCGCATCAAATATCTCAGCAAAAAAGGTGCAATCAGCGCCTTAATGAATGACTTCCGCAACGTACCTGCCGAACAAAAACGTGAATTAGGTCAAGCACTTAACGAACTCAAGAACTTTGCCACCGAGCACATTAACTCGCTCCGCGAAGCAGCTACAGCCGGAGCAGGCGATGCCGATTCTCTCGACCTTACTCGTACTAGCGCACCCGTACGTTTAGGTACTCGTCATCCTCTTTCGCTCGTTCGCGAACAGATTATTGACATATTCCGTCGCCTCGGCTTCACTATCGCCGAAGGACCTGAGGTAGAAGACGATTGGCACGTATTCGAGTCGCTCAACTTCCCTCCCGACCACCCTGCTCGCGATATGCAGGATACATTCTTCATCGGTCGCACACCCGATGTGCTTCTTCGCACACATACTTCGTCGGTTCAGACACGCGTAATGACTTCACAGAAGCCCCCGATCCGCATCATCTGCCCCGGACGTGTTTATCGTAACGAAGCAATTTCAGCTCGCGCACACTGCTTCTTCCACCAAGTTGAAGCCCTCTATATCGACAAGAATGTAACATTCGCCGACCTTCGTCAGACACTACTCTACTTCGCCCGTGAGATGTTTGGCCCACAGACCGACATTCGTCTCCGCCCGAGCTACTTCCCCTTCACCGAACCATCGGCTGAAATGGATATCAGCTGCGACCTTTGTGGAGGCAAAGGATGTTCGTTCTGCAAAGGTACCGGATGGGTGGAAATCCTCGGTTGCGGTATGGTAGACCCTGCAGTACTCGAATCATGCGGTATCGACTCGAAAGAATACTCAGGCTTCGCACTCGGTATGGGTATCGAACGAATCACCAACCTCAAATACCGAGTAAAAGACTTGCGAATGTTCTCGGAGAACGATGTACGTTTCCTTGAAGAATTCAAAGCAGCCCACTAATCGCCAGTACATTTACCCCTATACTTCGACTCTCCCGATGCAAGTCATTGGCGAGAGTCGAAAATTCTAAATGGACTTCGGTATATGAGACAAGCCGACCGATATAAAGCGATCATCGAGCGTTTTGAACGCGAGATGCCATCGCCACGCACAGAACTTAACTACAGTAACCCATACGAGTTGCTGGTAGCGGTTATCCTCTCGGCTCAATGTACCGACAAACGCGTCAACCTCATCACTTCTGCACTATTCAAGGCTTACCCTACGGCCCGCGACTTGGCAACAGCAAGCGCCGACCAAATATTCGAGCTAATCAAGTCGTGCTCATACCCCAATAACAAGACTCGCTCTCTTATGGGAATGGCACAACGCCTTAACGATGAATTCGGAGGCGAAGTACCCGACGATATCGACAGCCTAATGAGCTTACCCGGCGTAGGTCGAAAGACTGCCAACGTAATTCTTTCCGTGATTTACGACCGCCCGAATATGGCAGTAGATACGCACGTGTTTCGCGTAGCCGAACGCATAGGCCTCACCAGCGGTAGCCGCACTCCACTCTCTACCGAGCGGAAATTGGTTGAAAACATCCCCGAAGAATTAATCCCGAAGGCACATCATTGGCTTATCCTACACGGACGCTATATCTGCAAAGCTCGTAAGCCTTTATGCAACAATTGTTTTCTATCCGATGTGTGCCGCTATCACGAACGAGAAGCGCGCGCAGAAGCACGCCAATTAGCCAAGATCAAATCGTATAGCAACACCGATACAACACCAACATCCAAATGAGCGATAGCAATCTTTTTCTTTACATCATCGAAATCCTCGGCACCATTGCGTTTGCCATCTCAGGCATTCGTCTCGCCGCAGCCAAACGCTTCGATTGGTTTGGAGCTTATGTTGTAGGCTTAGTTACCGCTATTGGAGGTGGCACTTTGCGCGACTTACTCCTCGGTATACCAGTATTCTGGATGCAGTCGTGGATGTATCTCGCAGTTACATTCCTATCGCTCGTAACGGTTATCATATTCCGCAAGACTCTCGTAGGCGGAATGCGAACACTATTTATTTTCGATGCCATCGGCTTAGCGCTCTTCGTAGTAGTCGGGATCGAGAAAAGCTATGCTGCCGACTTTCCGGCGTGGGTAGCAGTTGCGATGGGTATGATAACAGGTTCATTTGGCGGTGTAATTCGCGACATTCTAATCAACGAAGAACCGCTATTCTTCCGAAAAGACATCTACGCCACTGCATGTATTGCCGGCGGCGCAGTGTATTGGCTCGTCGGAATCATTCCGGGCACAACTCCTATCATATCACAAATCTGCTGTGCCACTACAGTGATAGGACTTCGCATAGCAGCAGTTTATTACAATTGGTCGCTTCCGATCCTCAAAGTAGACCCCAAAGACCTACCCACAAATGACTAACAATCGCACAGAAAAAATCATACAATTCGTCAAATACTGCCTTGTAGGCGTTCTTAACACCCTTGTTACGTTTGGCGTTATCTACCTATGTAAATCATTCTTAGGCTGGAATTTATATATCAGCAACGCCCTCGGATATATCTGCGGCGTAATCAATTCGTTCTTATGTAATAAATCGTGGGTATTTAAATCGAAAGGTGGCTACCGACGCGAGGCTCTCCGATTCTTGTGCGGATTCGGCATCTGCTACTGCCTCCAATTCATTGTTGTACTGCTAATTACCGAAAGTCCAATCGGCATAGTCAATTTTGAAGTCCTCGGCATAACCATCTCCGGCTACGGCATTGCTACCCTCCTCGGCAACGTTGTTTACACCATCGCCAACTTTATCTATAATAGATTGGTAACTTTTAGAGGGTAGAAAAATATTCTATGAGCCTATAATGAGTAGAAGTAGGCTAAGAAGTAAGATTGTAAGGTCGACGAGTTTGGCGCGGACGTGACTTTCGCGAAGGACGAGTACGCCATAGAAGAAGGATACTAAAACACTGCCACGACGTATCATTGAAATGACTGAAATCATTGAGCCGGGCAACGAAAGAGCGTAAAAGTAGCATAAGTCGGCTCCGGTAAGGAATAGCGATATGCCGATGATAGTCCATCGCCAACGGAATGGCACTCCGGCGTTGCCCGTACGACGCAAAAGCACTACAACAAGAGCCATCAGTAGCAGTTGATAAAAAGAGTACCACGCTTGAACTTCCAGTGGTTCAAAGCATTTCAGCAAATACTTGTCATAAAGCGCACTAACGGCTCCAAAGCATGTGGCACCGATAGACATCCAGAGCCATTTACTGCTTTTCATCGAGAATCCTTCTTTTGCGCCAATTCGACTTATCAGGAAGAGGGATGTAAATCCGAGAAGAATACCACACCACTGCATCCAATTCAATCGTTCTCCAAAAACGACTAATGCACCAACTAATACAATAACGGGACGCGATGCGTTAATCGGTCCTTGAATGGTCAGCGGCAGGTGCTTTATGGCGAAATATCCTAAAATCCAAGAGCTAAGGACTATTACGGCTTTCAACGCAATTAGGAGATGGTTGACAATATCATCACCTAGCCCGAAAGAGCCGTGTGCAAGTCCGCCAATAATAACCGGCGACATCAACAAAGTGCCGAAAAGAGTATTGAGCAACAAAACTGTCGGAACGTTATTATCACGTACCGACAGTTTTTTCATTATATCGTAAAAACCTAGCCCGATAGCCGAGCATACAGCAAAAATAATCCACATAAATGCAAGCGTCTAAATTACGCCTGCAAAGTTACCGTTTTTTGGTGAAGCGACCAAAATCAATCGAGCTGAGCGAGCATCATCTTACGCCAATTAAGATAACCTTTGACAGCGATAAGAGTATATATGCTATATAGAATTGCGTAGAGGTAGATGCCTTTATAAGCATATAGACCTACACAAACAGCATCGACAGCAATCCACGCGAGCCACTGCTCGAGGTACTTGCGTGCCAGCATCCACATAGCAACGATACTTAAAGCGGTGGTAAAACCGTCGGCAACAGGCACTGTGCTATCGGTAAGATAGTCGAGAATGCAATATAGCGATATCCAAAGTGCCATAAACACCCCGACACAAGCAGCTAGCCGCAAACGTGGAATACGAGTTATTGGCAACTCTTTCTTATCGTCTTTTTTAATAGAAGTATTGCCTCGCTGCGAGCGAGTCCATACCCACCATCCATAGATTGCTATGACAAAGTAATAAATATTTATGGCAAAGTCTGCATAAATACCTTTGCTGAAGTATATCCACATTGAGATTGTAGGCATCACAATCGAAGCAATCCATAGACGTGAATCGGCGTGGTATTCCCACCAGAGATAAAGGAGTCCGACACTAAAGCCGAGAACTTCGAGGATTGAGCTCCAAGGTAGCGAGGCAAGTAGTTCTATCATAATGTAAGAGTTACAGTGGCAAGAACGTTAGTAGTAGCTTGGGCAGCATATCCGGCATAACGGTAGACAACAGGCTTGTCGCCTTCGAGGTAGTAACCGGCTCCTGAATAGCCATTATTGCAGTATTTTTCGTTGAAAATGTTATAGATATTTACACCTACACGCAAATCACTGGCCGAAAGGATATTTTTAAAGGTATATCCAAGAGCTAAGTCAGAAATGAAGTAAGCATCAAGTCGAGCTTCTTCGCTGCGAGCGTTATTCATATATTGACTCGACACATAGCGACTCATCAACGATGCTTCGAATCCGTGAGTGTGGAAGTTGAACGAGTTATGCAGGACGAAATCAGGCGAGAATGCAATAGGAGTATCACCACGGTCGAAGCTGATAGGGTTAGTCCACTCGTCTTCATATATGTATTCTACAAAATCGCGAATTCGGTTACGCGAGAAAGTAGCGTTAACCTGCCAATCGAACCAATCAATCGGACGAAGCGCAGCTTGCAACTCTATACCAGCGCGATATGATTTAGGCACGTTGACCGAGATTGCATTGCCGGTATCAGAGAGCTGTCCGGTAACAACTAGTTGATTTTTATAGTCCATCATATAAAGGTTTGCCCCGATAGAGAAAAGAGAATTTGAGAACGAATACCCCAATTCATAGTCGAACATGCGTTCGGCTTCAGGATAGTGTCCCGGGTCGCTATCGGTGAAATTGTCGCGAGTCGGTTCTTTATGAGCCACACTCCACGAAGCATAAGCGCGGTGAGGACCTTCGAGCCATGAAAGTCCGAGTTTGGGATTGAAGAATGTCCACTTACGATCAACGTCGAGGTTTGCCATATTGCTGATATTCCAATCATAGTTATCGCTAATACCACGGATACTATAACGAATATGACGTAACTGTAAATCGCCGTAAGCCGAGAGGCCGCCAACAATATCATAGTCGGCACGAGCATAGATATTTGAGTCGAATTTACGTCCGGTATTATGGTAATACGGCTGCAAGGGATCGATATCTCCAATGTAATTACGCACCCACTTGATTTGTCCGAAATGGTGTCCACGATGCCAATTAGCAGCACCACCTACAGTGAGTGAGAGGTCGCCACGACGATAACGAACGTTGAGCATACCGCCCCCGAAGTCGTTATCGTTGTTTTTGAGACGAATCAAATCGGATTTTTCTACGAGTTCACCATCAGCACCAATAAACGGGTCGAGCCCGTACTCAGCAAGAGTGCGTTTGGTCTTATACTGGTCGTAGTAGCCATCACCCTTGGTATAGTGCAATGCAGCATTAAGGGTTGTATATCTGCCAAAACTACGAGTAAAGAGCAATTGGAAGTGATGCTGGACAAAATTGTCGCATTGATCCTTATAGAACGCGATCGAACCGTCGGCTGCGGTGTACTGACCACAAGGATTGTAACGGCGGCCATATTTCTCCATATCCTCTTTCGAAGCATAATCCCACGCCATATAAGTCTGTTCCTTACCACCGAAAGCAAGTAGACGGAGCGAAGTTTCGCTATCGCGATAAGCTACCTGCCCCATATAGCTCCAAAGTTTTGAGAAAGCGCGGTCGATATAGCCGTCAGAACCGATATGGCTGATGCGAGCATCGGCACTCCAATGCTCGCCAAACATACCTGATGACACCTTAAGGGTTTGACGATTTGAGTTATACGAGCCATACGAGAGTGATAACAAAGCTCCAGGGTCGAGCGAAGGCGCATCTGTGAGCATATTAATCGAAGCTCCAAAAGCTCCGGCTCCATTAGTCGACGTACCTGCACCACGCTGCACCTGAATGTCGCGCAACGACGAAGCTAAGTCGGGCATATTCACCCAATAGACATTATGGCTTTCGCTATCGTTGATAGGCACACCATTAGCTGTGATATTTATTCGCGAGGCATCGCTACCACGTACACGGATGCCACTATAGCCAATGCCACCGCCGGCATCACCTGTGGCGACAATAGACGGAGCCATCTCGAGCAAACTGGGCACATCGCGACCATCATTAATGCGAGCAATATCCTCGCAAGTGATGTTGGTGTACGCCACCGGAGTCTTAACTCCGGCTCGGTTCGCCGTAATTTCTACACTTTTAAGACTGATAAAAAGACTGTCAGCTTCACCTTCAGAAGCTGAACGCGCGTTGGCAGATGTAGCCAAGCAAGGAACTGTGGTGGTGGACAGAGCCACGACCATAGCCCATGAAATCGAATGTTTCATGCGTCAATTTGTTTCTTAGCGCCGGTGCTAACCGGATCAAGTTCGAAGGGTTTAATCTCAGCTCCACCGCCAAAGCAGTGGCGCACCCCTAAAATTGTTATTATCGGCGGCAAAGTTATATCTTTTTTTTCATATAACAACAAGCGAGGAGAAAAAATATTGAATTGTAGTTTCATCTTAATCGAAATTGAGGGTATACATCGAGTCCATTGTTTTTTCAGATAATGGGCATAGGGCATTTGTAGGCAAGGATAGTTCTTTATTTCTTTGCCGAGGCAAAGTTATGCTGGACCAAAGACACCTAATTTAGGAAAAAGCATTATATTTGCGTCATGAGTGTATTCGTAGAAATGTTCGTACCTTATCGTTTTAATGACCTTTCTTGTAAAGAAAAGGTCGTTAACGAACTTGAAGCCATAAAAAATAAAGTCGCTTCATTCTTTCATGTGTCTGAATGCTTTATCTTAGAAGTCGTTGATTATAGCGATGATATCAAACTAAATGATAATGAATTATCATTCGATTATTGTCTCCATATGCCCATTCAGGATTTGGGAATAGAATTGGGTAATGGCTTTCTTAAAATAGATGGAGGTTGGAATTATTCTCAATATTTTTATGCGTTAGGTGGCAAATCTTGGCTCAGATATATGCACTTCGATTTGTTAAGAGCTTTAGGATATAGTGAGGCTTACATAATGGATGAATATCATGGGTCTAACCATGCTTATCCCAATAATGTTGAATTTGGGAACACCGATATGAACTTCGATATTTGGAAAAAAGAAAATCCAAATCCGCCAATATTACCGATGTCAGTTTTATATGACCCAAAAATAGATGAGCGTCCGGAAATAGAAAGCGTATATCTCGATAAATTTGAAGATTGCAAGGAACGGCTAAACGCATTGCAAATAAAATTTCCTAAATATGAAATATTGACTATTGATAATTTCTCAGGAGATTTTATCCTTGCGCTTGATGAAAACCGACCTATTATTGTTAATGAAAATACCGGGGATATTTTACCTTGTGGTAAAATAGACGGTATAAATGTCAGGTTTAATGGTGCAGGATTTGAAATTTACCATGACAAAGAATCTGCGTTTTTCTCTTTCGATGGAGTTCAGAGAACGCCATTTAGAAACGGAAAATTTTCATGGCATTGGAAAGGTTTTGATGACGCAATTGAAGTATATGATGATAGTACCGGAGAGGTAATTTATACAACACCACGATGAATTAAGGTAATAATATACCAATTAAACCAGCTTAAAATTACTAAAAATGCATTTATCACGAGCTATATTGACGAAGGATCGAGCTATTTCATTCGTCTGGCAACATACTTTGCTATTAATATCTCTATATTTAATGACGCTCGGAGTTGTACTTTGTATCAGGTCCAACCTTGGGTGTGGCGTCATTTCATCAATCCCATTGTCTCTCTCATTAGCAGGTGAAAACGGAGTCGTTCCAGCTCTTACACTTGGCAACTATAATATAATCCAAAATATCATATTTGTTGCCTTGCAGATAATGATACTTCGTCGCCGTTTTGAAATAGTTCAGCTATTTCAGTTGGCAATCGGTTGGGTATTCGGTTGGTTAATGGACTTGAATATGATGCTGACAACAGGAATAGTGTGCCACGGATTACTTGAATGCGCGATATTACAAATAATCGGATGTACAATAATGGCTGTTGGCATTGCCTTTGAAGTTCGTTGCGGCTCTGTAACTATGCCTGGCGAAGGCTTGCCTGTCGCAATCAGCCAAATATCAGGAAAGCCATTTCCGAAGATAAAAATCTACATAGACACGTTGCTTGTAGTTCTTGCTGTCGCAAGCTGTTACCTATTCTTTGGTGCATGGCAATGGAATATAATCGGACCGGGAACACTTTTCGCAATGATATATGTCGGAGTAATGGTCAAACTCATTGGAGGTCATATCAAATGGTTCGATAAATTACTCAAGTATCAGCCCGGTTTTCGCCGATATATTTTCGGCTTGGCGAAATTTATATACCGAAGAAATGAGCGATAGCCCTTGGGGATTTTCTGGGGAGTATCGGGCTACGTCTCGACTAAGTTAAAGTTGAGTTCAAAAAATAAAAAGGTCCATAACTTTGAGTAGCATTTCTCAGAGTTATGGACCTTATGATATCCGAGAGGAACCACTCTAAGAACGCAGATTTCACACGATCATTTTACCTGAAGGTCATAATCAACAATATTGAATATTATAATAAAGTTGGTATAAATCAAAACGTAGAATCTCATATCGAACTCACGTTAAATTATGACAAAATTCCTTTGTTAGGACATTTTTGCCTTTTAACAGGAAACGATTTTCCATTAAATACACTTTACCTTTGCGGTTGTTAAACTCCTCAAACAATTTAATTCTCAAACATATAATCTATGGCACATGAAATTAATAAAGAGATGGTGATGGTGCCGGCTCACGGATACATCAACACCGTCGAAGAACATGGATTATTCCATGATTTCAACCCCAGCACTACTGTGTTGAAAAAAGGTACATTACTGAAAGAAGGTTTCCACAAACTGAAAAACGACATAACCTTTATGCGCGACGTTCCCGTAAAACTTCGCGATGGTGTAACAATTTATACCGACATATTCTTGCCGGGCGACTACTGCGAAGGTAAAACATATCCTACTCTTGTAGTATGGAGCCCTTATGGAAAAAGCGACGGTAGCTCGTGCGAGCGCTACTTCAGTCTCTACAACATGCTTGGTATGGGCAATGAATGGAACTCAGGCCTAACTAAGGTTGAAGGTCCCGACCCCGACTACTGGTGCGAACATGGATACGCTGTCTGTCATCCCGACCCACGCGGCATCGCTCACAGTGAAGGTAACATAACTATGATTGGCTCACAGGAAGCAGAAGACTGCTACGATGTCATCGAGTGGGTTGCACAACAGAAATGGAGCGACGGCAAGACAGCCCTCACCGGAACAAGCTACCTCACTTTCTCACAGTGGTTTGTCGCTGCACTGCAGCCCCCACACCTTACTTGCTTGAATCCACACGAAGGCCTATCGGATACCTACCGAGATATGTGCTTCCCTGGCGGCATTCCCGACCCATACTTCATCGAACTCCTTCAGGTCAACCACTGTAGTGCTCGCGAAGACACCTTGCGCGAAGACATGTGCGCCGAAATGAAAAAATACCCGCTCGCATCAGCTAAACTATGGCTCGACAAGAAAGCCGACCTCGAAAAAATAAATGTTCCGGCTTATTTTATCGCCAGCTATAGCAACACCCTCCACACTATGGGCACATTCCGCAGTTGGCGCCGAATCGGCTCTAAACAGAAATGGCTCCGTATTCATGACACCCAAGAATGGCCCGACTATTACAGCGAAGAAGCTACTGAAGACCGCCGCAAGTTCTTCGACCACTTCATGAAGGGTATCGACAACGGATGGGAAAACACCCCTCGAGTACGCTCAGCTCTCTATGACTTTAAGGGTAGTAACAAGCTAAATATCCCGGAAGAAGAATTCGGCTACGGCAAGGATATAGAGTACACAAAGTACTACCTCGATGCAGACACTCGCACGTTGGAAGCTAATGTAATACCCGAAAACGAAAGCCACGCGGAGTACAGTGTAACGGCTGTTCCGACTCGCGTAAGTTTCATTAAAACTTTCGACAAAGAAACAATCTTCGAAGGATATCCGAAACTGAAAGTATATTGCGGTGTTAAAGGCCACGACAACATGGACCTATTCGTATGGGTGCAGAAAATCGATAAATTGGGCAATATTCTCTCACAAATGACCGTACCCACCCAGAGCGCTTTGATGCAAGACTTCACTCAAGATGGAGCCTCTATCCTGCGCTACAAAGGTCCGTGGGGACAACTTCGTATCTCGATGCGCGCCCTTGCTGACGATTCTACCGACGAAGTACCCGAATATGCTTTCGATAAGGTAGAAAAGCTCGAAGAAGGAAAAGTTTACGAGGCTGAAATTGCACTCAGCCCCACAGGTCTAATCTTCGAAAAAGGCGAAACTTTACGCGTAGTAATCTCAGCAGACCAAGAAGTGGGCAACGGCAAGATGCCCGGCACTGCCGGTGCAATCGCTGACAACAAAGGCTCGCACATCATCTACACCGGTGGCAAATATGCAAGCTACCTCCAATTGCCACTAAAAGTAAATAAATAAATCGCTAATTCCCCCTTCTTTATATATTAGACTCGATGGGCTGTCATTGAATAATGGCAGCCTATCTTTTTAGCTTCCAGGGTTTAGACTACAACTCGCGATATTGCTTGGGCGTCATGCCGGTTTCGCGCTTAAAAAATTTATTAA
>CAZYYV010000016.1:0-33823 GCA_964651295.1 uncultured Bacteroides sp.
ATTACACAAATCTTATATAGTCATCTTTGCGAGGTAGTGATTTGCGTTCGGGTGCTTCTGGGTCGGGATATCCGATGATGCAGTTTGCTATGCCTTCGTAGTCGCCATCAATTCCCCATTTTTTGAGGAGAGCTTTGCCTTCGGGAGTGTCGAATACTTCTTTGGCGCGATGTATCCAGCAACTTCCTAGTCCTACTGCGTGAGCTGCATTTAAGAGGTTACTCATTACGAGCGTACCGTCGTATAAGTGTGTGGGTATTGAGCGGTCGGCAAGAACAACCATTACTACGGGTGCTCCATAGAATGGGTCGATTTTAAAACCTGCTACTTCTGCGTTAAGTCGCGACAATAAATCGCGTGTTTCTTTGTCTTTAACTACAACGATGATTGGCGATTGTTTGCCCATGCCGGTCGGAGCATACGTGCCGGCTTGTGCAATTGCCGTTAAGAGTTCGTCGGATGGTATTGTCGGAAGATATGCTTTTACTGAACGACGAGATTCTAGTATTCTGAGAAATGGATTTGTTTTCATATTGTTTTATTGTATTCAGACGGGGATGACGAGTAATGGTATGTCTGTTTGGGAAAGTAATTTATGAGCGAGACCGGGATTAAAGAGCCGGCTGAATGCATTACGTCGGCGATTTGGTACTGCAATCAAGTCGAAATGTTCTTGTTGGAGTTGTGATAGTACTGAATCACTATCTGAGTCTTGTACCGGAGTTGTTGCGAAGTGATATTGTTTGAAGTTCACGCGGCAATATTCACTCAGACGCTTCATTGCAGTTTCTGCCGATTTGTCGCTGAATCGACGTTTCTTGGGCGTATGCATAATGGTAACAGACGCTTCGGAGTCGCCATATAGTCGGTAGAGTGTGTCTATTGCGAGTACATCATCTTGGTCGAGATTCCCCAAGAATAGTATCTTCGAGGGCTTTAGCGATACTTCAATATCGAGCGGCTCGGGTACCGTAAGAACTGTAAAGCGACCTTCATCAAGTACTTCTGCGGTGACGCTACCAATCATTTCGTTTTGCTTTTTCTCTGCACCGCGTGTACCCATTACGATAAGGCGGGGTGCTTTATCTTTGGCATAGTCTACAATTCCATCTTCGGGCACACCCTCAACGACGATTTGATTATACTTTACCACTGGCACTTCGCCCTGCTTCATTGCTTTGCGTAGGCGTTCGGAAAAATTGTCGAGAAGTTTTTGTGCGTTGGCACTTAGTTGTTCGCGTGCTCCGTTTTCACCGGAGTCGTAAGTGAGCGAGTCGGTGAATTGTACTTTGCTTGTAATGTATGGGTCGAGGTACGAGTAGAGCAGGGTGATTGAACTTTTGCTTTTCCGAGCAATGTGGCAAGCGATTTTGCAAGCTTTGAACGAATTCTCACTTAAATCGACCGGCACGAGTATCGAGTGGATAGTTGTACTTGTGTTTGAATTTGTATCGGTGAATAATTCTCGATTTTCGACGATTCGTAGTGCTAGTGGCAAGTCTTGCTCGTTTATTCGAACTCGCACGCCCGATGAGAATTCCGGCACTTCCAAGTTGACATTATGCAACACTACTTCAATTCCCTCGTTTTCGAGCATCGTGCGAAGTGCGAGGGCTTTGTCATATGTGTGGATTGCCAATGTAATCATTCGCGACATAGTTGTAGATTATTATTTTTATGTGATTATTGTAAACCCTTCTAATTTAGGAAAAGGACGCGAGCTCACTTTTTGTGGCAGGCGTCCTTTGTATTTAGAATGACCGAAGATTGACTTATTCGGTTTCCTGTGCTTGGAGGATTTCAACAGCCATATCGTAGATGGTGCTGTCATCGAGGACTACAATACCTCCTTCAGGACCGGGTTCGATATGTACACCACAATTCTTTCCGAAGTCGTAGTTACTGCCGCCAAAGTAGTTACGTACGGTCTGAACGGTGGTGTTAAGTCTGTCTGCAATCTGGTGCATCGATCCGTCGGGGAGGCGGTCTTTGAGTCGACGGAGTTCGTTGAATGTGATTGTCTTGGTCATATCGTATACGTATTTAAGGTGAATGATATGTGTTTGTTGTTTGTGGTACTAAATTACTTTCATTTTTCTAATTAAACAAGCAAAATGATAAAAAAAAATTATGTTTAAAAACATGTTTTAATGCTTTCGCTTGTTTGATAGCCGTTTAGATTCGTTCGACATCACTTGCGCGTAACCACGCTTTGGTACCATTATTGATTTTTACGTTATACCACCGTGGCGACACTGGATCGTCTGGGGTGGCAACGGAGTCCACAATCTCTACTTTTGTCCCTTCATGAATAGTTACAACTTTATCATTTCCGCTTGTATTCGCTCGCGGTGCTGAGGTTAGTTGGGTCGATGGTTTGATTACAACGGCACTCTCATGTGAAATTGCTCTACTACTTGCATCTGACGCTACTACTAAGGCATAGCCGAATAAGAATATAAGGACGATACCTCCGAAGAAACCTGTCTTGCGTAGATTTACTTCAGTGGAGAATATGTAGAGTGCTATAGCTCCACACAGAACTATAAAAACACCGAACGCTGTCCATGCCCAGGTATTTGCTTTGGCTGAACATACAATCGATGTGTGCATCTTGGCGAAGAATGGTGTGTCATCCTCCGGACGGTCTTGTATTCGCGAACGGACAAAATCTAAATTTTGGCGTGCATCAGCATCTGTGGGGTCTATGCGCAATGCTCGTTCGTAGCTAACTACTGCTTTCCCGAGGTTATCGTTGCGATAATAAGCATTTCCTAGGTTATAGTATGCTGTGGCGCTCGGTCCTTCGCTGGCTATACTTTGGTTGTATAGTGCAATGGCTTCACGGTAATTCTCTTTATTGTATGCAGAGTCGGCTTGTTCTCCGATTGTGAGTGCCGAAGCATTGATTGTGGATAGAATAATCAGTGCTGTTGCTGTTAACGTCTTGATTAATCTCATTTTGCTTTTTTGTTAGCTGAGGTTTTAACGTCTTCGATATTTTTTATTGCTGCGGTAGCATTGTTGTATAGCTCTGCTACCTCTGCATCTGAGTGCGATGGTGTAAATCGAGCCATTTCGCATTGGTCGAGAACTTCAATGATACGTTCGGTGTCTTCTTCTGAAAGACCGTATCCTCGAAGTTTTTCTGCTACGTTGTCGCGAGTGAGCTGTGATGCTGAAATCGACAATTTATCACAGATGTAACCCCATAGTGCCTTCGCGAGAACTGTATAGAATCTGTCGTTCTCGTGTGCTGTCATCGCAGCGCGAGCTTCTTTTAGGCGTTTAGTTGCTACTCTTCCTGCTTTTGCTAGTTTTTGTCCGCTTACGTCTGCACGGAGGCGTATCTGACGGCGATATGCGATAACAACTCCAACAAGACTGAGTGCCACGACTACGTACATTAGCCAATATAATGTCGTATGGAACGAGTTGTTGATTTCGTGCATACGACCTTCGCTTTCTATCGGTCGAATATGGACGATATCTTCAATTTTATTCTCGATACTCATTTGTTGGGGCGCTGCAACAGCTGAATTGCCTCGAAGAACTTTTATAGGCATATTGGCTACGTCGATTGTTTCGTATTTGCCATTTTCTGGATCGAAATATACGAATGGTACACCTTCTATGGTAAAATTGCCTACTTCTTGTGGTACAATTGTGTAATCGGTGCGATATGTTCCACTCATATTAGCGCCTCCGGCTATGATCGATGCGTCAATTTCTGTCTTGGGGGTGTAGGCATCTATTCCTGCTGGAAATGTAACTCCGGGGTCTGAGAGGTATTTGATGTTTCCGCGTCCTTTGATTGTGTAGCTGTAGACCGATGCCTCGTTTGTGCGCATCAATTCTGGCTCAAGTGCGGTCGATACAGTAAAATGTCCTACTGCGCCATTAAAGCCTGCAGGTTTAGGCTCGGGTAAGGCCTTTACCTGAAGTGCGGCTGCATTCGATGATGTCGTAACTTCTACCTCTATTGGTTGGCGAGTACGGAAGAAACCCATATTTACGGTTTCGTATTGTACGATGGTTACATCATACTTACCTGAATTTACACTGAGTTTGCCAGCTTTTTGAGGGTAGAGGAGTAGGCGCTTAAGCACTGCAGTGTGGTAATTCTGTCCATTATAAGACTCCAACTGCATTTCGAGGTCGGTTGGCAATTCTTCGCAAAGAAAACCTTCAAATGTCGGCTGTGTCGTAGGTAGAAACGACGAAATGTCGTATTTGGTGTAAACCTTAATTGTTGCTATTACAGGTTCTTGTTCGTACACACTCGATTTTGAAAAACTTACTCTCACAAGCAAATCGTTGGCCGATACGTTGCCGGGTGTGTGTGTCGACGGGTCGTCGGCTCGTGGCGCTGGAGCGACACCTCCTCCGTTGTTGCCATTGTTGGCGCTTGGTTGGTCCTGTGGCAAAATTTTGAACGAAGTTGCATTTGTGCGTAGTGTTTTACCTTCAACGCTAACACTAATTGAAGGCACTTCCACGGTTCCGGGGGTGTCGGCTCGATAGGTATACGAAAAGTCGATCGAACTACTTGTCGACATTCGTCCATTGACGATTTGTGTGCTTTGCATCGTCGACATTGCAGGACCATAAAGCAGTGTACATCCTTCGAGCTGAGGGGCTGCTGGTGCGTTTGCCTCGCCATCGGTAAGTCGGAAAGTAAGTGCGAAATTACGGCCTTGTACCACGTTACGAGGTGGTACAAGCGAAAATGACGCTTGTTGCGCGATTGCCGTTGTGAAGCATACGGCCATCAAAAGAAATAATATAAAACGTTTGGTTTTCATCATGTCTTATAGGGGTTATGCTTACCATGGTTTATCGCTCTGCGGACGTCCGGCAGGCTGTTCTTGTTCTTTAACTTTCTTTCGGGTCTGGTTCTCCTTATTTTGCATTGATTGAAGAATCTGTTGAGCCGATTGCGTCATCTTTTCGGGCTGCTGCGGTTGCGGCTGTTGTTCTTGTGGTTGTTCTTGCTGCTGTTGCTGCTGCTCTTGTTGTTGTTGCTCCTGATCCTGTTTATCTTGTTGGTCTTGCTTATCCTGTTGCTGCTCTTGCTCTTGTTTTTTGAGTTGGGCAAGACGAAGGTTTTCGCGAGCTTCCATATTGTTAGGATTCAGTCGCAATGCACTTTTGTAGAGTGAGATACTACGGTCGTACTCCTCATCGTTGAAAGTGATATTGCCGAGGTTGTAGAACGATTTTTCTGCAACTTCGCGGTCATATTCCTGTGCATCGGGGAGCAATTCTTCAAGTAGCGATGCAGCTTGAAGACGAGGATCGTTCTGGGTACCTTTATTATCTTCGGTCTGAAGTTCAAGTAGCGTTACGGCTTTGTTGTATCGAGCACGAATCGAACCCGAATTAACTTCGATTGCTTTATCGTATGCTTCTAGAGCTTCGTGATATTTCTCCTGATCAAAGAGCTTGTTGCCTTTGCGAATATCATTTCGTTCGGCTTTATACGACTGCGATGGAGTATTGTATTTCGATTGACGCTCTGCAACGGCAGGAGCTTCGGTCATTGCAGAGTCGGGTTCGACCGGCATTGCCAACGATTGTGCCGATAGTGATGCCGAGGCAAGTAGAAGCGTAAGGATGGTAATTACTGTCTTCTTCATTGTTTGTCCTCCTTTTTAGCTGTAGAAGCGACTTCTTTGGTGAAGAAGTTAATGCCCTTAAGCCAGCTGATTTTGCGGTTAACGACGAAGATGTCGATGATGAGGAAGAGGAATGCTAAGAATGCAAAGGTCGGGAATTGTTCTGCTCCGGCAGTATACGAAATGGTGTTAAACTCCGATTTTTGTAACTTGTCGAGCTGATCTTCGAGATCACCGAGTGCTGATGGCGACGAACCGTTGACGTAAATACCATCTCCGGCTGCTGCGATATCCTGTGCGAGACTTTCATTCAATTTGGTTACTACGGGAGATCCTTCCGGTGTTGTGAAACCGGGAAGTACTGTTCCAGTAGTTGTTCCTAGTCCGATAACGTCGATTTGAATCCCATTTTCTGCTGCAAGTTTAGCAGCTTCGATAGCTGCTCCTTCGTGGTCTTCAGCATCGGTAATAAGAATTATGGCCTTGTGCATATCTTCTGCAGGCGAAAAGCCATTCATAGCCATCTTAATAGCTCCGGCAATGTCTGTGCCTTGATATGCAATTTGATTAGGGTTCAACTCGTTTAGGTACATCTTTGCTGAGTAGAAATCGGATGTAAGCGGTAGCTGCATTTTCGATTGACCTGCAAAGATTACTAAACCAACCTTATCGTTATCGAGGCGGTCGATTAGTTTTTCAAGCAATAGGCGAGCTCTGTCGAGGCGAGTAACTCCATTCGGTCGATCGGTCGACGAGCCTAGCATTGAGTTCGAGACGTCGAACGCAATCATTACTTCGATACCTGCCGATGTTTCTTGTTGTTCTTTTGCTCCTGCGCGAGGACGCGCAAGCATCACAACTATTGCCGCCAAGGCAATCATTGTCAATGTCATCTTGATTGCAGGCGTATACTTTGATGCATCGGGCATAAGTGCCGCTACAACTTCTTGACGGCCGAATCGACGCAATTTTGCACGGCGACTTGCTCGCGCACCAAGATATAGTAGCACGAATAGCGGGATAAGCGCAAGTAGGTAGAGATATTGTGGATATGCGAAATCAAACATAATCGTTTCTTTATGGTATTGTACGCAATACTGTGTGGCGGAGTGCTATCTCAATAATGAAGAATATAAATGCAAGCCATGCCCATGCCATATAGTTATCCTCTGTGTGAGAAAAATGGCGCACGTCCATTTGTGTCTTTTCTAGTTGGTCGATTTCTGCAAATACTTCTTCGAGTACACGATTATTGGTCGCTCGGAAATATTTACCTCCGGTTTTGTCTGCAATAGAACGGAGTGTAGTTTCGTCGATTACTACAGGTTGTGGCTGAAATTCAATACGTCCTGTAATAGTACGAGTCGGGTAGGGGGCACTCCCGTTTGTGCCAATACCTATAGTATAAATTTTCACTCCTAGTTCTTTTGCCACTTCTGATGCCGTTACGGGTGCGACGATACCGGTATTATTCGAGCCGTCGGTGAGTAGGATGATACTCTTGCTCTTTGCTTTTCCTTCTTTAAGACGGTTGAGCGCAGTTGCAATACCATCGCCGATAGCAGTACCATCTTCAAGTACATTCATTGTCAAAGTGGAAAGATATTGAAGAAGTTGTGTACGGTCGACTGTCATCGGTACTCCGGTTAGAGCTTCTCCGGCAAATACAACGAGACCGATATTATCTGTTTCGCGACCGGCAATAAATCGGGCTGCCACTTCTTTCGCTGCTCCGAATCGGTCGGGATCGAAGTCGCGTGCCATCATTGAAGATGATACGTCGAGCGCAAGTACTATATCCGTACCTTCTGTTGAAGTCGTTCGCCAGCTATCTCGTTCTTGTGGACGTGCCATAATGATAATTAGGCAAGAAAGTGTGGTGAGACGAAGCACGAAAAGCACGTGGCGAAGATATTGCTTCCAAGTGCGTGGCAGTTTGGCAAAAGCTTGAGTTGACGACAACGCCATGGTTGCATGGTTGTCGCGCTGTTTAAGCACGTACCACACTGTAATCGGAATCAATATCAGTAGAGTCCAGAGAAATTGAGGATGGGCAAAGTGCATCGTTAATTCTTTTTATTAGTAGTTGATTTGCCGTCGGCATTTTCTTCTTCAGCCTCAGGTTCGGGGGCTGGCTTTGTTTGCTCAACAAACGATGTGGCACGTGTAAATGCACGAATATTGTCGTCGGGAAGTGGACGTACTTTGGCAAATTTCACAAAATCGGCAATTGAAAGGACTGCGCGAACTTCGTCGGCGGTCATTCTTGTATCGGGGTTGGCACGAAGTGCGCGAACAATCTGACTCGAAGTCATCTCCATTGCATAGATGCCGAAGCGACCTTGCAAGTATTGACGGAGAATATCGACAAGTTCGGTATAGAACTCTTTCTCATGGCCGCTTTCAGGCAAGTTGCGCGAGCGGAGTGTATTGAGACGAGATATGGCAAGTTCGTATGGGGGAACAATCGGAGTCCGCTGCTGTTCGATAATTTCTTGTCGTTTACGGAATGTAATGTATGCCCAGATGCCTGTGCAAATGAGTCCGATTGCTAGTAAAGTCCAAAGCAACCAATTGGGGATGTAATCGTACCAACGTGTGTCGGGCTTTACAATTGACGCAATGGGATTGATGGTTTGGAGCGAATCGACATCTACCGGCAATACTTTGAATGTTACGACATTCGAAAAAGCAGTGTCGGCGCCTGGAGCTGTGAGAACTGCAAACGGTGGGATTGTTACCGACCCAGGATCGAACGCTTGAATGGTAAAGTCAAAATCAACTTTGCGACGATTGTTAGCGATAACCGTTGTACTATCTGACGCAACTACATCGACTCCTTTATACTCAAGGTAATCAATACCGGGTGTGAGTATCGGAAAGTCAATGAGCTGAGCCGGAGATGATACTGGCATATCTACACTTACGCGGAGGTGATTGAGGTCGCCCATTACTATGGCAACGCTATCAACTTGTGCTTTGACAATAATGTCGCCGGCTGCTGATGCAGTCAGTGTCATAATGCCGGCTGCTGATGCCGCCAAAAGTCGCTTGCCAATTTTAGTATCGAAGAATATCATACTGTCGAACGGTTTTTGAAAAGTCCCATCAGCGCCTTTACATAGTCTTCATCGGTAGCAACCGATACAAAGTCTACGCGTGTGCTGCGCAATGTGGTCGCCATCTGTTGCTGACGGTCATACCACCACTTATTATATGCTTTGCGCGTGCGCGATGAAGATGTATCGACCCACATTGTCTTTCCGGTTTCAAGATCGGCAACCTGCATGAGACCAACGTTAGGCATTTCACCGTCGCGTTTGTCATATACCTGAATTGCCATCACATCGTGACGCGATACAGCCACCGAAAGAGGGGTGCGGTAGTCGGTACTATCGATAAAGTCGGAAATTAAGAACATTGTGCAACGACGTTTCAGCGCGTCGCTGAAGTAACGGACTGCTTGTGCTATGTCGGTGCCTTGGTGTTCCGGTGTGAAGTCGAGTAATTCGCGGATAAGGTACAAGATGTGCTTCCTTCCTTTTTTCGGAGTAATGAACTTCTCTACGTGGTCCGAGAAGAAGATAGCACCGATTTTGTCGTTGTTCTGAATGGCTGAAAATGCGATTGTGGCTGCAATCTCTGCTATCATTTCGCGCTTTTCCGGTCCAACAGCACCGAAACTGCGACTCGCAGATATATCGACCAAGAGCATAACGGTGAGTTCGCGCTCTTCTTCGTAAACTTTGACGTAGGGATGGTTATGACGAGCGGTGACATTCCAGTCGATATCGCGAATGTCGTCGCCGTACTGGTATTCACGTACTTCCGAGAACATCATACCACGACCCTTGAATGCCGAATGGTATTCGCCGGCAAAGATGTTCTGCGAAAGGCCGCGAGTCTTGATTTCAATCTTGCGTACCTTCTTTATTAGTTCATTTGAATCCATAAAAGAAGTATGCTTTTATTAGGGTACCTGTACCTTGTCGAGGATGTCGGTGATAATCATATCGGTGGTTACGTTGTTTGCTTCGGCTTCGTATGTGAGACCGATACGGTGACGAAGAATATCGTGACATACCGAGATTACGTCTTCGGGGATTACATAGCCGCGCTGGTGGAGGAAGGCGTATGCACGTGCTGCTTTCGCAAGTGAAATAGAGGCACGGGGTGATGCTCCGAACGAGATATAGCTGCTCAAATCATCAAGACCGTATTCTTTGGGAGTACGTGTCGCGTATACGATATCAACGATATAGCGTTCTATCTTTTCGTCAAGGTAGATCTGTTCTACAATTTTCTGTGCTTCGATTACCTCCTGTGGCTTGAGTACGGGATAGACGGGACGCTGCTCTCGAGCGATGTTCATGCGGATGATTTCGCGTTCTTCTTCCTTGGTGGGATAGCCGATAACGACTTTCATTAGGAATCGGTCGACTTGTGCTTCGGGGAGGGGGTAAGTACCTTCCTGTTCAACCGGGTTTTGGGTTGCCATTACAAGGAAGGGCTTGTCGAGAGTAAAGGTGTTATCACCGATAGTTACCTGACGTTCCTGCATCGCTTCAAGTAGTGCCGACTGAACTTTGGCAGGGGCACGGTTAATTTCGTCGGCTAGAACGAAGTTGGCGAAGATAGGACCTTGTTTAACTTGGAAAGTCTCATTCTTTACGCTATAGATCATTGTACCGAGTACGTCGGCTGGAAGAAGGTCGGGGGTAAACTGGATTCGGCTGTATTTTGCATCAATAAGCTGCGAAAGAGTCTTGATGGCAAGTGTTTTTGCAAGACCGGGGACACCTTCCAAAAGAACGTGTCCGTTGGCGAGGAGTGAGATAAGAAGGCTCTCTACGAGGTGCTTCTGACCTACGATTGTCTGGTCCATTCCATGAGTAATCATGGTAATGAAATCGCTTTTACTCGACACCAACTCATTTAGTTGGCGAATGTTTACGCTTTCGCTCATAATGGTAAGAAATTATATTTCAGTTTTTTATTATACAGGTATTATAGCTGAAAAGTCGCATTATGTCGACTTTCTTTCCACAAAATTACTATTATAACATTTAAGAAGCCCGAAAGTAATGTTAATTTTATCTATTAATCCTTTAACAATCCTACTTTTTAAATATTTTTATGTTTACCTTTGTAAGCGCATTAAATCTTTATTTAAATCGTCTGATGAATAAATCTTTTGCACCTATTGCTAGCTTTCTTTTGGCTGCAACTATGTCGTGCTCTCAAACTGAGTTAGCTCCTGTTGCCGACCTTGTATCACTTGTGTCAGACTATAATAATCTTGATAGCATAGCAAGGGTTGATACATTGGAGGCTTATCGTCCGGAGTTATCGGCTCTTATGAAAGTTGTTGGCTGTGATAGCGTCTCCGCTGATTTGATTCAGGTATGGGCATCATCGGAGGTGGTGAAGATGTTTACCCCTCCTGTCGATTCTATTTATCCATCACTCGATCCGATGAAGGCTTCGTTGGCCGCTATTTTGGCTGAAGCTGAAAGGAATAGGCTCGAATTACCGACACGTAGATACGCTGCCGTTGTTTATGGTCGCCCAGAATCAATCCTTTTCGTCGATACTGTAGCTTTAATTGCCCTAAATCATTTTCTGGGAGCAGACTTTGAGGGATATTCTCATTGGCCGGCTTATCGTAGAAGTGAAAAAACTCCGACTCAGTTACCTTACGCTCTTGCTGAAGCGTTAGTTGCTACTTCTTACCCTTATGCAGTCGATCCAACAGATGCTACATTACTTTCTCGTATGGTCTACGAAGGTGCTTTGGCTAAAGCAAAATTTGAATTAGTGCCTAATGCAGATCTTGCCGATGTATTTGGTTATAGTAAGGATGATTTCGAATGGCTTAAAGATAACGAACGCAATATTTGGAGACTCTTGGTGGGCAATCGTATGATTTATGAAACATCTGAAGCGCTCGCCGATCGTCTAATTATGCCATCGTCCGGAGTTAATGGCTTTGATATGTCCTTGCCAGCTCGTGTGGGACGTTATATCGGATATCGTATTGTCGAAGCATTTTGTAAATCTCATTCTGACGTAACGTTGCCTTTTTTACTCTCATCTGATTTTTATAACTCACCGACTGTTCTTGCAGAATCAGGCTATTGATCACTCAAAAAAATAACTTTGTAGCGTTGCCAATGCAAAAACAGACGGTCTTGCCAATACTATCGAGTTGGCAGACCGTCTTGTCAATATTCTTTTTTTCTGCGAAATTATAACTTTCCGTCGCGCTTCTTAGCTCCGAGGTAGTACTGTTCGAGCGACTTGTTATACTCGTCGTCGCAAATTTCTCGGAGTATGTCGAGGTTTATATACTTATTGCCGTTCCCGCGAGCGATGGGGTAGATTTGACGCATCCATTCGGCTGCTTCGAGTCCGAGGATGCTGTATGCGCCTTTGGGTGAATTCGGCCCTACTTCTTCGGGAATTTCTGTGAGTGTAACGGGTACGACGTGTGAGCAGGGGGGATAACCGACATTTGCCCACATCATCATTTTTGATGGGTCTTCTCTAGGAAGTAAGCCCTCGATGGCAATGCTTGCAGTAGAAGATTTACGTGCAATAAAATCCTGGTCCACAGTCCAACTATCGTCTGCTTCATAAGCATCATAGTCAAGTACTGCGTTGTAAAACGAGCGACCAAGACCTTCGGTAAGTGATGCAGGAGTGATTGTGGAGTATTCTATTTCAGTAGCAAGTAGCGCTTCCACATTGCTATGGCGGATGTAACCTTTGCCCGCATCGGGTGTACCGCTATAGGCATAATTGGTGCGGATAAGTACACCATTCTCTGTATCGCTGAGATTAAAGCGTACGTATTTGTAGTCATCGGTCTCAAAGTATGCTCCGTTGCCATTGGTATCAAGAACACCGAAATTGGTGCGAACACCTAGGGGCTTTGGTAATTCGTTGAGCAATTTTTCAAAATCGTCGACAGTGCGGCAAGTAGCGAGTGCTTGAGCCATAACATAACCTTCTCGGTCGGTCCATGCTGGATCGTTAGCAGGAAGATTATATGCGACAGTGTTGATGATTGCAAAACCGGCATCGTTCATGCCCATCCACGCTTCGTCGAGCTTAAGTTCTGTCGCGCCGTTGAATAGTGCCACATATCCAATTTCTCCCGGCTTTTCTACGCGATACAGGAAATTGTTTTTCGCTGAAGTATCGCGATGCTTCCATATAATAGGGCGGCCGTTTTCGCTTGCCTTTGCCGATATTATTGCAGATGTACAAGCGTCGGCAGCTATTGGTGCCGACGCGATTAAGAGTGCTGAGAAAATATGTCGTAGTTTCATGGTAAGATTTAAGGTCAAAAATTATTGATGGTTGAAAAATAGACAGGCATCTCCATAGCTTAGGAAGCGATAATCCGACTGAAGTGCATGGTCGTAAATATCGCGCCAACGTTCGCCCAATAACGCCGATACAAGCAATAGCAAGGTCGATTGGGGTTGGTGGAAATTTGTTACCATCGCGTCAACAATCCGGTAATTGTATCCGGGGGCTATGATGATACGAGTCCGACCTAGTAGGACGGTGTCGCCGGTCTTATCAAGTTGCTTGACTATTTCGTTGAGGGCATCCGATGGACTTAAGCAAAGTTCATTATCGCTGTATGGTGTCCATTGAGGAAGTTCTCCATCCCACTGTCCGGCGGACATAAGACAACCGATATGGTATAGGCTCTCAAGGGTACGAACAGAGGTCGTGCCGACTGCAACGATTTTGCGCTTGCCCACAGCTTTTGCCAGGTCGGATATGAAGTCGCGATTTACGGCAATAAATTCGCTGTGCATATCGTGGTCGCCTACGTGTTCTGACTTTACTGGACGGAATGTCCCGGCTCCGACATGAAGGGTAACTTCGCGTCGTTCAACACCGGCTTTATCGATTGCTTCTAGCAATTCGGGAGTAAAGTGAAGCCCGGCAGTTGGAGCTGCAACAGAGCCGTCGATATGACTATAGACAGTCTGATAGTCTACGCTATCTGATGCTTCAGAGTGGCGATTGAGGTAAGGCGGAATCGGTATCTCTCCTATTGCAGCGATAATATCCGAAAAACTGAGAGCATCGTTATCCCACTCAAAGTGGATGCTTTGAGATTTATCGGCTGCAGGAGGCAAGGGTAAACGAGTTGCTTGGAGGAGGGTAGTGCCTGAGACTGTTGATACCTGCATTTTTAACGAACCTTCTTTCCATTTTTTTGAGTTTCCCACTAAGCATTGCCAACTACATTCTTTATGAGCTCCGAATGCTTGTTCGTAGTCGGCAGGAGCGTGAGGTTCGAGACAGAAAATCTCGATTGCAGCCCCCGTATCTTTTGTGAAGCGAAGTCGAGCATTGATTACTCGTGTATTATTGTAGACAAGCATCGCATTGTCGGGCAATAATGACGGTAGTTCGCGGAAAATATGGTCGCTGATAGTATTGTTTTTGTAAACTAGCAACTTGCACGCATCGCGTACTGCCAATGGATGACGAGCAATTCGTTCGTCAGGGAGAGGATAGTTATATTCTTCGATTCGTATATCGCGTGGATTAATCATCGTCATTTCTAATTTTCTACAAAATTAGCTAAAAGACTTCGAATAACAAAAGCGAATTCCTTTATTTCAAACTCGAACGATACTCCTTCGGTGATATCCCTGTATGTAATTTGAAAAACTTTCGGAAAGTGTACTGTTCCGGAAAGTTTAGTTCGGTCGCTATTTGTTTGATGTTCATGCCTCGAAGTTCTAGTAGCTGTTTGGCATAAGTAACTGTAACTACCGCAATCCATTCCGAAGGATTTTTGCCTGTGGCCCTCTTAATAAGAGTTGTGAAATGGCCCGATGACAGATTTACTTCTTTAGCGTACCACGACACACGACGTTCGGTTTTGTAATTTTCGTGCAATGACAAAATGAAACGATATGCGATTTTATCTTGTTTGCTTACACTATCGACGTGAGCCGGGTATTTGCGTATGTGATTGCCAACAACTTCGAGCATTGTTTCTTGGCGTATGAGGTGTATCTGATGTTTTAGCAAAGTGCGCTCGTCGGAAAGAATGTTTTCTGTAAGACGGATTTGTTTTTGGCGAATTCGAGCGTCTTGCTGCTTGAGATACTCAAGTTCTTCGTTTTGTACACGCCAGCATGGATACTCACGTACCTTTAGAGGTATTCCTGTATTAGAAATGAGGCGAAAGATAGGGTAAAAAACTTTTAATTCGCTAACAAATGAAATGAATGAGAAATTCTTAGATGGTTTCAATTCTGTAATTTGTACAAGAGGTGTAACAATGAATACGCTGCCTTTAGTCAATCGCTTTTTTTGCTCATTTATGACAATGTCGGCATATCCGCCGGTGCAAAGCGAAAAACCACCTTTGTTCCAATAGTATAATATCGGGTTCTCGATTGTTGTATCAATCATTTGTGCTGCGATTTGAATATTTGTGAACAAAGATAATCAGATGTTCTCGATTTTCATAAAAATTTTGTGCAATATTGGATTTTGCTCAATTTATCATTGATATTGCTCTTTTTTTTATGAATATTGTGTACTATTTTTGCAGAACCAAAACCAATACTATGGATATAAACGACCTAACATGGAATCCGTGGCACGGCTGCCATAAATGTAGCGAAGGCTGCCAAAATTGCTACGCTTATTTTCTTGATAAGCGTTACGGACGTGATACTGCTGTAGTTTCTCTCAATAAGTCCAATATAAACTTTCCTATTAAGAAAGATAAGAGCGGTAATTATAAGTTGCCGTCAGGCTCGTTTGTGCGTGTATGTATGACCAGCGATTTCTTCTTGGAGGAAGCTGATGCATGGCGTGATGAAGCATGGGACTATATACGTCGTCGTCCGGATGTAACTTTTTCGCTTCTTACCAAGCGTGCCGACCGAATTATCGACCATTTACCATACGACTGGGGTGATGGTTGGGACAACGTGCAATTTGCTGTATCGGCAGAAAACCAAAAACGTGTCGACGAAAGAATTCCGTTTTTACTCAAAGTTCCTTCTAAGCATAAGTGGGTGAGTATTAAGCCATTTATCGGCGAAGTCGATCTGTCGGAGTATCTCGTTACCGGTGAAATCGAAACTGTGCTCGCCGGTGGAGAAAATTATCTCGGATCGAGACCTCTACACTACGAATGGGTTAAAAAACTCAATGAACAATGCAGAACTGCTAATGTAAGACTTATTTTTGGTCAGACTGGCAACCTCTTTATCAAAGATGGTAAAGAGTATAAGATTCACAACCGTACAGAGCAAATGATTCAGGCTCTAAAATTGGGCCTACATTATCCTGAAGTTGATATTGACGCTGAAATTGCTAAAATATTAGATCGCAAAGAGCGTATGAAAGCTCTTCGTGGTCGTAAATGTGAAGATTAGAATTGATGAAAAGAATTTTATATATTTTAATTGCCATAGCATTAATATTGCCGATAAATGCTACAGCACAGAAAAATAACAAGAAAATGGAAACAATCTCCGCAGTAGAACTATATGACGCGTTTCGTGCTGATAAAGATCAAGCATTGAAAAAGTATGGAAATCAGACACTTTTGATAACTGGTGTCGCGGTTAAGGTCGGCCCTGATGTGTATGGCTTGCCTTCTGTAGAAGTTGCCGGAAAGACCGGGGAAAGTTGCAAAGCTCTTTGCGTCCTTCCGTTCACCGATTATCTTAAATTGCGTAAAGTAAGCAAGCGAGACCAAGTAACAATGCAAGGTGAAGTTCGTGGCTATGCCGAAGAATATGATCTTGTAGTAGTCAAGCAATCGAAAATAATATCCGTAAACGGCAAAAAACCTTAAATATTAAGCAATATGAAAAAAACAATGCAATGGTTGTATGACAACTGGATGAAAGCGACGCCATTTTTGGCTCTCTATTCCTTTATCCTAATCTGGCTCTACGTTAAGGATCAGAATTATGCCCTCTTCCTTATATGGCTTCAGACTCCAATCTATTGGTTTCACGAATTTGAAGAATATGTTTGCCCCGGTGGCTTCCTCGATTTCTTCAATCGTAAACCCCTTGGCTCGAAGTTGGGCGACTATCCTTTGACAAAGGCCGGGTCGTTCTGGATTAACATACCTTTGGTATATATTCTCCTTCCGATGTCGGGACTCGTTGCTCACTTTTATGGCATCGAATGGGGCTTGTGGACTGCATATTTCTCTGCACTCAATGCTTTTGCACACGTGGTGATGTTCTTTATCTTTGGTTTTAAATACAATCCAGGTTTATTGGCAAGTATATTTGTAAACATTCCTTTTGGTGTGTATATGGTTTGGTACTATCTTTCTAACGACCTCGTATCTACCGGAGTGAATGTGGCTAGCATTATATTTGGCATTTTGGCACAGGCATCGATGATGATTTACGGATTCGCTTATCTTGTGCCCAAAATGAAACGCGAAGGTTTGAAAGCATAAATGTTTATTCATAATAATTGGATTATTTGACTTTTTTTGCAAATAGTGGCGTTCGGATTTACGGCCGCCACTATTTTTCTCATCTAATCAATATGAACATTCCTAAACATATCTGTGGAATACTTACTCTATTTGTACTTTCTTGCACAAATGGAGAAACAACACAAATAGTAAAAGTAGCTCTCGACGAAAGCAATGAATCAGCGACTTGCTATACTGCAGTATTGCCGGTGGATAAAGATGTGAATTCGTTCATGGTTCTTATTCCGGGTTTTGGCGAATCGGCTAACGATGTAATCTCTGCTTCGGATATACCTGAGAATGCCGCAGAAGCAGGTATTTCTGTCTTTATTCCAATTCTACAAGATGGAGTAGAATCGTATAGCTTTTCAGCAGAGAGTCAACGAAGCCTTAAGTGTATTATAGCAGATATACAAGAACGATTCAATTATACGGCGGTACCATATTGTATAGGCGGTTTCTCGATGGGAGGAGCAGCAGCCGTTCGTTATGCCGAGTTGGAAGATTCTTATCGTCCGACGTGTGTGTTTGCTATTGATTCTCCTCTTGACTATCAAAGATTTCGATATGCGACAGAACGCGATGTGAATGTATATCGCAAAGGTCTTGATGAAGGTGATAGCATTTACGTAAAGCTGCTAGAAGATATTACACCATTGGTTGGAGAATCACCCTATTTGCTTTCCGATACAACTCATGAAGCTATTCGTTCGCTAGTTAATACTCCAATCCGCTATTATATCGAGCCGGCGGAGCAATGGTGGCTCGATAATCGTAATACCGATGTTCTTGGATTGAATATTCTCGACGGAACAGCTTTTATCAATGATTTGCGTCTTATCGGAAATAATAACGCAGAATTGATTGTAACACACAATAAAGGATTCAGAAAAAGCGTTAATAAATATCACCCTCACTCATGGTCCATAGTCGAGGTCGACGAACTTATCGAGTGGGTGCTTAGTAACAACGAGAATTAATATCGAAAAACTTCAACGTTTTTTACCTATGATAAACTATAAACAAATTGCTTTGGCATGTATTCTTGCCATGGGATCTGCGTCTACGTCATTTGCGGCAGACACAAAAGATGTGAAAACGACGTTTCAATCGGCTCGTGAATGGCGTCCGACAATCGATAATCGAGCTGATGCTGTTATGGTTTACGGCGTTGGTGGAAATCCAAGCGACCGTGGTCGTAAGCTCGGTTTTGAGCAGCGTGTGAATAGCTGGCGCGAAAAAGGCTACACAGTTCACTTTATGACAGGTATTGCTTGGGGCGAATACCAAGACTACTTTACCGGACGTTGGGATGGTAAATGGCATCTCGACGAAGGCCAAGTAACTGCCAATGGTGATACTATTTGGCATGGTCATATGGTGCCATATATTGTGCCGTCGATGAACTTCATCAAATACCTCAACGAGCGTCATGTAAAACGTGTAATTGACGCCGGTATTGATGCAATTTTTATGGAAGAACCTGAGTTCTGGGCTCGTTCAGGTTATAGCGATGCCTTTAAGCGCGAGTGGAAAGAATACTACGGCTTTGATTGGCGTCCGCAACACGAATCTCCCGAAAATACTTATCTTGCTAACAAACTTAAGTATCATCTTTACTATCGTGCACTTAACGAAGTATTTACATACGCCAAAGAATATGGCCGTTCTAAGGGTATGGATGTGAAGTGCTATGTACCAACCCATTCATTAGTCAACTATTCGCAGTGGCAGATTGTTAGCCCGGAAGCTAGCCTTGCTTCGCTCCCTTGTGTCGATGGATATATCGCTCAAGTGTGGACCGGTACTTCACGCGAACCAAACTTTTATAATGGTAAAGCGCGTGAGCGAGTGTTTGAGACTGCATTCCTTGAGTATGGTTCGATGCAGTCGATGACAGCGCCAACCGGTCGCAAAATGTTCTTTTTGACTGACCCTATTGAAGATCGTGCGAAAGACTGGGACGACTATCGTCGTAATTATCAGGCTACATTTGTGGCGCAATTGTTGTACCCGGGTGTTGCCGACTATGAAGTGATGCCTTGGCCCGAACGCGTTTACGAAGGTCTGTATAATGTTGGGGTAGGTAGTCGTGAGAAAACGCGTATCCCTCGTTTCTATTCAACTCAGATGCAGGTGATGATTAATTCGCTTAATAAAATGCCTGTTTCTGATGCAAAAGTTTCCGGAAGCCACGGTATTGGTGTATTGATGTCGAATTCGCTCATGTTTCAGCGATTCCCCAACCACAATGGATATGACGATCCTCAGCTCTCGAACTTCTACGGACAAGCTCTTCCGCTTATCAAGCGTGGTATTCCAGTCGAAACAGTACATATAGAGAATCTTGGCTATGAAGCGACACTCAAAGATATAAAAGTGTTGTTAATGACCTACTCTAATATGAAACCTCTTGATCCCGAAGCTCATAAGCACCTTGCCGATTGGGTTCGCCGTGGTGGTGTGATACTTTTCTCAGGCTCTGACAAAGACCCCTTCCAGAATGTTCGTGAGTGGTGGAATCAAAATGGTAATAATTATACTGCACCTTCTCAGCATTTATTCTCTCTCATGGGTATGCCTAAAAATGCAGCCGAAGGCGAATATCGATTTGGCAAGGGTACTGTTGTTGTTCGCCGTTCTGATCCGAAAGAATATATTCTAAACGAAAATGGTGATTTGAATTTTATTGAAGACGTAAAAAATCTTTATTCTAAGGCAAAAGCCGGCAAACTTGTATTCAAAAATAATTTCGAACTCGTTCGAGGTTCGTATCGCATTCTTGCAGTAGTTGACGAAAGTATTAATAGCGCGCCTCTTACTGTTGATGGATTATTTGTTGATATGTTCGATCCTAATTTGCCTATACTTACGAGCAAGACAGTCAAGCCCGGCGAACAAGCGTTGTTGTTCGACATTAACCGACTAGAATCGCGTAAAGCTCAGGTACTAGTATCAGCAAGTCGCGAGTCTGATGAAGTTTGGGGAGATAAGAGTTATTCTTACGTTACCAAAAGTCCGATCGAAACTACAAATGTATCGCGAGTATGGCTCCCATCGAAGCCTGTAAGTGTTAAAATCGACGGCAATGAAGTGCTTGATATATCACTTTGGGATACTAAAAGTAATACATACCTCATCCGTTTCGAAAACTATCCAGAAGGACGACATATAGAATTTAATTGGTAAAATAGATAGATTGTTTACGTATGCGAAAGGCTGTCTGTATAATTAATTACAGGCGGCCTTTATTGTGAATTCAATTGAAAGTGATTACCTTTGCCGTAAATCAGTAAATACTTAGCTTATGGCAACATATATATTCTTTTGGAATCCGGATATTTCGAGTTTGACTGAAGATCGATTTATTGAAGAATTCGAGTATGGCTTTGAAGATTGGAGTATCTATGAATATGAAAAAGTTTTACCAGGTGATGAATTCTATATGCTTGTATGTGGAAAAATCAACGCAGTAATTGCAAAGGGAGTTGTTGTTACTAAGGCATACGAAGGAGAAGATTGGTCTTCTAAAATGCGGAGTAATATCTACTATGTAGACTTAGATACCCATGTTTGTGTAAATCCTTTTAGCGCCGATGCTCTTCTTACAGGAGATGAACTTGAATCGTTGATGCCTGATTTTAATTGGCATGGAGGACATTCTGGAAGACGTCTACCAAATAAATACGTCAAGAAACTAGATAGCGCTTTTCGCAAATATATAAAATCAAATTCAGGGATATTTCTTAATGATGTGGCATGGGACAATCTGTATGGCATAAGTGATGAATGTCAATTAACTCCCGAGACTGCCGCAACACTTATAGAAAAGGCTGCTCAATTGTGCCTAAGCAAACATGCCGGTCAGCGCGATAAAATGGGTTGTGCTTATTTTTTACATCCGATGCGTGTGGCTATGCGTTGTAGAACTAACGAAGAGAAGATTGTAGCTCTATTGCATGATATCATTGAAGATACCGATGTAACCCCTCAAGACCTTTTAAAGAAAGGCTTCCCCATATTCATTATTAAAGCAATTCTATCGGTAACGAATCGTCCCGGTGAAAGTTACGATGATTTTATTGTTCGTGCTGCTTGCAATAATATTGGCCGTGTAGTTAAACTTAATGACCTTGAAGATAATCTCGACGTACTTCGCCTTAACGAACTCGACGACAAAATGGCTCAACGATGTAATAAGTATCTAAAAGCTCGCCGATACCTTCTTGGTGAGTAACAATACAATATACAAAACGCGTCGACTTAATGAGCCGACGCGCTTTGTATGAAGTCTGATTATATTAGAGAACTATTTTGCTTACTGTGTTGCCTTGACGGCGGATGAAAATACCATTAGAGGGGTTATTGATACGGATACCCTGGAGGTTATAGTATTCAACCGGATACTCTGACGAGGGTGCTATTGTAGGATTAATTCCTGTTTGCTCCATCGATTTCTGTGTAGCAGCATTTTCGATAATACCGTTTTGGATATTGATGAGGTAGGCAACAACGTTAAGGTGTTCCAAAGGCACATTTTTGTCAATAGCGATATTGTGTGAGAAAGTATATGTTTCTCCTGAAACGACAACGTTAGGTATGCTATTTCGGATACCTTCTTTTGACTCAAGAACGAGAGCGACATCGTTGAAAATGGTTTCTACTTCCGATTCTAACTTTTCCCAGCCACCACAGTCGGCAGTAGGATTACCAGAAAAACCATTTTGTTGTTTGTAAGGGCCAACATTGTCTTGAGTAATGCCGAATGCGAGACGATAACGACTTGCTGCATCTGTATAGTCGAAGGCAAATTCGGTGGTAGCTGTTATATTCACACTATGAGTGGCCTCGTCGAAAGCGGCTGAAACATCTACTTTGCCAACTGCGGGGATGGCATTGACGCTGTTGTAAGCATCAAGTACACTCTCATATTTATCGGGTGTGCAACTTACGTAGCGATTAAAGAAAGCGTACGGAGCTACACCGCTCGACATAGCAGCGATATCAGCCCATGATTCTTGAGCCATTGCATCATTTAGGTGGACTGCTACAGGAATCATGCCTCCTTCCGGGAAATCTTCGCGAATTCGTTCCATCGAAACTATGCCGGCAGGACACCATTGGCACCAAGTACCGGTTATTTCTTCGACTACAACTTGTTTTTCGAAGCCGCTACCTTTTTCGAGGCAGAGAAATGTTGTTGAGCCGCTATTGGGAGTTCCAACATTCGGTACACCGTTAATTGAGGTTACTTTGGCATTGATTACAATTTCTTCTTTCAAGGGTTTGTCGTATGTTAGGCCGGAGAATGTAAGAACGCCCGAACGGTTATATGCAATCCCTTTATAATCAGCAAAACGATATTCTTCGACAATTGGATCTCCGTCGCCGATAGTATATTCGGTTTTAATAGATTGCACTGTTGTTGCACCGGTGTTTTTGAATAGTAATTGGAATGTCAATGGATCGCCGGGGCAAATAGCGCTTTGAGATGTTACTGATTCGACTTGAACTTGGTCGACCGGCATTGTAGTACCTTCGATAGTAACACCTAAACAAAGGAATGAAATTTTATCGGTATAATTGTCCCAAAAATATTTGCCATCGTCCTGTAATACACCGATCCAACAGCCGGAGTAGTCATCGCCATGATCTTGACCATCGACGACCAATGACAAGTCGGATTTGCTGGAAAGATTGTACTGCATGCCGATGTAAACATTTTTGCCTTTCTCAATTTTATAGGGCGTTTTGAGCAAGGCTTTTACTTTGCCATAGCAATTCGTTTGGTCGGTAGTTATATCTTGAGTGTAAAGCGGCGTGCCGTTAAGGTCTTCTGTTATGAAAATGGTGTAGTCGAAGATTCGGTTTTCTTTACGACCTTCGTGGTTTGATACATGGAAGTTGAAAGACGTTATTTCGCAACCGGCAAAATTGTCGGTAATGTTAGATGTAAGTTGGAATGCCTGAGCAAGCCCTTGACCTTTTGTCTGTTCAGGCATCTGCACTGCAGTGGCATATGAACCGGCTGGGCTATATTCAAGCTTTCGCGATTCTTGAGCCCCTAAACTGATAGATGAGGCCAATATAATTGCAGCAATTAATACTTTCTTCATGCTTCATTTAATTAAAAACAAGAGCCCTCCGATTGAGAGCTCTTGTTATTGTTTCTGAATTAAAAGTTATTTACGCACTTTAGCTGCCACGGTTGTGCCATCGTTGCGGAGAGCACGAATGATGTAGAGGCCGGAAGCAAGTTTGGATGCGTTTTCGCCTTCAGAGAGAACGAGACGACCAGAGAGATCATATACTTGTGCGCTGGTCACGTCATCACCGAGGTTAAGATTTCCGGTTGCATCGAAGCCGAGTTTGGTATTTGCAACTATAATGTTGTTAACACCACTTTCCGGGTTAAGATCAATAACGTATGAGTAAGGAGTTACACGATCTTCCCAATATTCGCTGCTTGTGCTGATTGCAAATACAGACATATCGGCAGATGCAATGGTCATACCGGTGTACACTTCGTAGCTTGAAACTTCAGTATCAGCATCATCATCCCAAATTGTAGTTTCGTGGCGGAGGTTTTCTTCAGCCCATGTTTTTACTTCGGGAGTAGTGTTGCAGAGGTAGTCGTAGATATTGGTCAAAGCCATTTCACCATAATCACCCGTTGTGATCACAAAACCAGAGGGTTTGAGAGCCTGAAGTGTGTTAAATGCGATATAAGTATTAGCATCGATGATCTGAGTTATAATCAGAGGATCTTCGCCCTGTTCTTCGAAATAGAGAACATTTAATTCGCCTGTCGCAATGTCGATAACTGTAGGCATATAGATGCTGAACCAGCGGTCGATCATCTGCTCATTATTGGTGCTGATTACAGTACCATCGGGCGACATACGGATGTCGTTAGGTGCAAAACGCGGGAGACTTTCCCAAAACTCATTGTACGCAAGCATTTGTTCTTCCCAAACCGCATATTCATCTTCGTAAGTTGCCATTGCAGTTTCTAATTCGGCAGCCTGTTCTTCTGTAAGATAGTCGGCATACTTAGGCTTGGTTGCATTTGAGCCACCTTCAGCCTTCCACGTAGCAACGTCGGCGTCGTATTGAGCTTTCTGCTCATCTGTCAACATATTTTTAGCAGAAGGCATTTCGGGTTCTTCGCCGGGTTGTTCAGGACACAATGTGATGTCGTAGTAAGGTGCAAGTGGAAGTTTGTAGCTCCATTCGCCATTTTCGCCTTGGGTATATATAATGGGTTGGATATACATACCGGTGCGATCAAACACTTGACCGGCTACTACTTTGCCATTGTCGCTGACGTATGTAGCTGTGATATATTGAGGTTCGCGTCCTGCAAAGTCCTTAGTAGGGCAGGGGAGTAGATGATATTCACCATAGCTGCCATCTTCTTGAAGATCCCAATAAGCAGGCGACTGCATTGCAGTGTATGTGGTGCCTGGAATACCAGAAGCATCGACACAGCCAACAATTCGAAATCCATCAGGAGTAATGCCATGGAGTTGCGCACCGAAATATCCATCTTCCGGGGCACTTACTTCATAGAAGTCTCCATCATACCAATATGTAGGACCAGATGAACTGATTTCTTGACAAAGAACAACTCCGGTGTTGCTTACGCTGTTACCAAGACCTGTTGTGTATTCGTGGTCATCATCGGCAAGAAGAGTAATAGGAGTATTTAAAGAACGGTCGTAGATAAATGCCGAACCAAGACGGTCGCCGACGATATATTGACCGTTAGGAGAAATACTCTGGAAATAAGTATCAGTGAATACTTTGCCGCCATCGTAAGCAGCTGCAGAAGCTACTAAGAGACTACTGAGAGATAAGAGTACAACTTTTTTCATGTAAAAAGACTGATAAGATTAAAAAATCGGAATAGAATTACGCTTACAGCGGCAAAGTAACGCAAAATATTTCGATTGGCAAAATTTTAAAGCGAATATTTCTAGTTTAAATGAAAAATAAAGCGAATAATTGAAATAGCAGGATTTATTTAGTAGATAAACGCAATTTATGATATATTTGCATATATTTAGTTTTGCATTTTAATACTATCAAAATTTACACCTACCATTTACGGGAATGGCTCAATTAGTCTCCAATTTATATATTCAACATCTATTCATGTATAAAATTCTCAAGCTACATTATGCAATTTCTTTTGAATACTGATGTTGAGTTAACTGGTAAATTATTCCCTTAGTTATCCATTAAGTATCCAAAATTTTTATCGGTGCTGTATATTTTGTCGGGATAGTATTCTTTAATTTTTTGAACGTCTTCTTTTGCTTCGTCCAAAGTTATTATGTACGGATATTTACATTGATATATGCCATTCTCTGCAAAGCAGTAGTCCACTTCGCGAATTATTTTTTCGTATACTTCTTTGGCTGCGTATTTAAGGCTGTTTATATTAAGATTGCCGTCAGCTAGGTAAAAAATGAGTAGTTTGATATATAATTCGTCGGGTAGTTGAACTTTTGCGGTATATGTTTTGATACCCTCATTAGTAAGTAGATGATAATTAAAGTTGTATAAATATAGCGGTTTATCCAGGTCGAATTGAACTATTTCATTAGGAGCAATTTCGTTAACGGTATCTTCGTCAAAGGCTTCTTCGAGATGGTTAAAGAATTGATCGTCGCCATACTTTTCGCGAAGAGCTAACAATTTAGACATTTCTTCTTCTGTAAAAGTCTGAAGGCCCGACCAAAAGTACATTTCTCCGCTATCACAAATATATGTTACCTCGAAGTATTGAGTGCGATTTTTGAGGACAGTCAAGTAAGTCTTAGCTATATTTCCGTATAGTTCGTTGTAATCTGCCATTCGATATTTGATTAATGAGAATAAATTTTAGTTAACCTGAGTTTCTTGTACAAAATTAGATCCTTTCTGCGCACACTATGTTCGCAATTTAATTTTGATATTTCTGAAAGTATATTTAACTTGGTGCGAACATAGTGTGCGCGATTATGTCGTATCTTTGCACCGAGTAAAGTATAAAACATTAAATCTATCAATAATATGGTAAAGAAAAATGCGATTATGCGATACAAGATTTTGGATTCTCTGTTATCTAACAGAAATCGATTTTACTCAATTACAGATCTTTTGAATAAAGTAAATGAAGCACTTGCGTTAGACGGTATGGATACTGTGTCACGACGGTGTATTCAAAAAGATCTTAACACAATTCAATGTTCGCCATATTATGCAGCCATAGAACGTTTTTCGTATTGTGGTAAGAAGTGTATTCGCTATAAAGCTGAAGGATTCTCGATCTTTACCAATAAATTGACTGACTCCGAAAAAGACTTACTCTCAGAGGTTTTGAATACCATCGATCAGTTTGACGGAATCGAAAATTTTGAGTGGTTCAGCAGTTTAAAAAGACGTTTAGATATCAAAGAACATCGTCGAATTATACAGTTCGAGAGTAATCCATACATTCTGGGTAAAAAGCATTTGGGTTCTTTGTTTAGTGCAATATCGAATAAACAAGTTCTTTCTCTGAAGTATCATACATTTAAGAATCCTGAAGTTAGGGAAGTTATAGTACATCCTTATCTTTTAAAGGAATACCACAATCGTTGGTTTCTTATTGTTGGACTTGAAAATGGTTCAATACTTAATTTTGCATTAGATCGTATCGATGAATTTAAACCTATGCCAAATATAGATTATATCGATCTTAATGAAGACTTGGAGAGCCGTTTTGAAGATATTGTTGGAGTAACTTTCTATAGTGATAAGCCGATTGAAAATATTTTAATATGGGTTGATGACGAGAGCTACCCATATATAATTACTAAGCCTCTTCACGGCTCTCAGCGGGTAATTAGAGAAGAAGAAGACTCTCTCTTGAGGCAGAAGTATTCTACGTTAAAAGGTGGCCGATTTTTTCGACTTCAATGTATATTAAATTTTGAGTTGGAACAGCTGCTTATGTCTTATATGGATAAAGTAGTAGTTCTTGAGCCAATAACATTGTTGGATAATATAAAGGGACGCTTGAAGAAACTAACTAGTTTATATAATATCTAAAATCATAAATAACAAATTATTACATTGGTTATTGGAAGAATCATTAACAGAAGAACCTATTTAGTTGAAAAAGGAATTGTCGAAGAACCTTTTGGCAAAGTGAATGTGGAAATAGACAACGAACGAGAGTTAACCCTTTTGGAAGCAGTATGTCAAATTATTGAGGTCGTAAGTGATTCAAATTACGACCCTAGTATCTATGATCAAGCAGCACGACCAATAGAGTACATTAGAGACGTATTGGGTTTGACTGCGAAGCAAGCGATTGTATATGCAATAGCTATGGATTCATATTATGACGATATGTTATCGGTTCGTGATATTGCTCGTTATCTATCAATATCACCGCTCAAGGGAATGACCTTTGGCGAGGATTTGGAAGAGTTGTGTAAACGTAAATTTCTCATAGAGAACTTTAAAGAAAACATGACTGATAGGACCTACAAAGTGACTGCAGAAGCGATTGTCTCTCTTCAGCATAATTGCGCTATATGTGTCCAAAAGACTTCAGTAAATAGTTCGGAGGATTGGTTTAATACGTTGAACCAATACATTGTAGATCGTACGTTTAACAATATGGATTATGATAGTTTTTGCCGCCATGTAGATTCCCATATTGAACAGAATAAGACTCTTCCTATGATTAAGAAGTATCTAGCAAAAGAAAAATTCTTGCAGAGAGAAGAGAAAATGCTCTTTTGGTGGATTTGTAATATGGTAGTCTTTGACGGAGTTGAAACAATAATTCCGGAAAATTTTCGAAGACTTTATGCTAATATTTCTACCTATCGTGCCCAACGTAAATCATTGGCAATGGGTGTAAATGGTCTTATTGAGCATGGTTTAGTTCGTCGTGCTGAATCGAATGAATGCAATATTAAGGATTGCTATGAACTGACGCCGTGGGTAAATAAAGAAGTTCTTGAAGAGTTTGATTTGGCGGTAGAAACACAATCTTCAAGCAATATAATTGAATTTACCTCAATTACTCCTAAACAGTTATACTATAATGAAAAGGAGCTTAAGGCTATTGACGAACTTACATCGCTACTTGAGCCAACTCGCTTTTCTGAAGTGTGTGGAGAACTTCAGAAACAAGGATTCAGAAAAGGTTTTGCATGTTTGTTTCATGGCTCTCCGGGTACAGGCAAGACTGAAACTGTACTGCAGCTTGCTCGTATTACCGGACGAAATGTAATTAAAGTCGATGTCTCGGACATTAAAAGTAAATGGGTCGGTGAGAGTGAGAAAAATATTAAAGCTATTTTTTCGCAATACCATAAACTTGTCAAAGAGTCTGAAGTTGCACCCATATTGCTTTTCAACGAAGCCGACGCTATTATCGGTAAACGATTTGAGAATGTTACGCGTTCTGTCGATAAAATGGAGAATTCAATGCAAAACATCATTCTAGAGGAATTGGAAAACCTTGAAGGGATTTTGATTGCAACTACTAACTTGACCTCTAATCTTGATTCGGCTTTTGAGCGTCGATTCATATATAAGCTAGAGTTTGAGAAACCGTCGGTTAAAGTAAAGAGTTTGATTTGGCAATCAATGATTAGCGAGTTGTCGACAGAAGAAGCTAGAATATTAGCGTATAAATATGATTTTAGCGGAGGTCAGATAGAGAATGTGGCACGCAAAAGCGTAGTGAGTAAGATCCTCTCGGGTAAGGAAATCTCATTGAATACACTCATCTCACATTGTGATTCTGAGTTGATTGATAAGCAAGTATCGCGGAGAGTCGGCTTCTAGTAATAATATAATCCCAAAAATCAATGTTTGGACTATGGATATAAACGAAATGAAAAAACTTATGGAGGAGTTGGTATTCTCCTCGTCTGAACCAATTATACCTGAAGCATTGAATGACGAGCGTCTCGAAAATGCTTTCAAGGCGCCTGTGTATAACAATGAAGGTTATGCCGAAACAATGCCGTGCGTATGGAATAGTGCTAGCTATGGACAAACCGAAGACGGTGTCAAAATCATCTCTTTGAAGAGTGCGACAGTTGCCTCAGGTTTGTACTCAAATTACTTGGACGAAGAAGCGATAGTATGGGATTCTGCGAAAGAAGAACTATTCTTGTATGTTCCTGATCCAAAGTGCCCCACCGTAGCTTTTAAGGGCGGAAACTGGATTTGTGCAAAACGATTAAAAATGGAATACTGCTATTTTACCTTATACGACATATATTTAGAACTTAATGAAAAAGTAAAAGCTGAAAAGAATCTCAAGAAACAATAATTCTGAAGTATAGTACTCTAAAAATACTTCTCAAGTAAGTAGAGCGAAATCTGCTACTTACTTGAGAATTGATTAATTTATTAATTTTTGTTCATGTTGGATACCACGATTAAATTAACAAAAGAAGAAATTAAGCGCCGTTTTGACATTTATAATCAAAAATATTTTGAGGGAAAACTAACAGGCAAATGTAAATTTTACATTTTTTCAAAAGAAGTTGGTTTATTTGGAAAATACACGCATTACATTAATACTGATGGGAGTGTAACTAATAAAATATATGTCGGTACAAGTACTATATGGACAGATGAGAAACTTGAACAAGTTATTGTTCATGAAATGATTCACATGTATGTACGCACAGTAGAAAATATTAAATTTGACGGATTGCTTGGGCACGGATGGCATTTTCGAAAACACATGCGTCGTATTCGAAAAAAATTTGGACTTAATATAGAAGTGCACTCAAGTTTTGAACAACTAAATAAAAAATATATCCCAAATTTCTGGGAACGCATAATATGTTGGTTAATTGACAGATAAGTTATGCCTAAATTTGATCCTTTTACATGATTAGGAATTTTCTACAATCGGTCTTGTATATTATATATGATCGAATTTTTATCCAATATACACCGATAGCAATCTTGCGGACGTTGTCTATCACCAGCCGACCTTTGAATATATTTGATACCACATATTCGCAATAATTCATTTAATGAGTCATTGATTTGTTTTTGAGTTGGCAATTTGCGATTTTCAGTCTGTGTAGCACTAGCCTCCAATATGCGATTCGAAATGATTTCCTTTAGATACTTTAAAAATTTTTCTCCTATCAAGTAAGCATAAGCGGGAATAGTTACGCCGAGTTCTTGTGAAATACGATTAATAATTGTTCGACTAACTATACTCTGTTTATCGATACAATTTGTGTTATTTTTTAGCGGTAATCGCACTTCAAAAATAGATGATCCAATTGCTTTAGATTTTCTCGACACAACAATCGGAGTATGAAATTCATCCAACGCCTTAGATAGACTATCTATTTCAATATCTACACCGAAATAGAAGATATCGTAATTGCGACATTCTTTACTTTTTCGAAATACAAGAAAATAATCATGGGCTTTAACGGAATGTCCATCAGAACATTTATCGATAATTTCCTCAGGTTTGTATGTATGAACATATTTATCAACGAGTTCCATATCAAAGAGAGGAAATTCTTTTTCAACTTCGACTCCACGATGTTCGGCTTCGCGTCTTAACTCATCGTAAACGATATCGCTAATACGAGTCAATCGTCCAGTGGCTAATTCTCTTACAATATTAGACATCCATATCATTTTGCCATTCCACATTATATCACCAACTTTTACAATAAGTAATCCACCGGAATTAGTATCACTTAGGTATCGAAGTTTTTGATACGCTAGTCGAAGCATTTCATAGTATGACAATGCAAGATGGCTTATGCTTTGAAATGCTTCAGAATTCATTATTCCATCTTCACTGATATTTTGTGGAAGATCTATTACGATTGATGAAAGCGAATTATCAGGTAAATCATAGCCATCCTTTAACGGTTTTACTTCCGGTGCATCATCGAGCCATTCCGGTTGCTTTGGGTAGAGATCAAAACAATAGCGCGGGTAGTGGACTCCAAAACGATAAAAACTCCCTTTAGAGAACGTCAAATCACAATCAAACCGATCTTCGCCATTTAGATATAGACGAAGAATAGTACCAAGTATCAATCTGTCTTCATTTGACACGGTCGCAACAGTCGCCTTTGACATTGTCGGATCCGACAACGTTAGATAGATTTTGTTGCTATTGGGCTTAGGTGCATTAGCTTTATCGCGGTATTTCTCAACTGTAGATTGGGAATACCCATTACCTAAAGAAGTAACTGCATCGGTTATTGATGCATCAGGATTACCCTTGAAATACTGCTGGACTCGTCGATACTTAATTAATTGAGAGTCGTAATTACGGTCGATAAAATTTTCTCGGATATATTTTCTAACAGTAGCCTCAGAAACTCCTGAATTTCGACTAATTTCTTCAATAGTCTGCTCCGGATGATATTTTACTTTGCCCATATCATTTCTTTGTGAACACAAGAAAACAGCAATGCTTAAGGCCGGTACGGATCTTTGTAGAACTTCTATTAGACATCAACTGGCGATTAGCTAGAATAAAACGATCGGTCAAATCAAAACCAATTTTAAGAGCATTATCTATCGCATGATCTGTTGCCAATTGGCCACTACAAAAAGCCATCGCATCATTTCGTAGCACAAAATCTGAAGACTTAAATACAAGAATCCCATCCTTTTTCAATAATCTGAATGAGATCGACAACATATTATTGTATGACTCCAACATACTGTTAAGCGATTCAAACGCATTAACGCCAGAGTTTGAATTATCTATACAAATAGGGAGGTCTACAATAATAGAGTCAAAACATTCATCTTGTAGATGCTCAACTTCATCTAGTGAAACTGTGGGGAATTGTTTCGATCCTGACTCGCCGAATAAATATTTATCAAATCGATACTCGGGTACAGGCAAACCGCTAGCATAGAATTTACCAAGTCCAAAAGTTAAGTCGCAGTCAAAAGTCCTTTTTTGAGGTAAATAAATATCTATGATGTTTCGCAGTATTACTCCGTCAGAACTTCCGACCGAAAGCCTTTTGGATGTTGATCCTGAGGTTGAATTATCTTTTTTCTCAATAGAGATATGCAGATACTTATTAATTGTTGGAATTGTTAAGTTTAACGCAGCCGCAGCTTCACTTTTCGAAGCGGATGGGTGCATTGAAAAATACGACTTAACAATTTTTCTTAGATAATTTGCTCTGTCAACTCGATAATTACAATAGGTATTTCGCTGAAGAAAATTGCGTACTTGAGCAAGGGACACCCCAGCAGCATCTGCCATTTCTTGGGGTGTCTTACTTGGATCGTACACAATACTCATTATGCTTTATTTTATCTTATAACGACATAATAAACCGGCTATCGGTTTCTTTTCTTTGCTTCATTTTTGAGTCGTTTCTTAGCTAATTTAAGATTAACTGTATTGCCAAGTTCAGGATGCTGTTGAACGTACTTTATGAAACCTATACGAGTTTCGATATTTTTCTGATTATTACTTTGCGAGTCATCAAAAGAAGCTCCGATAATCCTCAAACCATTGATATATTCGACGCCACAACCAAGATGCTCAAGAAAACGATAGGCAATGAGATCTGCTTCGAATATCTGCGACTCTAAATAAGGAAATAAATATTTAGAAGTAGTTTTTTCTTCTTTAGCATCAATGTTGATTACTGTATTCTCATAATTGTTATAATAGCCCCCATCAGGATAATTATTTACAGCAGCATCTAAAACGGCCAATCCAACAAGAATACCTGTCGCAACGGCTTCAGACTTATTTCCTTCTCGTCTTTGTTTCGCTTGGGCATACAATGTACGACTATGATGCGATAAAACTCCATGAACAAATTCACAAGCTACATAGCCCTTAAGAATGTCGTTAGTAATGCCTTTTTTATTGAATAAAGCAGAAGTTATACAGATCGCAAAACCATCTTCTGTACGAGCTGTAAACGAATTGGCTACATCCGAATCAATCACATGTAATGAACAAGGTATATTTAACTCGCTAATACCCATAACCATCAAAAGGGAATCACAGAAACCTTGATTATTTTGCACAATAGATTCATCAAACTGCGGATAAAACTTAGGAAGCTGTGTCATTTTATCGATTGCTTCTTTCTCTGCACCTTTGTTCTTTTGCAAATCTTTTTCAAATTTAATGCAGAGCTCATTATTTTCGATAGTAGTCTTCCAGAATTCGGCAGGGTTTATCGAATCGATATATTTAACTTGAATAGCAACATCATAATTCTCAACATAATTCTTGTATTCCTTCTCGAGATTAGCAGCATTAACTGATAATGCTAATATTGCGAATAGCAGTGTAAGAAATTTTTGTTTCATGTGATAATAGATCAATTAATGGTTTATTCACATGCAAAGATAACAGATTGAATCAAATTATCAAAAATAATTAGAAGATTTCATGAAAATGCAAAAGTAAAAAAACATAAAATTAGCCGTACTTTTTACCTGTTAACTTTATCTTCATCACCCCATAATTAGGGGCAATCTCCTAAAGACATCGAAAAACTGTCTGAGAATGGCGCAGCTTGTTTTTCGACTCAATAAAAACTTTTGGCAATACAGTCAAAGTCGAAACGTGATTTTCCCCTGCATAGCCCCCCATTTTTGAGGCCGCCGATAGATGATTCATCCCGACCAAAAGGTAATATTAGTCCAAGGCAATACA
>CAZYYV010000017.1:0-33628 GCA_964651295.1 uncultured Bacteroides sp.
GGGGAAATCTCGTTGATGTTCAGTCATCTCGCCACCCTTCTATATAGAGCATTATAGCATGGCCTCCGCTATAGCTTCGACCCGACGCTATTATCTTGGTTTGTTTAGTTGGTAATTTTATAAAAAAAATTGCCCCGCCGAATGGTCGACGGGGCGAATTTATAAGGAATAGGACCAAATTATTCTGCAGGAGTTTCTGTAGCACGCTGGCGAGGGAATGCCGAGATTCGGAGACGCGCTGCACCCATAGGAACGAGGGTGAGTCGGGTCTCTTCGGTGCTACGAGGTGCAAATTTAGTGGGGAGTTGATCGGTCATACCGGTGCTGTCGTAACCCCAAGAAGGAATCTGCACACCAATGGCAGAGAATTCGAAAGGAACGTTTTCGAGTGTGAATGGCATATCGTCGGTCGGATACGCTTTCTTTGTAACAGAGAAGTTGACGGGCAAGTTATTTTTGTCGACCTTCAAGGCGTAGTTCCACTCAGAGTTAGGTTTGAGAACGTAGCAAGGCCAAAGCGAAGCATCGACACCATCCTGCCAGTGAGAGTCGTCTTGAACAAAGTTTTTATCGCGGCTGTCGTGCTGCTCGATAGTTTCATCGATTTTGAGCGACAGGGTGAAAGGTCCGTAATCAACGCTTACGCTTGCTTTATTTTGCTGCCAAACTTGAGATGCAACCGCCATGGGCAAGGTGAGTTCGACCACGTCGCCGTCTTTCCATTCACGTTCGAGACGGACGTATTTGCCTTCAGCTGCAGCCACTGCCTGAGCTTCACCGTTGACACTTACAGCGCAATCTTTAGCCCACTGCGGGATGCGGAGATAGAGGGGGAAGGTTACGTTGCTTTCGGTGCCTACTTTGAGTGTAACAACTTCGTCGAAAGGATAGTTGGTAGTTTCGGTGATAGTAACGTTCTTGCCGTCGGCAACTTTTGCGGTTGTTTCGTTAGCAGCGTAAAGCATAGTTGCAAGACCATTGTCGGCAGTAGCCATAATGAGGTGTTCGGCATAGTAAGGCCAACCCATACCATGGTTGTGCTGGCAACAACGGCTACTGAAGGGGCTCATCGACAACATACCGCGGAGGTTATTATCGATGCTTGGGCCGTGAAGCTTTTCGTCGCTAATAGCCATATTTGGCGAAGTGATATAGCGAAGCGACTTCATATCGGGCATCATCGATGCAGTGAATGTATTGATAGCAACGTACTCGCAATGGTCGGCCCAAAATGGGTCGCCGGTGATACCCATGAGTATTTCATCGCTTGCCATTTGCTCAACGATAGCGCAAGTTTCGGCACCTTGACGGGGGTCGAAGTATCCGGCACGAGCATTTTCATCGGCGCCATACATACCACCGGGTACTTGTCCGAATTGATTACGCATAAGGTTGAAGCAATTATAGGTAGCATCAAGCATATCTTTCTGACCGGTGTACATGTAATATGTAGCAGGTTCGCGGAAGCCCTGAGCCACATTCACACCATGAAGGTTGGGTAGATGGTCGGTATTAGCCCAGTCGGAAGTATTTCGATGAATTTTGTCGATAAGAGGGAGAATCGATTCGTCGCCAGTCTGATTGTATAGCCATAGAACGCTCCACATATTATCGCCGCCTCGTTTTTCTTGCCAAAGACCTTTGAGGAACTTAGAGTCGTCGACGGTCATTTCCCATTTGAAGTAGTTGGTCAAAGCGTCGAGGACACGTTCGTCGCCAGTGCTTTCGTAGTATGTTTGGAGAGCCCAAACCATCACCATCTGCGCCCATAATTCAGGATTATCACCTTCGTAGTTACGCGGACCGAGGAATCCGTCCTCTTTGAGGTTGGCAAATACGGCGTCAAACCATACCTGAGCCTCTTTCTTCATCTCCTCATCGTCGAGGATGTAAGCCAGGCTAGAGTAGCCACGAAGCCAATAAGGCACTTCTTCCCAACCATGGTCGCCGGTATCGCTTAACCATTGGTTGTTATTCTTATCGAGCCAAGCACTGATAGTGCCAAGTTTGCCATTAAGACCTTCTTTTTGGAGTTCGAGATACTTGCGAAGCCATCCTTTAGGCTGCACTTTACCAACGGGCAACTTCAAGAGTGGAGCTTGCTGAAGCGGAGCACGGAAATTGGTATAACTATTGTTTACACCAGCGTTTGGTTTTTCAACAACAGAAGTATTAGTTTGAGCTACCGACAAGGCTGCGCCCAATAAGACAGCAGCACCGGTAATCATTAACTTTTTAGATATATATTTCATAGTTCGGATATTTTACTTGTTTATAACTACCTTTTTGCCTCCAACGATATATATGCCGGGAGAAAGGTTTTCGATTGATTCGCCCATATATTGGCCGAAGAGATTGAAAACACGATTGTCAGCTGTTTTTGCAACGACAGCCGAAGAAACTCCCGAAGTAGGAATATCGTAGGGCATTTCAGCAATCAAACCGTAGTCGATGTGCCCGCCACCGCCACCTTGAGCAAGAGAAACGCAAAGGACGTTGTCGCCTTCGCGTAGCAACGCACGATGTTCGTCAGAGAGGATATAGTCGGCATAATTATTGTCATTCCAGCCTCCTGCACTCCAAATCTGTGTGCCATTGAGCCATACTTTTGGATTTTCGTCATAGCTGCAAGTAAGACGAACGGTCATTTCGTCAATTGAAGCGAAATCAGCTGCATCGAGAGTGAAATGACGACGGATAAGGATTGGCTTAACCTGGCTAGCCCATTCAGTGGTATAGAACATATTATTGTCGTTACTGAACGGACCAACGCCTGTCATCCAATCGTCTTCATCTTCGTCGAGGGCATACCACTCAGCACTTTCAGCAACGGCAATATCGTCGTTGTAGTTGAGCATATAGTATTTGCAAGGCCATTCACCATCGGCTACAGTGCTCAGGAAGGTGTTGGCTTTTGTCATTTTAGCTTCATAGAGACCGCAATCGGCAAAAGCACCGCCATAATTCTGATGAACGTGCACGGCAAGAACATTTTCCGAACCATCGGTTTTGAGAAGGGCCTTCTGCTCATCGGTGAGGAGGTAATATTCATCATTATTCCAACCATCGTCGACAGAGTGAACGAGAGTGCCGTTGATATACCATTCGGAAGGGGCATCATCGTGACCGCAAGCTAGGTAAACGGTACCTGCAGTAAGGCTATTGAGAGTAAACGAACGGCGCATATATAATTCAGCCGTGATATCTACGAGAGCCCAGCGGAAGGATTTTTTATCTTTGTAGTATTCGTCCGAGCTGAACGGAGCCGTAGCCATTTGCCAATCGGCACCACCGCCATTTGTGGGCTGATACTCGGGTTTATACCACTCATTTCCGTTTTCATCGGTTGGAGGAGTAGCCCAGATGTGATTTTTATGAACTTCATCGTAGCGACGATTCTCGTTAAATACCCATACGTTGGCAGTGTAGGGGTCGCTTGGAGTGTACTGCGACGATGGCAAAATCACCTTATCGGCAGTAAAACTACTCTTAATCTCCTCTTGAGCTGAAGCAATAAGAGGGCAAATAGCTACAGCCAAAGCTATCACACTGCAAAGTTTTAAGTAGTTTTTCATGATTTAGATTATTATATACTTGTTACAAATTGTTTTAATAAGAAGTTTATTTGACTCCAACCATCCACGCACAACGCGGGATGATCGACAACACTTTAGTCGAAATAGCACAACTTACAAATGTCGCAATTGCAATAGCCGGAATTGCAGCGTACGACTGTAAAGCGAGGTCTGTTTTGAATATATCTACCCAGAACCCGAGCCAAAGGATGTGCATAAGGTACATGCCATAGCTCAAATTCGAAAGTTCACAGATCCAACGAGGAGCCTTCGGACGTGAAATACATGAGAACATCAAGAACGTTCCTGCTGTAAGGAGCACGCAGTTGATAGTACAGAAGCACCAACCGATCTCGATAACGGGAGTTTCGTGCATTACACCGGGTACAGCTTGGATATAGAATGAAAGAATGGTCCACACAGCACCGATGAGCATCGACACAAGGCCTACCCAAAAGCGTTTTGAGCGACTCCACGTAAGGTGTACGCGGATATAGTGAGCGAGCACCAAATAGCCTAGATAGCCTGAGAAATACCAAAGCATATGGTATTCGTTCCAGAAGCATTGGCCCCAAATTTCACCTGCGAACCGCTGAATGTAAGGCATACAGGTGGAAATGAGGAAGAGGATGATAAAGAATCGCTCTTCTTTAGCCGACGCGCGTGCAAGCCACGGCGATATCATCGGGATGAAAAGATATAGACTGATAAGTGGATACATAAACCACAAGTGTCCTGCTAATGTGGGGAAATTTAAGGGAATACGCAGTAAGTCATTTGTGGATGTCGCAAGGTCGATTTGCCCCCAAAGCATGGGCAATGTAGAGTAAACTACCATAAATAGCAAAAATGCCGGAAGGATTCTTGCAAAGCGGCGTTTATAGAAGTCGAACATCGATTGCCCATCTTTCATCGGGACGAGCAGGTATGCCGACACAATCATAAACAGAGGCACAGACATTCGCGAAAAGCCGTCGTAAATCGACACCCAAAGACGGTCGATTTCGTTAGCTAAGAACGACTGAGGGCCAGCCATATCGGTAGCACCGGGGGCTGGATAAAAGTTTTCGCTTGCATGCACTAGCATTACTAGCAAACAAGCGAAAACCCTTATATAATCTAAAAAAACTATTCGTTTCTCCATTATTCAGCTACAGAAAAACGGTAAGTACAGTAGCTTGTGTAGGTCTGACCGGGACGGACAACCACTGAATCCCAATGAGGTTTATTGGGGCTATCGGGGAAGTGCTGAGTCTCGAGGCAGATAGCAGAACGGCGAGGATACGCAATGCCTTTTTTGCCTTTAACAGTGCCGTCGAGGAAGTTGCCAACATAGAACTGAATACCGGGTTCGTTGGTGAAAACTTCCATCTTGATACCTGATTCCGGGTCTTTAACGATAGCAGCAGGAGCGTTTACGTTACGCGATTTGCAAAGAACCATATTGTGGTCGTAACCGAGGCCATTATGGAGCTGTACATCGTCGGCTTCGATATCGGCACCGATAGCTTTTGGCGATGAGAAATCGAAGGGAGTACCGGCTACGGGGAGGATTTCTCCCGAAGTCATAAATGTAGAGTCGATAGGAGTATAACCATCAGCATCGAACCAGATAGTTTCACTGAGGATATCGTTGGCAGGGTTGCCACTGAGGTTGAAATATGAGTGGTTGGTGAGGTTCAAGATTGTTGGCGCGTCGGTAGTAGCCGAATATGAAATATTGATAGCATTATCGGAAGTAAGAGTGTAGGTAACGTCAACATTTACATTACCGGGGAAGCCCCATTCACCATCAGGAGATGTCAACGACAAAACAAGCACAGAATCGGCAGTCTGATTTGCAGACCAAACAGCGTGATGAAATCCTTTTGGACCTCCATGGAGACAGTGTCCATAATTGTTCTGAGGAAGCTGATATTCAACGCCATCGATAGCAAAGCGACCTTGGTTGATGCGGTTGCCGTAACGACCAATGAGAGCTCCGAAGTTGCCATCGATATTAATATAGTCGGCAATCGAATCGTGTCCAAGAACCACGTCGCGGAAATCACCGGCTTTGTCGGGCACCATCAGAGATACTAAGCGACCACCGTAGTTTGTGATGCAAGCTTCCACTCCGTTTTCGTTAACGAGTGTGTATAGAGCCACTTGTTTACCATCGACTTCGGTCTTAAAATTTTCGGGGTCGAGACCAGATTTTGTATAACTTTCCTTAGTGGGCTGGCAGGCGGTAAGCGCTACGCCAAGGATTAATGCCAAGGATACGTGTTTAATCATGATTAAATATTTTATTCGCGTTTGACTTCTTAATAAAAAACTAAAACAAACCTCTTTTACCTCAGAAATGTTACCTATTAAAAATTCTCCTAACCAAAAAAATTGCAAACCTTTTTGAAACCTTATTAAACTTATATACTAATTACAAATGAAACGAATTTCAATATCTTTTTGAATTTTGATTATTTGATCATTAACTTTTTACCATTCATTATATAGATACCTGCGGGTAAATGCGTCAAATCATCTTGTCCTTCACCGACAACAGCACCAAGTATATTATATATGCGGTGGTCTGTCGGTTCTGGTTCCGAAGCGACCTTGCTCAATCCGGTTGTAACCGAATCATCAGTGCCGACAGGTACTTTCAGATATTCGTTATTATTGATAATGCAGTCAACTAATTCGTTGCCATATACAGTAGTTTTACCCGATTTTTCAACACCGGCAAAATCCATCAGCACAATGCCAGTACTTCCTTGTAATTCCGTTTGGCTGAGATAATCTAGTAGATATTTATTTGTGCCAGCAGCAAGATTTTTAATATTGCTGTTAGTTCCACTAGAGCCAACGTATCCCGAAGCATGGTTTATAACCCAAGTAGAACCGTCAGTATTAGCCATCGAATAGTCGAGCATATTCTTAATTGCAGCATTTTTACGAACAACAGTCTGACAATCGTAGAAATCCTGCACATATAATCTAGCCTGATTCCGACCTAAAGAAATCGTTGCATTCTTTTGGTCGTCGAACGACTCGCTATGAGTCCAACCGGATATCTGACCGGCGAAATCAGAAGTAAACGAGTCGCGAGAAAGGAAAAGTATCTTTCCACGAGCATCGCCTAAACTTAGCGAAGGAGAAAACGCCACCATATAATCCTCGAAATCTGCCAGTAAATCAGCCATCGCAGTTGGCCACTCAGCGCTATTGCTATCAGAGTCGCTCTCGTGGCGAGTCAAAATAATGGCACATTCTTGAGGATTTTCTATTAGTTTGTTTTTTATAGTTTGTAGAGCATCCTTCATGGTCAATTTAGTTTCAAGAATGCCATGATAAATCTTCAATTTTCCATCAGCACCAGATTTATACGTCGGACGCAAATCAAAAGCACGAACTCCGGCATCCCACTGCTCCGATAAAGAAAGCTCCTGTGTTACGCCCGAGACAGCGGCACCAATTGAAGATAGCGTAGTGAATCCATTACCAGTTGCCGCATCATGCGAGCCGGGAATTGATATATTGCGCACTTTGGTAGCATCAGGAAGGTCGGTCATCCACGCACTACCTTCACCGTAGGTAGGCAACGCCATACATGCGACTACAAAAGGTAATATGAACTTCTTTAAATCCATTTAATGGCAAATGAACTTTTTATTATTTCCTACGATATAATAGCCTGAAGGAAGGGCAGATTTTACTTCTTCATAAGAACCTAAGCAAACGCCAGAAAGATTATATACGTTTTCTTCGGTGGAAAAATCTGCAACCACAGTGGTGGTTGCAGAAAGATCGTTATCTTTGGTTAAAAGCCAAACAGCGAGGATTGCATACTCCGACGCAAATGAGAATTGATGAAAACCTTTCGTTACAGTTTCATCGCCCCAACCTTCAACAAGGTGGATAGGGAGCAAATTGGAACGATTGTGGTTTTCGAATGCATAATCGAGAGTTTTCTGGGTCGAATTGAGAGCATTCAAGGGCGCGGAATTATCGCTATATGGGTATGCATCGACATACGAACGGATAAGGACATCGTTGAACCATGTGGTAAAACCACCGGTAGCGCGTTCGTCGGTGCTGAATACGTAAGAATCAACTTTACGAACATACTTGGCAAACTTGTTCAAAGCAGCCTTTGATGTTTCGGTGATATCAGTCTTGTATGTTTCGTCGTTGGTCGCTTTAAAAAGTTCGACAGCACCTGCGATCATTGTGCCGGTGTTGTAGCTAATTAGGCTGCCTGTCGCACCACCGCAATCGACGTGTTGACGGTATCCGCGCGATATTTTGATGGTATTATCGGCACCCATCATATCCCAATACACACCCGAAGTGTGGAGAAGATTTGATTTTTGCCAGTCGTAAACTTTGGCAGCGAAATCAAGATAGTGTTCGGCACGAGTACGAGTAGTGTGCGTTACGGCATTGTTTTCGTCGCGATAGTAGTATTCGACTGTTTTATCTGTGTTTTTATAGATATCATACAACCAAACAAGGGGCTGAATGATAGGAGCATTGCTACAAGCGTGCTTTGAATTGTAGCCGGGTCCCCAAGTGATGCCGCCGTATTCATTGCGGTTTTCGTCGCGCCAACAATCCCAACCATCGAGAGAATAGTCGATTAGATATGTAGCTTCGTCGAGATATGCTTCATTATCGGTGATGCGATAAGCACGGATAAGCTCACGAGCGAGCCACATCTGGTCATCGTAAACGTTAAGAATACCTGTTACATTTGCGGTGCTACGTGCATCGGCACGAGGTACTGCAAAGGGGCTCCAATCCTGAGAAGTAGTAGCATAAGACGGACGACGATATGTGCCACGATAGTATTCGAGATTGTCAATGAGGACATCTAATTGATGAGCATATTTGTCGAACTTCTCGGTATAGAGTTCGGGGGCAATATCTTTGACTAATTCGAGAGCTTCGAGCAAAGAACAATGTGCTTCAATAGCCGATGTATAGGGCCAAACGTCTGAAGGACCGGATACGCTATGATTCATCGTATCGTAAGTATCGGTGAGGTAGAGATTTGTTTCACTACCCTTAATAGATGTTTGCCATACAGCATCAATGATGTCCATCGAGCGCTGAATGTTAGTCAATGCAAGTTCTTGATTTGCGGCTGCATCATCAGCTGCAAAGCTAGCATTTGCACTAAGTAATAACGCGGTAATAAGTAAAAATTTACGCATATAAATAAAATATTCTCGGGGTTCGCCGTCGGGCGACAAACCCCGAGAGTGCTTTTTTTATTCGAAAATAATCTGGTCTTCTTCAGGCATCTGAGTGTTGAGCTTACGTTCCATTGTCATGTTACCAGTGACATTGTATGTAATCTCAGAACCTGCAGCAGTAAGGTAGTCGTTGAAAGTATAGTTGATATCGCTGATGATGAGAGTACGACGCATGATGTACGACTGTACTTCGTCTTCTTGTTCGATAATGTTATATGTAGCTACACCTTCTTGCTGGAACTGCATATTCTCGTTTTCTGCATAGAGTTCAACAATACCCATTGTACCGGTTTCATTGTTAGGCACGAAACGAGCAAATACTTTGAAGTTTGCACGGAGCAAGCTATTTTCGTTGAATGTACCTGCATAGAAGAATACGGTATTTTCGTCGACAACGTAGGTTTGAACTGTGGTCAACGCACCGGGTTCTTCGTCAGAAACGCCACCCGACATGAGGTAGAACTTCATATTACCAGCCTGGAAAACGCCCGAGTAATCGGTGTAAGGCAAGATGCGAAGCATTGCGGTAGCATAGTTCTTACGAGGATTGCGGAAGCAACCGTCCTCAGCATTTTCGACAACCTTGATAGGAAGAACATAGCGGTCGTTGAGGTCAAGGCCGCGGAAGTCGAGGCTAATGGGAAGCAAGCCGATGCTTTCGCCTTTAGGAATTACAATCGACTCGGGATATGAAGCGTAAGACGACATATCGTTGTACCAAATTTCGGAACGGTTGCCAAAACGCTCGAGGTTGAGAATATCGAGAGTATCTGAGTGAGCAACGTGAGCAACGACATCACGCGAGTTTTCAGTCGAGCCACTGACAATCATAGGAAGTTCGTAGCTTGAGAGACCATGTTCGCCGTAGATAGGCTGGTCGTTTTCGTCGACGCGAGTATAAGGCACATATACAGTGGTAACACCCACGCTAGTACCCTCAGTGTTGAGGGGCGCCTTGAAACTCACATACTGAGAATATTGTTCTTCTTCCCAGTCGTCATTGCAGGCGGTAGTCGACAAAGTGAGTGCGCCTACTGTTCCGATTAAGAACGCTTTATATATTTTGTGAAAATTCATAGTATCCTAAATTTAGATATTAGTCTTGGAGTTGCCAACCGGGGTTCTGAACGAGCTGGTCGTTTCGTTTGAGTTCAGAGAACGAGATGGGCCAGAAGTACATCTTTTCGGTGAATACGGTGGGAAGGTTGTAGATGGGCACAATCTTCTGGAAATCATCCTGCTGCTTAGCGGTCATCATGACGTTGCAACCGTATACAGTCTTAGATTCTTCGATAGGTGCGTCCATCCAACGACGGAGGTCGTAGTAGCGCTTACCTTCGCCGAGCAATTCGATCATACGTTCGCGTTTGATTTTGTCGCGGAGGGTCATTTGATCTGAGTATTCAGCAGAAGTGTAGTCGGGGAGACCGGCACGACAACGAACGGGACGGATACCGCGTTTCATTTCGTTTACGTCGCGCGAAATCGTATAATTGCTGCTACCATCCCAAGAAGCTACAGTGTAGCTAGAAGTAAGCTCGTTGAGTGCTTCAGCATAGAGGAGCAAAATGTCGGCGTAGCGGATAGCGGGTTCCCATTTGTGGACGAAGTTGTCGTAGTCGGTACCATCGCGTACTTCACGATAGTCGTTGGGGTTAACCCATTTCTTACAACCAACACCAGTACGGAGATAGTATGAACCGTTGTTGTAACCGTTGTTGTTGCTACCACGCCAGTAGAATACCTGCGAGTAGCGGTTAGTGGTACGAGTAGGACAAGCATCCCACCAGTAAGAGCCGTTGAAAGCTACGCAAGCGTAGAAACGGGGTTCGCGATTAGCATACTGCATAGATACGCCGGGACCGAGGGGCGGGAACTTGGTGTAAGCATTATCGCCACGGCTAGTAGTCCAACCTGCAACGCGGTCAGAACCGTCGCCACCATTCATTTCGCTATCTTTACCGGGAACGTCGGCACCGTCATTCATATAGTATGCGTCCACCATCTTCTGGGTAAGACCGTGGCTATTGAAGCCGAAGAGTGAGGTGGGAAGCTGGTGCGATACGAATCCGTCGATGTTATCGTGCCAAGAGTCAGCTGCATTATAACCACGCGAGAAGATGATTTCAGAGTTGTCAAGACCAACAACACCAGTGAAGAGGTCGCGATAAGAGAGATAGGGGTCGATATCCATCCAACCTTCAGGCCAAGCCTTAGTAGAGAAGTCGCCGTCTTCGGGAGGTGTGATAGTTTTGGGGTAACCGGTAGTTTTATTATCGGTTGTATTTACACCTGCGTGGTAGAGTTCGTAGTTCGAAGGACATTCGATGACGTCGCGACAAGCAGCAGCGGCACGCGCCCATTTAGCTTCATCGTAAGTAAGACCAAGAAGCTCTTTACCATCTTTGTTAACGAGTTTTTTAGCGAAAGCGTCGGTAACACCTTGGGGGTGGTAACCATTAGCGAGCTGACCGTTAGCGAGAGGGCTGGCAGCGTAGATGTAAGCAAGAGCTCGGGTTGCCAAAGCAGCACCACGTGTAGGACGGATGATAGAAGTAGCATCGGTATTACCCTGGAAGCGGCTCCATGACTGAATTTCTTTAGCAGCCTGCACCATTTCAGAAGCGATGTGCTCGGCAACTTCTTCGTAGGAATTACGAGGATAAGAAAGGTCGGCATACGAGAGTGTGTAGTCAGCACCTTCGTCAGGCATGATGGGCACAGGACCGTAGCGACGAAGAAGCAACCAATAGTAGTAAGCACGAACGAAGCGAGCTTGACCTTTGAGGTCGAGACGTTCGGTCTCAGTCAAAGCGGTGTTCATATCCACATTGTGGATAAAAACTGAAGCTTGGAAGATACCTTTGTAAGCGTTGAGCCAAGCATTTTCGCCGAAGTTTTCGTCGTAGTCGCCCTGTTTTAGAGCGTTGTATGATTCCATATATGAAGTACCGTCGCCCAAGTTAGAGTCGCGGTCGCCATAGTACATATCATCGGCGAAGCAATGGAAGAAAGCACCGCCTTTTGTGTGGCAGTCGGCCAAATCGCCTTTTAAGAAAGAGAACGCCTGAGCGAGCCAACCGTGAGTTTGGTTGATGTCGGTGAAGATGGTTTCGATCGTACGGCGGTCCTCAAGATACTTGTCGGCATCGAGAGAGTCGCTGCAAGATGTCAAAGCACCGACACCCACAACAGCGGCAAGAATACCATATTTAAAGTATTTATTCATGAGTTCGTGATTTTAGAAGTTAACTTGTAAACCGAGAGTAACAGTTTTGGGAAGAGGATATGCTTCACCGTTTGAGCTACCCATTTCGGGGTCCCAGAGCTTGAAGTTAGAGAAAGTAAGAAGGTTGCTACCCTGGAGGAAGATACGGAACTGCTCGAGGTGCATTGCGCTGAGTGCGCTTTCGGGCAAGTTATAACCGATTTCAAGGTTCTTCAAGCGGAGGTAGCTACAATCGCGCATCCAGTATGTAGAAGCACGGTAGTTGTTGTGAGTTGCGCCGCCCTGAAGATACACGAGTCGGGGATATGCAGCATTGGGATTTTCGTTTGCGGGGATACCGAGCTGAGCAGCAGTTTCAGCGTCAACATAACGGTCGTCAACGAGGTCGCTCAAGATCTGACCGAAGCGGTCCTGGCTGAATGCCCATACGGTTTTGCCTTCGAGCATTGTGGTTGATTTACCACTACCCTGGAAGTGAAGGTTTACGTCGAAGTTGCGCCACTGGATCGAAGCACCGAAGCCGTAGATAAGGCTAGGGGTAGAAGTCGAACCGATAGCAACGATGTCGTCGTCGTTTACGATACCGTCACCGTTAACGTCTTTGTACTTGATATCACCGGGCTGTACTTCGCCAAACATCTGTTTGGGGTGGTTGCGGATATCATCGTAGTCAGCGAATAGGCCTTCAGCAATAAGACCGCGCTGCTGGTTGATACGATAACCGGTGATGTACTGGTAGGGATAAGTGTAGTTCTGAACGTCGTGGTCGAGAATTGTATTCTTAGCATAAGTGATGTTACCACGAACAGTTACGTTTACTTCGCCAAAGCGATCGTTGTAAGCAAAGTTACCGTCGAAACCTTCCGATTTAACAGCACCTACGTTAGCCCAGGGAGCAGATTCGAGACCGAGAATGCCGGGGAGGAAGTTACGGAGCATGTAGATACCGGTACGTTTTTCATGGAAGTAGTCCATGGTCAACGAGAACTTGTTATTGAAGATGTAGAGGTCGAAACCGGCGTCTTGCTTTTCAGCGACTTCCCAAGTTACGTTCTTCGAAGCGAGTGAAGAGTAGTGCCAACCCTGCTGATATTCGGGACGGCTTGCGATCAAGTTACCGAAGTTATATACGTTGTCGCCGGTAGCGTCGATAGAGTAGATGTAGGGGAAACGGACATCACCCATCTTGTCGTTACCAACTTTACCCCAAGAGTAACGGAGTTTGAACATATTGAGCCAAGAAGAAGCTTTCTTCAACCAAGGTTCGCTAGCAACGTTCCAACCGAGAGAGAATGCGGGGAAGAAACCGAAGCGGTGATTGTCGGCAAAGTTTTCAGAGCCGTTGTAACCGAAGTTGAAGTCAGCGAAGTAGCGAGAACGGTAGTTATATGTAACCTGACCTGCGAGTGCCATATTCTTACGCGAGATACCTGTACGAACGTCGGAAGTTACGTTGGTGCTCATATCAGAGTCGTAAGTATACTTAACAGTAGCGCCTACGTTGTTGCCATATTTGAATTCACGATTCCAAGAGAGGAGCAAGTCGATGAATGTACGACGAGAACCAGAAGAAACAGGATACTGGTACATATCGATTTTGTCTTTGATACGGTCGTAAATTACTTCACCGGTCGATTTATCACGGCCGTTAGCATACCAAAGCTCGGGACGCTGTACGTGATAGATTGCATTGCTGTTATAGGTGTCGTAGCCGAGGCGACCGCTGAATTTAAGACCTTCGGTGATGAATTTGAGGTCTTGGTCGAGCGATACGTTGTTCTGGAGGTTGTTGTTCCAAGTCTGAGAGTAACCGGTCTGAGTCGACATAACCCAGGGGTTGAGACGGTAGTCGTCGCGACCCATATTAACCATAGGAGAGTATCCGTTGCTGTACATTGTAGGAGTAAGGATGGCGTTATAGCCGAAGAGTGCACTCCATACGTTGTTGTCAGAAGCTGCGGGGTTGGTGGGGTCGATAGTACCGGGGGCATTTTCAGTGTGGAGGTCGCCCGAAGTACCGATGCGGAGAAGGGTTGTGGGAGTTAGGTCAATATCAAGGTTCACACGATAGTTGAAACGGTGATAATTGGCATTAGTGTTGTAGCGGTCGCGGAGGTTAGAGTCGGTTTTGTACATACCTTCGTCTTCAACATACGAAACAGAAGCGAAGTAGCGAGCAGCACGACCACCACCACTGATGTTGAGGTTAGCACGGTAGCTCATTGCACCGTCTTTAAGGATGAGGTCTTTCCAATCGACGTTAGGATACAAGTCGGGGTCGAGGCCGTTGCCAAAAAGTTCGATTTCGGTAGGAGTGAAGTATGTACCGCGGCTACGAGTGATGTTAGCTTCGTTCAAAAGTTTTGCATAAGTAACACCATCGACGAACTCGGGAGTTTTTGTACGAGTGTTGTACGAAGTTTCAACCTTAGCATTGATTTTCACACGACCTTCAGCACCACGCTTTGTGGTAATAAGTACTACACCGTTCGCACCTTTCGAACCGTAGATAGCGGTTGCAGATGCGTCTTTAAGTACGGTGAAGCTCTGAATATCTTCGATGTTGATATCGTCGATGTTGTCGCGTTCGAAACCGTCGACAAGGATATAAGCCTTATCACCGGCACCGAAAGTAGAGATACCACGAATCCAGAATTCAGAGGTACCACGCTTACCGGGCTGACCAGAAGTCTGCATCGCGATAATACCGGGGACGTTACCGGCGAGAGCGTTCGAAAGGTTAGCGGTGCTAGAGTGAGTAAGGTCGGCAATATCGACGTTAGTTACCGCACCGGTAAGAGTGATTTTCTTACGAGCACCCATACCTGTAACAACGACTTCTTCAAGTTCGTTATCAGATTCGAGGCGCACAACGAGTTCGTCTTCTTTAATTTTGCTGATTTCGAACTCTTGCTGTTTCATACCTACATAGCTAAACAAAAGAATTTTAGCATTGTCGGGTAATTTAATAGAGTAATTACCGTCGATGTCGGTTACCACAGCGACGCGGGTGCCTTTTACCATTACGGTAGCACCAATCAATGGTTCATTTTCTACTGATGCATCATATACAGTACCAGTGATAGTACGGGCAAACGCCGCACTAGTGAGGCACATAAGGAATGCAAGCAGCATTAATATTCGTTGTTTCATTTGAAATCCTATGGTTTAGATTATTTTTTTGCTTATTCCTCAACAGTGCCTTCTTCGGGAGTTTCCTCAGGAGTAGGTACTTCGATGTTGGTATCTTCGGTTTCTTTACCGATAGTACGGATACGACGGTTGTTGTGGTCGAGAACGTAGAACAACTCACGTTCGGTATCGTAAGCGATGCCGGTTACGTCGCGGAAACGAGCAGCAGTACGGAGAGCGCCATCTTCAGTACCCCAAATGTTACCGTCGGTAGCAGGAGCGTGGCCGGCATAGGTACGCATGATACCTTCGGGTGTAAGTGAACGGATGCAGAAGTTTGTACAGTCGGCGATATAGTAGTCGTATTCGTCTTCACGACCTTCTTCTACGTACTGGGGATTTTTAACGAATACGCCTTGGTATGGGCGGCTTACGCGTGCGTTAGTACCTACAGCATCGACCCAACCAGCCTGACCGTTGCTACCTGCAACTGCGTAAGGAGTCATAAATTCTTTCTTGCTCCAGTTGTAGTCGGTACGGAGGATGTAGTTACGGTTGATGACAGTGATGTAAGCATAGTCACCGGTGGGGTGGATTACCATCTGATATTCGTACGAGGGGTCCTGGATTTTGTAAAGTTCGCGGAACGCACCATCGTCGAGATAACCGGTCCATTCTTTCATTTCACCGGTTTCGGGGTCGGGCTGCTGAGCTGCGAAGTAATCTTCGAGTTCCATGCGGAAAAGTTCACCATTAGAGAAGCTATTGAAGTAAACTTCACCATTAACGGGGTGAACAGCAACGAAGTTACACTGCTTGTAAGCAACGAGGGGCTGGCAAGACGAACGATCGCTGAAAGTGCCATCGCTGTTACGAGTAACGATCCACACGCTAGGAGTTTTTGTATCCTGGTCGTCGCGGTCGGTCGATACGAGCATATATTTGCCGTCGAGCGAGAATGCCACGTTACGAAGACGGTGCTGCTGGAATTTGTTAGCCGACATAAGAAGCGAAGATTCGCGCTTTTCGAGGTCGAGCTGAGCAATTTTCTGACCACCGTCGTAGCAGATGTAAACGCGATTGGGGTAGAGGGGGTCGATTGCGAGAGTGCCTTCGTAGTTGAAGCCCGAGCATACATCGAACGAGCCCCAAAGTTCGCCCTGGCTATCGTTATCGTTCTGATAACCGCAGAGAGTACTTACAACCGACTGGGCGATGTAGGTAAATTTGTTAGCAGCGACAGCTGTGTGAGCTTGTTCGTTGTCATCAAAAATTGTTAATTCGATTTCGCCGGAAAATGCTTGAGAAGGAACAATGGCATAGAGCTTGTCCGACATAACATTTACGACAACTGCATTTTTACCACCAATGGTAACTTTAACACGGCTCTTATCATTGCCGAAGTTAGTACCTTTGATAATGATTTGGTCTTGCGCGCCACCCTCTTCAGGGATAAACGAAGTAACCGCAACCGGCTGAGACGGATTGAACGGAACTGAATTCGCTGACTCGTTGTTGTCGTCATCGCTACACGATGCAACGAGTAGACCAAAGAGCAATCCTACAGCTAATTTTCTACTGCAGGAAATCAGTCTTTTTAGATCTAAAAATTCCATATTAATTAATATGATGTTAATGATTCGTGTATTTCATGGAAGTAATTCTCCATGGGTAAGGTATTCAAACACAAATTAACGAACTTTTATTTCCACGCAAGAAAACGCATTGTTCGAAAAAAGCAACATTTTGTTCAAGACTAGCTAAAATAGGCTTTTGAAAGAGCTATTCAATGGGTTTGAATAGATTTTCACCTTAAATGAATAGTTTTTACTATTGGTAAAAGCCTGTCAATTAAAAAAAAGAAGTATATTTGCTTTTATATTCTAATACAATATGAAGACATCATCGCTCAAAATATTATTCATTCTTGCACTGGCACTCAGCGGCTGTGAGAGCAAGCAACCGATTGAATCTAAATCCAAAGTATTATTTCCGGGTGGAAAATACCCCAATATAGAGAAGCATAATGGAATGTACCACTTCATTATGCAGGCTCCGCCGGTTAACACAATCAGCATCTACTCGTCGACCTCACTTGACAGTATAAGCTCAACATCTCCGAAAATAGTATGGGAAGGAAAAGCTAATAAGATGGATAATATTTGGTCGTCCTGTCTTCGCCGCATGGGAGATAGATGGTATATCTACTTTGAAGCGGATAACGGCAATACCGACAACCATCAAATCTATGTAATAGAGAATCCGAACGACAATCCCACCGAAGGCGAGTGGACTCTCCATGGTCCTATAATCACTAATCGTGAATGGAATTTCGGCATCCACCCTAGCACAGTAATCGTCAATGGTAAGCAATATTTGCTTTGGTCGGGATGGGAACATCGTCGCGTAGAAGCAGAGACGCAGTGTATTTTTATAGCCGAAATGGAGAATCCGTGGACTCTAAAATCAGAACGAGTGATGATTTCTCAACCTGAATACGAGTGGGAACGTCAATGGATAAACCCCGACGGCTCACGTTCTGCATATCCTATCTTCGTCAACGAGGACCCTGAAGCATTCGTATCACCCGACAATAAAAACATCGTCGTGGCTTATTCTGCAAGCGGAATTTGGACTCGATATAATACCCTGGGAATCATCTATGCACCAACAAGTGCCAATCTGCTCGACAAGGCATCGTGGACCAAGATGGAAGAGCCTCAATTCAGACCTGCCGCAAACGATACGACTATATTCGGAAGCTCGAACATATCAGTGCTTACAGAAAGCGACGGTGCAACTACTCTACTCTACCAAGCTAAACATCTTGTAAACGGTTTCGAGGAATCGGATATCTACTACAAAACCATCACTTGGGACGAGCAGTCGCTCCCCGTCTTTGGCAATCTCTAATTCAATAATCCAGATTATTCGACGTCTGCATCAGATGCATTTGATGTGGGCAACGATCCCACATACTCGCTTGGCAACACACCGAACTTCTCTTTGAAGCACTTCGCGAAGTATGACGAGGATGCAAAACCCACACGCTCAGACACTTCGGAAATACGGCAGCCATCAATGAGCAATTCAGCTGCACGTGCTAGACGGAAGTTTTTGAGGTACTCGCTGGGCGACATTCCAACTACCATAGTAATCTTACGATAGAAACTAGAACGACTCATGTTCATTTTATCAGCAAGCGTATCGATAGAGAAGTCTTCGTTACGAATCGACTCAGAAATATAGTCATTCATGCGTTTGAGGAAGTCAGCATCCATACGGTTAAGGATGGGCTTAGACTCAGTAGACGACGGCACATTTGTCGTAATATTATTGCGAATGAGGTCGTAGAAGTGCTGACGAGTGCTTAGTAAGTTATTTATCTGATAGATAAGTTGCTTGATGGAGAATGGTTTTTCGAGATAAACGTCGGCACCACTTTTCATGCCTACTTCATGAGCTTCCGCACCGGTTTTAGCAGTAAGGATGAGGAATAGAATCTGCGAATAATATACATCGCTCTTCACTTTTCGGCAAAGCTCAATACCATCCATACGAGGCATCATAACGTCGCTAACAATAACGTCAACATTATTGGCAGCCAAGACTTCAAGGGCCTTAACACCATCAACAGCTGTAAGTACTTTGCAATAGTTACGAAGCGCTGCAGAAATCATATCACGGAGCTCTTTATTATCTTCAACCAAGAGGACGGTTTTATCTTGCTTCAGCAATACGTCCGACTCGGGAATAATAAAGGACTCGCCCTCAGTAAGTACTTCCGAAATGTCAGAAACAGGCACTTCACCAATTGGCAGCACGATAGTAAGTAATGCACCACCATACTCGCTTGTTCCGGCTGTAATAGTGCCATTATGGGCTTCTGTAACGAGTTTTGAGTAAGCCAAGCCAAGACCGGTACCAAGAGAAGCAGCAACGTCGTCTTTTGCAATCTGATAGTAGGCATCGAAGATTTTATCACGCTCAGATTCAGAGATACCACGACCATCGTCGCCGACTAATATTTTGACTTTATCATCAGCTTCGAGCGAAAGAGTTAAAGCAATCTTACGCTCGGCATACTTCATTGCATTACCAACGAGATTCATCAATATTCTCTCGATTTTATCGCCATCAGCAGCAATAAGTATGTCTTCTTCAGGTATTTGAATATCAATTTTGATATTCTCAATGCTAAGAGGTTCTTCGAAACGCTGGCAAATCTTGCGCAAACTAGCCGAAACATTATATCGAGTCTTACAAAGCCTTACTTCTGATGTATTCTCAACTTTACGGAAATCGAGCAACTGGTTGGTAATACTCAGCAAATAGTCGATATTATGTTGCATAGAGCGAATATACTCCATATTTCGGCTTTCAGCAACCTTATGAACATCAGCCTTCATAGCTTCTGTAAGTTGCTCGAGAGGCAAACTAATAAGCATTAAAGGAGTGCGAATTTCGTGTACGAGATCGACGAAATAACGAGTTTTTGCTTCGAATAGTTCTCGTTCTTTTTGGAGACGAAGTTCGTTGATTCGTCGTTGGAAATTCTTACGAAGCATACTGCGAACTACAATGAAAGCGGAGAAGCATAACAGAATAACGATGATAGCGTATACCACCAACGCCCATATTGTAAGGTACCATGGCGGAAGTATTGTAATCGCTAATTCCGTAGTGGCAGCACCTTCGACTCCATGAGGTTTCATAAGCAGACGATAGTCGCCGAATGCAACGTTAGAGTAACTAATTTCATTGTTATAGTTACTTGTACGCCAAGCTTTATCCAAGCCAGCAAGATAGTAATCGAATTGCAGATTAGGCTCGGTATTAGGATGAATCGATGATAACGAAATAGAGAATGTATTATACTCAAATGGCAATTTAATATTGCTACGAGTATAAAGTAACGAATTCAAATCGTATTTATCTGTTGATTTCTCATCGATGTTAATATTTGGGAATGAAATGGCCTTTGGGAGCACTTTCACACGGCTTTCATAGGTATAAACCTTTGTAGGATCGAGGGTGTAAAAGCCATTCCGACTACCGATTACGAGCAAATCTCTATTTTGACCGGTAATATTGAACGAAGGCATCACATCGGGATGATGGACGAAGTTGTAAATACGCGATTTTAAAGCAGAGTCGATTTCGACAAGCATATTATTAACACCAGCCCAAATACGCTTTTCCGAGTCTTCTACAATAAACGAAATCGGATTCTCCGCCCCCATTGGAATGTTTACGGGTAAGAAGTCATTAGCTTGTTCGTTGTAAATAAAGAGCCCTTGATTCTTAGTGGCAGCCCACAAACGACCAAGACTGTCGTTATATAGGGTTACAATTGGAAGCGAAACAATATTTTTGCACCAATCAGCTTTTGTAAATTTATCCGCAGAATTTTTGCGGTAATAAAGACCATTATTGAGGGTAGCAATCCACTGTCCACCATTTTTATCTTCCTGCATCGATGTGGCGCGTGTATGCTGACTGAATTCGGTTAGTGGCAAGAAGTTATTGCCCGACAAATTATAATAGCAGATACCCCAATCGGTTAAGTAATACGCTGTACCATCATTTGCACGGTAAATCGAATTTATTTTATTTGTTATAATCGAGTAAGGTTTCTTTTCGTCGAACGTATATTTTTGAAGTTGTTTTTTGTTTACAGTGTCATAGACAATTACACCATGCAATTTAGTACCAACCAATAGTTTATCTTCTAGAACAAGAATTGCCGAAATTGCCATATCTTTAAAGTCGGGCACACGGCGACCGGCAAATCCCGACGCAGTGAATTCGTAATAGAAGAGCCCCTTCTCAGTGCCTACCCAGAAACCATCGGAATTTGAGCTTTGCTGCATTGCATATATCTGGTTGTATTGCGAAGTCTGCAAATCCGGAAGGGGATAGAAAGACATTGAAGATGTTTGAGTCGAATATATATCAATAGGTCCGGAGGGATGAATAATGATAACATCACCACTCGGCTCATTAACAAGACCTAAGACACGGACATCATATTCTTCGCTTGCATTAGATATTGTCATTACCGGACGTATAGCATTTGTGATTGTATTATAGCTCCACAAACCGCTAGTAGCTCCCATAAGGATAGTACCGTCGGGACGAGCAAGCATAGCATTAATGTTGTCGTTATGGTTATTCGTACCGATAGAAGCAATAACATCGGTAGTAACATCCAATTTATATAAACTAACGCCAGTCGATATCCAAATATCGCTATTTGATACCGCCATTAATATAGTGTTTTTCTGGATTGTATATTCGGGTATCTTAATAGTTTTAAGATACTTGCCTTTTGGTTCGAAAACTTGGATTTCGCCTTGAAGCGAAGAAACATACACCAAGCCATTATGTCCGATAGCCAAATCGGAATAGAACGATGCATAACGGCTAGACTGCAACAAGGAATTGTTCGAGTCGTCGTAAACAAAGAGCCCTTGACCTTCGGTACATACCCATAAATACTTATGCCCTACTAAGGCCAATTTTTCGACTTGCGAGCTAATCTCGACTCCCCAACGAGTGTGAACTTTGAATTTATTCACACGATTTTCGCTTCGGTCGAATACATATAGCCCGGTATTTGCTCCAATATATATATCATCACCAAACTCTGCCAAAGAGGTGATAGTCAGGTTAGACATTGGCAATAGTGCGTTAAAATTATTATCATAGACCGACACACCATTGCCGTCGTAACACTTTAAACCTAGGGCAGTCCCCACCCACAAATAGCCGTACTTATCTCGTAATGCGCAAGTAGTTTCATGGCCGGACGCAATGTCGGTTCTAACCAAATCTTGAGGAGATTGGTTTGCGACAGCGGCAAGAGAGGCATTAGAGCTAAGTATATTAAAAAGAATTGCAGCAATTAAGCATTGGAGCAAATGTCTATTCATAGGTCGTTCTGTGAATGTTTACGACAAAGATAGTAAAAGTATTCTAACTGACAAACCCCCATGCCTACGATTTACGCATAGGCACGGGGATTTGAATGTTATCTAAGTATCGAAATATTATCTTACGATAAATTTCTTACCATTCTGGATGTAGATACCGGGAGCGGTGGGGTTAACAACCTGGATACCCTGGAGGTTGAAGATACGGTTGTCTTCAACGCGAGTAGCGGGTTCTACAACAACGTCTTCAACACCTGATTCGAGGTAGTCGAGAACAGCCTGTTTTGTAGTTTCGCTACCATAGTAGTAGAGACGGAAGTTGTCGGCAACTACCCAATCTTCTTCAGCACCCTGAACTTCTTTCATGACACCGATGATGAGACCTTCTTCGTCAGCCTTTTCAACTACAGTTGAAACTTTGTAGAGACCGCTCTTGAAATAGTTGGTAGCTTGAACGATACCATCGGGAATTTCGAATTCAATACCTGCTTCGTTGGTAAGCTTGTTACCTTCGCCGGGAGCATTACCGCTTTCACTGAGAATGTTGGGGATTTCAACGTCGTTTTCTGCTTCGCCTACGTAAAGAATTGCATTCTGAGTAGGTTCGTTTTCAATTTGATAAGCGGTGTTGCCATCGCGGTAGAATGCATTTGCAGTGAGCATATACACGCCTACGGGTAGGCCTTCAACCATCTGGTTGATATCGGTGCTTACAGCATTCCAAGATTCAACTGCAAAGTCATAGTGATTTGCACCGTATTCCCAAATTTGACCATTTGTCATAGACCAAACATCACCTGCATTTTCACGTTGGTTGAAACCGGGGCTCTTGATGAAGTGAGTGAGGTCAACGGGGTTGGTGAGAGAAGCTTTTTCGATAAGAGCATCGCGTTCTGCACGGGTAACGAGCTTCCACTGAGCGGTGAGGTCGTTGGGGTCAAGGTTACGACATTCTGTACCTACAGTAAGTTCGTCGTTGTTACCGGCATCGGTACTTGCATTGGGATTCCAGCCCATATGAACGTCGGTGTAGTCGCCTTGTACGATATTGTAAACTTTGTCTTTACCTTCTACGGGGATGAATGCGAAACCGTCAATTTGATCGGCGTCCATATAGCCACGATAGTTGAGCCAGTGTTTGTCACCGTTGTAAAGACCGGTTTCAATGTAGTATTTCTGCTGGCCGTCGCCATTAAGGCCACCGTCCTGAAGTTCGATTTCAATACCGGGGAGACCAAGAGCTGCGTGAGCACCCCAGTCAGAGCCACCACAGAGGAACATACCAAGACCTACGTTGTAGAGGTAGAATTTACCGAGTGTAGGTTCGTTGCCTTCGAATACATCTTCTTGCTTAACAACAGAGGCGATACGACGAGCGTAGCGAAGAGTCTTAAGAGCGTCTTCATAGTTACCCTTGCTAGTAGCTGTATTGAAGATAGCGTCAGCTTCAGAAGAATCTACACCAAATGCATCGGTAATTTCTTTGGTAGCATAGTAATAATTGATAACGTCTTTAGAAGCGCTAACAGCGTCAACGACAACCTTAAGTTCTGCGATTGCATTGAGAAGAACGGTAGAATTGTCAGCAGAATCAAGAACGGTTTGAGCTTCAGCTACAGCATTAATCAGAGAAGCGACTTCGGGAAGGCTTGCAGCTGAAGTAATAAGAGCTTCAAGTTCACCTTTTAGACCGCTAAGGTCTTCTGCAATAGGAGTGGTGCTATCGAAGCGGAGGTAGAAACGCTTGAAGATCAACCAATCACGATGATCGCCACCGTCTTTTTCGATACCGATAGTAAGACTACCGTCTGTAACAGGGCTCTGGATGTAATCATTGAAGTATTCACCTGCGTAGAAAGCACGACCAGCTTCGTCCATATTATTGGGGACCCAAGTGTTAACGGCTTCTACGAAGTAGCCGTAACCATCCTGCGAATTTTCTTTACCATCATCGAAGATAGACATTACAGTAGCCTTGTTAGCGCCGGCGTAGTATTTTGCACGGAGGTTTTCCGTTCCGTCGATGTGGCGCTGAGCGAGATCGGCACTTTCGATTTCAGTGTCGCGGTAGAATGCCTGAACAGCGAATGAGTAAGTACCGTTAGGAAGGTCGGTAAGGGTAATGCATCTGTTAACAGTAGCCCAGTGCCAGCATTCTTGAACGGGGTAGCCGCGGAGACCGTCGAAATTGGTGCTACCACTCTGAGGGTTAGAAAGGTTTTTAGTCCAAAGATCTTCGCGAAGGTCGTTGCGACCGAGTTCGTTGTTGGGGATAAGCCAAGTAGCGTCAACAGGACCATTAGCAGCGTCAGCTACCATTTTGTCGATACGTTCCTGACGGCTTACAAGCTGCCAAGTGAAATCGGAAGGATCGTCAGAAAGAACACCATCTTTAGCACCGATATAAACATCGTTAGCAATTTTGCTACGGTCGTCGGTACCTTCGGGAGTTGCTTTCACCATAATTTTGTAAGCATTCGAAACTCCATCAACAGTTACAGGCTCAAAAATCCAGTCAGAGATGGCGCGGTCAGCTTGGTCGAGGAAGAAACGGTCTTCATCAGCACCGTTAAGGCTACCATTGTTGGTGTAGTTACAGAAAATTTGGAAACCTTCATAGCCTTCGATTTTCTTGAGCTCAATATCGAAACCTTCGGTATCGAGAGAGGCATGAGTTGTCCATTGGTCAATGTCAGTACGGTTAGCTTGGAGCCAAGTTCCGGTCTCAACCTGATAGAGGTAATAAGTACCCTCAGCTGCAACATTACCAGTATAAGGAGAAGTAACAGCCTGAGCTGAGAATCCTGCTATGAGGGCGAACCCTAAGAGTAAATCTCTTTTCATGATAAGATTAATTTAGTTAAAAAAGGATGGCCAAAATTAGAAAAAGCCGCTCGTAGCAAGTGATAATTATTATTCATTTAGCAAAAATCTCCGTTCAATGTGGTATTTTAAGGTATTAAAAACCAGTGCGAACATCCATTACTATTTTTTGAACAAACATTGCGGTTGCTCATATTTATATATAATTAAATTTGCGAAGATAACGATAAACCAATAATTTATAGCATGAATAAAAGTAAACGAATCATCACATCACTAGCGCTATCCGCAATGGCAGCAGTGTCGATGGTAGCTCAGTCGACAGCCGATTTCGAGCCTTACATTCAGACCGACTTGCGTCTGCCCTCTGTGCCGTTGTTGATGAACGACCCATATTTCTCGATATGGTCGAACTACGACAAACTCAACGAAGGTCCCACCCGCCACTGGTGCGAGCATGAAAAAGCCATTGACGGAATTCTTCGTGTCGATGGCACAGCTTACCGTTTCATGGGTCAAGGAGCGCAAAATATCCTCAAACCCATCGCCGGCATGACAGTTGACGGTGATATGTGGAGCGGCAAAGTAACTCACAGCGTTCAAAGAGGCACACAGTGGACAACAGAAAGCTTCAACGATGCTGAATGGGCAACCGAAGATGCTGCATGGGGTACACCCAACGATTATCCAAATGTAAAGCACGTTTGGACTGATCTCAACTCAGATATCTACATCCGCCGTAACATCACCATCACCTCGGAAGATCTTGAAAAAGACCTTTGGGTGAAATTCTCACACGACGATGTATTCGAACTCTACCTCAACGGTGTACAGCTCGTTTCGACCGGTGAAACATGGAAGCAGGGCGAGCAACACAAACTTACCGCAGAACAGAAAGCAGCTCTCAAGGTTGGCAACAACGTACTCGCTGCTCACTGCCACAACACAACCGGTGGTGCTTATGTCGATTTCGGTATCTACGAAAACATCAAGCAGGGCAACACCAACATTCAGATGGCTCAGCAGACCGCAGTAGATGTACTCGCAACAAGTTCGTACTACACATTCACTTGCGGTCCGGTAGAACTTGACCTCGTCTTTACAGCACCTATGCTTATCGACGACCTCGAGCTCATCTCAACTCCTATCAACTACATTTCTTATCAGGTAACTTCGACTGACGGCAAAAAGCACGATGTACAGTTCTACATCGGCACAAGCGCTCAGCTTACCGTAAACGAAATGAACCAGCCTACTTTGACAAGCACTGTTACAGAAAACGGTGTGAAATATGCCAAAGCCGGTTCTGAGGAACAGAAAATCCTCGGCCGTTCGGGCGACATGATTTCGATTGACTGGGGTTACCTCTACATCCCCGCTATCAACGGTGAAGTAAGCGTTTCAGCTTCAGAAACAACCGAAAGCACCTTCGTAAGCACCGGTAAACTTCCTGCAAGTGCAACCGGCTCGGTTCGTAGCACCAACCTTGCTACAATGCCTACCATCAGCTACATGAAGGATTTTGGTTCGGTTAAGGATGCTCGCAGCTATATGCTCATCGGCTACGATGAAGTGTACGACATGCAGTATATGCGTAAAAACTACAAAGCATACTACGCTCGTAATGGCAAGACAATCTTCCAGGCATTCGACGAACTCAATGCCAACTACACAAGCATCATGAAGCGTTGCCGCGACCTCGACAAGAAAATCTATGACGACGCCCTCGCAGCAGGTAACGTAAAATATGCCGAACTCCTTTCAGGTTGCTATCGCCACGTAATGGCAGCTCACAAGCTCTTCCAAGACGAAACCGGTAAGGTACTCTATTTCTCGAAAGAAAATAAATCAAACGGCTGTGTAAACACCGTCGACCTTACCTACCCCGAAAGCCCCCTCTACCTTCTTTACAATCCCGAATTGCAGAAGGGTATGATTCTTTCAATCCTCGACTACGCACTTTCAGAAGAACGTAAGGGTAAAAACTGCGCGGCACACGACCTTGGTCAGTATCCCCTTGCAAATGGTCAGGTTTATGGCGACACAATGCCTCTTGAAGAATCAGCAAATATTCTTATCCTTGCCGACGCAATCTGCCGCATCACCGGCGACGGCGAATGGCTCAAGCCCTACGCAAAAGTACTCAAAACATGGGCAGACTACTGCCGTGCCGAAGGTCAAAACCCGGGCGACCAGCTCTGTACAGACGACTTCAAAGGTCCGAGCGAACAGAATACCAACCTTTCTATCAAGGCTATTATTGCTGTAGCAGCTTACGCTGACCTTATTCCTTATATCGGTGGCAACACTCGCGACATTGAGAAATTCAAAAAGTACTCTCAAGAAATGGCTATCCTTTGGGAAGCTGACGCACGCGACGGCGACCACTACCGTATGGAATTCCACAAAGCCGGCACTTGGAGCCAGAAATACAATCTTATCTGGGACAAAATGTGGGGTCTTAATATCTTCCCCTCACAGGTAGTCGACCGCGAAATCAATTTCTACCTCACTAAGCAGGAAAAATACGGTCTGCCCCTCGACAGCCGCGATATGATGACAAAGAGCGACTGGATTCTTTGGACAGCATCTATGGCTCCTGACACCGAAACATTCCTCAAGTTCGCTGACAAGCATTATGACTATGTTAACGAAACACCCACTCGCATTCCGTTGAGCGACTTCTACTATGCAAACAATGCTATTTCTGTAAATTTCAGTGCTCGTTCGGTTATCGGTGGTCTTTGGATGAAAATCCTTATGGACCGCTACAAACCCGCAGAACAGGCTACCGGTTGGGCACCCAAAGGTAACCACATTAAAACCCGCTGGGCAGAACTCGTAAATCCCGAATGTCCCCTACCCGAGTATCCCCGTCCCATCATGAAACGTAATGATTGGCAGAACCTCAACGGTCTTTGGGACTACTCAATCTGCGACGCAAACGGCACACCCGGTGAATTTAACGAGCAGATTCTCGTACCTTTCGCAATCGAATCGAGCCTTTCAGGCGTTATGCGTCCGCTCGAACCCGGCAAAGCACTTTGGTACAAACGCGAAATCAACGTTCCCAAAGATTGGAAGAACAAGAAAGTGATTCTTCACTTCGGAGCAGTTGACTATCAAGCAGAAGTATTCATTGACGGTACTTCAGGCCGTAATAAAGTAGCATCACACATCGGTGGTCATTCTTCGTTCTCTGTTGACATTACCAACAAGATCAAAGATAACAAAGCTACTCTCTACGTAAAAGTTATTGACAAAACAGACGAAAACGGTCAGCCCGTAGGCAAACAGCGCCGATATCCTGCCGGTGGTGGTGATATCTTCTACACCTCAGTATCAGGTATTTGGCAGACCGTATGGATGGAACCCGTAGAATATTCTTACATCGAAAACATCCACACCACACCTAACATCGACAACAACACCCTTACTTTCGACATCACATTGAAAGGCACTATCGGTGGCGATGTAAAAGTAGCCGTAATGGATGGCGAAACTGTAGTAGCTGAAAAATCAGTTACAGCAGAGACCAACACCAATCTCGTAGTTGAAATCCCCAATGCAAAACTTTGGAGCCCTGTAAATCCCTTCCTTTACAACGTAAAAGTAACTTACACAAACGACAAGAACGTTGACGTAGTTGATAGCTACGCAGCTCTCCGTAAGATTTCTTACGCGAAAGATAAAGAAGGCTTTGTACGCATGCAGCTCAATAACAAAGATTACTTCCAGTTTGGTCCTCTCGACCAGGGTTACTGGCCCGACGGCCTCTACACAGCACCTACCGACGAAGCACTCCGCTATGACCTCGAAAAGACCAAAGAATGGGGCTTCAACATGGTACGTAAGCACATGAAAGTAGAACCCGCACGCTGGTATTGGCATTGCGACAGCCTCGGTCTCTTAGTATGGCAAGATATGCCCGCAACATATCGCACCGACGAAGGCGACTGGACAACCGGTGAATGGTATCGCGCACACAACTGCACCCAAGATCCTACACTCGAAAAGAACTTCAAAGCAGAATGGGCAGAAATCATTGACCAGCTCTATTCTCATCCTTGTATCGTAGTATGGACACCCTTCAACGAACGTTGGGGTCAGTTCAAGACCGGTGAAATCGTAGACTACACACGCCAACTTGACGGCACACGTTTGATTAACCCTGCAAGTGGTGGTAACCACTACAAATTGGGCGAAGGAACATTCGTTGACCAGCACAATTATAGCGATCACGTAGAAGTATGGGAAGGAGTCTATGATCCCGCACGTCCCTACGTACTCGGCGAATATGGTGGCTGTGGTCGCAACATGCCCGGCAACCGTTGGTATGAACGCAATTCTCAGACATACAGCACATTCCCCAACGAGCGTACAGTAACCGACGCCTACGTTAAACTCATCGACCAAATTCGCAACATCGCACTCGGCTACGACAGCAACGGCAACAAAGTTGCATACAGCGCAGCCGTATATACCCAGACTACTGACATTGAAACAGAAGTCAATGGCATCATGACCTATGATCGCGAGATTGTCAAATTCGACGAAGAACGCATCCGCCAGGCTGCAGAGACTTTGACATCGCTTTTCGGTAACGAAACAGCTGTAGAAGTCCCTTTCGTTGAAGGCACCGGTGTAGAAGGATATTATGACGTAATGGGTAATCGTCATAATGCGCCGGTGCCGGGTGTCAACATTGTTCGCATGACCGATGGTACTGCACAAAAGACACTCTACTAATAATTACCTATTTTTATAGATGATTATTTGAGTTGCCTTAAGATACGTAGATTCGAAAAGGATCGACCTATTTTGGGGCAACTCTTTCTTTTTAACTAAGAATTATATCATGGCTAATACAAAATTTATTCAAAGTCTGGCATTGATGGCAATCGCATGCGTAAGCACTCCAGCAGAGATTTCAGCGATCTCGACCGACAGCGATCCAATCGATTTTGTCAGCACATTAGTGGGAACACAATCGAAACACTCGCTTTCAACGGGCAATACCTATCCAGCAATCGCCCTGCCCTGGGGTATGAATTTCTGGACCCCTCAAACCGGACGAATGGGCGACGGATGGGCATACACATATGACGCAGAAAAGATTCGCGGTTTCAAACAAACACACCAACCAAGTCCTTGGATAAATGATTATGGCCAGTTTGCGGTGATGCCCACAGTAGGGCGTCCAGTATTTAACGAAGACGAGCGAGCAAGTTGGTTTTCACACAAGGCAGAAATCGCTACACCCTACTATTATCGTACATATCTTGCCGACTACGACGTAGTAACCGAAATTACCCCAACCGAACGTGCGGCAATCCTTCGCTTTACATTCCCAGAAACCGATAATGCTTATATCGTAGTCGATGCATTCGACAATGGTTCATCGGTAACTGTAATACCCGAAGAAAACAAAATTATCGGTTATACCACAAAGAATAACGGTGGCGTACCCGAAAACTTCCGCAATTATTTCGTACTCGAATTCGACAAGCCATTCACATACGTTGCAAGCGTTGCAGACGGCAATATCAACGAATCGGGTAAATCGGCTACATGTAACCACGCCGGTGCAATTGTCGGATTCAAGACCCGTCGTGGCGAACAAGTAAACGCACGCGTTGCATCTTCGTTTATCAGCCACGAACAGGCACAATTCAATCTCAAAGAACTCGCAAATAATACCTTCGAGCAGGTAAAAGAGAATGGCCGCAATACATGGAACGACATTCTCAGCCGCATCGAAGTCAAAGATAATGACATAGACCAACTCCGTGTATTCTATTCGTGCCTCTATCGTTCGGTACTCTTCCCCCGTTCGTTCTACGAATACGACACAAAAGGTAATCCTATCCACTACAGCCCCTACAATGGTAAAGTACTCCCCGGCTATATGTTTACCGATACCGGTTTTTGGGATACATTCCGCTCATTGTTCCCCTTGCTCAACCTCGTTTATCCGTCGATGAACGAAAAGATGCAGGAAGGCCTTGCAAACACTTATCGCGAAAGCGGCTTCCTACCCGAATGGGCTAGCCCCGGCCACCGCGGTTGTATGGTTGGCAACAACTCAGCATCAGTCGTAGCCGACGCATATCTTAAAGGCGTAAACACAAAAGATTTGGAAGTACTCTGGGAAGCAGTTGTTCACGGAGCAAACAATGTACATCCACACGTACCCTCGACCGGACGTCTTGGACACGAATACTACAATACCCTCGGCTACGTACCTTATGACGTAAATATCAACGAAAACGTAGCACGTACACTCGAATATGCTTACGACGACTGGTGTATCTACAAATTCGGTCAGAAACTTGGAAAATCAGAAGCAGAACTTGCACCCTTTGCAAAACGCGCAATGAACTATCGCAATGTATTCGATCCCGAACACAATCTTATGCGCGGTAAAAACAAAGATGGCAAATTCCAGTCGCCATTCAATCCATTCAAATGGGGCGATGCCTTCACCGAAGGTAATAGCTGGCACTACTCATGGTCGGTATTCCACGATCCTCAGGGCCTTATTGACCTTATGGGCGGAAAAGACGAATTCAATCACATGCTCGACTCAGTATTTATCGTACCCCCGGTATTCGACGATAGCTACTATGGCGGTGTAATCCATGAAATTCGCGAAATGCAGATTATGAACATGGGTAACTATGCACACGGCAACCAACCCATCCAGCACATGATCTATATGTACGACTACGCAGGCGAACCTTGGAAGGCACAGTACTGGGTACGCGAAGTGATGAATCGTATGTACACCCCCAATGCAGATGGTTACTGTGGCGACGAAGACAATGGTCAGACCTCGGCATGGTATGTATTCTCAGCCCTCGGTTTCTATCCTGTATGTCCCGGTAGCGGCGAATATGCAATGGGTACACCCCTCTTCAAATATGCAAAGTTGAACCTCGAAAATGGCAAGACAGTTGAGTTTATTGCTAAAAACAACAATGCAGACAACCGCTACATCAATAAGATGACATTCAACGGCAAGACTTACGAGAATAACTACATTAATCATGCCGACCTCCTCAAAGGTGGTAAGATCAACTTCGATATGGTAGCTCAGCCTAACAAATCGAGAGGAACTGCCGATAATTGTGCACCTTATTCGTTCAGCAAAGAACTCGCAAAATAAAAAACTACGATGAAAAAATATCCGATAATATTATCGGCATTACTATGTTTCGGAGCATGGAGCCAAACGGCTTCAGCTTCCGAAATATGTAAGCCCGACAATACAAATGTGGCATCGCGCTACGAAATCACCAATCGCCCAGCACCCGCAGATCGACTATTCAAGTCAGAAGCAGTGGATAAGCTTATCAAAGAAGTAAAGGGTAAACTTAAGAATAAAAAATTGGCGTGGATGTTCGAAAACTGTTTTCCTAACACTATCGACACCACCGTACACTATCGCCTCGATGAAAATGGCGAAGATGATACATTCGTTTACACCGGCGATATTGCAGCAATGTGGCTTCGCGACTCAGGCGCACAGGTTTGGCACTATCTGCGCCTAGCCAATAGCGATGCCCACTTACGCAAAATGATTGAGGGTGTTATCCGCCGTCAGTTCAAGAGCATCAATCTCGACCCATACGCAAACGCATTCTATGATGGACTTATCGAAGGCGAATGGATGACCGACATGACCGCAATGCGTCCCGGCGTACACGAACGCAAATGGGAAATCGACTCGCTTTGCTACCCAATCCGTCTTGCATACGAATATTGGAAAGTAACCGGCGACACCTCAATTTTCGATAGCGAATGGCTCAAAGCAATTGTTAATACGCTTAATACATTCCACGAACAACAGCGTAAGGATGGAGTTGGCAGCTATAAATTCCAGCGCAAGACCGAACGCTCGTTCGATACTCTAAGTAACGATGGTAACGGCACGCCCGTTAAACCTTGTGGTCTTATCGTATCGAGCTTCCGTCCCTCAGACGATGCAACAACACTTCAGTATCTCATTCCTTCTAACTTCTTCGCCGTATCGGCTCTTCGCAAAGCCGCAACCATTCTCACCGAAGTGAATAAGGAAAAAGAGCTCGCAGCACAGTGTACCGCATTGGCAGCCGAGGTAGAAGGCGCACTCAAAGAACACGCAGTCTATAATCATCCTAAATTCGGACAGATTTACGCATTCGAAGTAGACGGATTTGGCAACCACTTGCTTATGGATGATGCCAACGTGCCTAGTTTGATAGCACTTCCCTATATTGCAGACGTAGACGTAAATGATCCGATTTATGTGAATACTCGCAAATTTGTATGGAGTGATAGCAACCCCTATTTCTTCAAAGGCAAAGCCGGAGAAGGCATCGGCGGTCCTCACATCGGCTACGATATGGCATGGCCCATGAGCATAATGATGAAGGCATTCACTTCGACCGACGATAATGAAATCAAGTACTGCATCAGAATGCTCCTTGACACCGATAATGAAACCGGCTTTATGCACGAATCGTTCGATGTAAATGATCCGGCACACTTCACACGCGCATGGTTTGCATGGCAAAATTCATTGTTCGGCGAACTTATCCTGAAGCTCATCGACAATGGTAAAATCGACCTCCTAAATTCATTGTAGTATGTATATCCATGACAATCGCATCGTAATCACTCTCGATGCAGGCGGTACAAACCTTGTGTTTG
>CAZYYV010000018.1:0-33396 GCA_964651295.1 uncultured Bacteroides sp.
GTTGAAGGTTAGTCGTCTCGCGGAGGTATAGCATGACTTTCTCTTTTAGAGATAGTTCAAAGTCATGGAAATATGTGAATAAAAAAAGTCGGATAGCGATGTGCTACCCGACTTTTTCACCTATATTTGTTCGTTTATAAAGCGACGTTGAAACCTAAGTTGACATTTACATTTGCATTGCCAACGGGAACATACTGAGGCGTTACAGATAAGAACTGACAATCAGTACCGACAAAGAAGTTTATGCCTTTGGGATGGAAATTCAACATCCAACCAAGAGACGATCCAAAAGTAGAAGCGCCGTAGTTGACGGTTGCATTAAACCACTTAACAGGCTTAATATTTAGGTAGAAACGACCTTCCTGCCAAGACTGAGGACCGGCAAAATAGCTTGAGAAAAGGAAACCGGCAGTGAGGTTGTTGTAGAATGGCATACCATATTCAGCACCGAGACGAAGAGTGGCATGTAGCGCTTTCGAATAAGAACCGTCGGTGGATTCACGATGGAAGTTCACAGCATCTTGAAGGTCATCCCACAAGTGATCGAACTGTTCGTCGATTTTGTTATCTTCATAACCGGGTTGTTTGTCGATGAAAGCAACATCTTGGAAGCCGTCGAAAGTCCATTCGGTAGTACCGGTTTTAGCAGTTACTGCGTTTTTCCAGTTCATATATCCGATGTCGTTGATTGTAGCCGAAAGTTGTAGATTAGGCAACAGCTGATATGTAGCACCAAGGTCTACACCAACGCCGAAACCAGAAAGGCCAAAGCTATCATAGTCGATATCGTCCCACTCAATAAGGTCAGCGTCGTTAGGATTAGTATATTCTGTACCTGCTTCGTGTTTGGTGGGGACAATAAGCCCGCTACCTGCAGCCATCTGCATTTCACCAGTCGCATTAACATGCCATTGCTTATTGCTGAGGACGACGTCCATGTTGCTAATCTTTGCGCTAACATTTCCGACACCGAATAGGAATTTCACCTTAGCACCAATATTGAGTTTATCGTTGATTTTGTGGCTATGCCCGAGAGCGACTTCGGCATACGCATTCGCATTGACACTAAGGTCATCGAAAGAATAACGAGTTTCATCGCCAGTCTGGCCAAGCTTCATGAAAGCAAAAAGGTCTTTAGGCAAACACATGCCTACGTCGGTATGGATGCCGACACTCACGGTATTAAAGCCTTTAAAGCCTTTGAAACCGAACGAGAAAATCGAGAGGTCGATATTGGTATTAATATTATTGCTATCCTTGAGTTTTCCAAGGAAATCGTCAGCATCGACAGTAGGGCTCATAAAAGTGGTGAGCTTATACTGACTACCGGGTTGAGTCTTATATAAGAAGGTGTTCAGACCAACATTTGACTGCAAGCCGACATTAATGTTCGATAAAAAGGGAATGGATATATAGTTATGGTCGCCGGCAAAAGCAGGGTTAAGCTCGTGACGATAAGTATAGCCATCGAGGAAGTATGCAGTGCGGGTTGCCTCCTGGGCTGTAGCAGAGAGTGCACAACCTGCCGCAAGTGCGAGAATAATTTTCTTAGTGTTCATGATTGATATGCGGTGGAGGATTAATCGTTAAGATTGATAAGAACGCCGTCGACAAGAGTTATTTTTATATTGTCGAATCGGAGTGATTGGTTTTTATTTAAGTTTTCACCGAAGAAACCGTCGGCAGCAATAGCATCAAATATAATGTAGATACCATCGAGACCTTCGATTGAATTTCCAGTAGACTTAAGAGAGATTGACAAGGGTGTGGTAGACGGATTAGCTAAAGTACCCGGGTTAATATCGTTTTCGATGGTAACGGTGATATTCGACATGTGATTACCCTCACGGTCAAGAGCGATAACCTCCGGAGTCATAGTCAAAGGAAGCGAACTAACAGCATCAAAAGTGAGTAGGACTTCCGAGAAATTGTAGTCTTCGAGGTCGACATCCCAATCATCCACAGTCTCTGTATAGTGGAGACGCATCTGCGAACCAAAAGCCAAAGGAATAACGGCTTCGTACTTTGCATCGAAAGTAAAAGTACTACCAAGAACAAAAGTAACATCATCTTGGCGAGCTTTACAGTTTAGATCGTGGAAACTGATTTCGTCGGGGATCGTGCTGATGAGTTCGCTAAGATTTTCAACGACAACGTTTTCAACTCCGGGTTTAACAACCGGACGGCGCGAAATAACGATTTCTGTTGAAGCGTTAGCTTCTACGACAATACCACTGATGCTAACTGAGGTAAGTTCAGAATCAAGCTTATAAGATGTGAGTACACCACTCAGATCAAGAGTAAGAGGCGAGTTGTTGTTTACAGTGAAGTTGATTTGAGGATTATCGATGTCGAGGTTGTTCTCGTTATCGCTCAAGAAATCGGGAATGTCAGAAATAGAGAACGAGGTAGCATCAATATCAATTTTAGGATCGACCTTACCGGTAACACTAAGAATTTTAGCGGTTTCGATATTTGTATTAGTAATCAAATCGATATCAGCAACAGAGCCCATAAGATCGCTAAGGAGAATTGAGATCGAACCGCTCGAAGTAACTTTGCTCTCCATACGGAAATGGCCGGGAGCATAGAGACCTTGTCCTTCTTCAGCTTTAGATAAATCGACCTCAGAAAGACGGATACGGGCAAAAAGAGGATTCTGCGGTGAAATAGTATAAGGCTGAGTGAAACGAAGTTTGTAATTATCTTCAACAGCAAGGAAACGAGCAGTGGCATTGTCCACGATTTCGATAGTCCACGAAGGATCAAAAACGATTTCGTAGCCTTCTTCGATAATTGCCGAGCCAGAATAGTTAGCCGACTTGTACTCAACGTCAAGAGTAAAGTCGACAGCCATTTCAGCTCTAGAAATAGCTACAACTTCTTTGGTGATATTATCGTCAGAAATTGTGATATTGTTCTCAGCAGCAGTTACCTCACGGGTTATACGGTCTTGACCTTCTGGCAGGAATGTAGGTACATAGAACTGAGGAAGATCGAAAGAAGAAGAACTGCCGGTCAAACCAGTAAGATCAACTTGGTCCACAACAAACTCAGCCGGGTCAGATTTACCATCCTGGAGCAAGACATAGTCGCCAACCGATAGACCATAGTCGCCATCGACCTCGACAGCTTTAATCGACGCATCGGGTTTGAGATCAAGGATTTGATCAAGAGTAAGGATTTCAGTGCTGCTAGCCGGCAACGAAAGATTGCCACCAACGCTTACTTCAAGGTCGATATCTTCCGACAAATCATAGTCGTCGTCGACACAAGAATTCAGCGACACAGCTGTAGCCATTGCAACAATAGCCAACGTAGCTCGTGTATAAGTTTTACGCATAATGATTAGATAAATGTGGAATAAGATAAAATTCAATAGGAAAGATTTGCGCTGGCAAAATTAGCTAAAAAATTACAAATATTAATATAAATATACAAAATAATTACCGAAAGAGTCAAAATTTACACACTTTTATGCCAATCATATCACTAGTACCACAATTGCAAATCTTAAGTTTAAAAGAGCTTAGTATCCTTTGATATCGCGTTTTTTTCGTACTTTTGCAATAAGAAACGCGGAGGAGCGTTAAAACAGATATGAAACTACGATATTACAGTATATTTATATTCCTTCTCGGAGCTCTTATGTTTAGCGGCTGCGGTGGTGCAAAATTGGCTATAGCAGACGAACAAATGGAGCGTGGCGAGTACTACGACGCATCTCGAACCTATCGCAAGGTGTACAATAAGTTGACCAAACGCGAAGAACGCAAACAACGCGGCGAAGTAGCCTATAAAATGGCAGAATGTCATCGGCTTCTTAACCAATATGCACGCGCATCGGCAGCTTACCAAAATGCAGCTCGATATGAGTATCCCGACTCGATGCTCTACCTCTACATGGGTCAAATGATGGCGGCAGAGGGCAAATACGCTCCAGCGATAAAAGCGTTCAAAGATTTCCTTGCATGGAAGCCCAACGACAAATTAGGTCAAAATGGGCTCATCGGAGCAGAAATGGGGTTGGCAAAGAAAGGCACAACTCGCTATGTGGTGCGCAACGCGAAATTATTTAATTCTCGACGAGCCGACTACTCACCAATGTATCTCGACCAATCGCTGACGCAACTCTACTTCACCACCACCAACGAAAAGGTGAACGGAGACAAAAAAAGTGAAATCACGGGGTTGAAAAAAGGCGATATTTGGTTTTCGAGCAAAGATGAGCAGGGGCAATGGAAGCGTCCCGAGCCTGTAGAAGGAGAACTAAATACAGAAGTCGACGAGGGATCGGCAGCATTTTCGCCAGATGGGTCGACAATGTATCTAAGTAGAGCTCGCCGCGAACCAAACTCCAATACCGGTGTTGAGATATACACCTCACAGCGCTCTGACGCCAAGTGGAGTGCTCCGGTTAAATTTGAAATAACAGCAGATACCCTTTCGAGCTACGCACATCCGGCAGTATCGCCCGATGGACAATGGTTGTACTTTACATCTGACATGCCCGGAGGGCAAGGCGGCCGCGATATCTGGCGCATCAACCTCAAGGAGCGTAAAGGCACCCTCGAAAATCTGGGAGAGTGGATCAATACCCCCGGCGATGAAATGTTCCCAACATTCCGAACAGACTCTGTATTTTATTTCGCGTCGAACGGGCATCCCGGCTATGGCGGGCTTGATATCTTCCGCGCAGAATTGACCCGTTCCGGCGGATGGAATGTAACTAATATGGGCACTCCCGTCAACTCGTCAGCCGATGACTTCGGTATCACTTTTGGCGAAGGTGAGAGCGGGTTCTTCAGTAGCAATAGAACCGACAACCGAGGTTATGACCATATCTATTCGTTCGAATTACCTGAATTGAAAATACTTATTTCGGGATGGGTACTCGACAAAGATGAAGAACCGGTGCCCAACGCAGTTATCCGTATTGTCGGTAACGATGGATCGAACCAAAAACAGATAGCAAGGAACGATGGATCATTCTCTTTCCCGCTCGACCGCGGAGTAAGCTATGTGATGCTTGCCGGAGCAAAGGGCTACCTCAATGCAAAGCAAGAATTTACATCTGATACAGCAGAGGAAGACGCCGAGTATTCGGTCGACTTCATTCTTGCGTCGGTAACAAAACCAGTCGTAATCGAAAACATTTTCTACGATTTCGACCGCGCCACCCTCCGTCCGGAATCAAAGACAGCGCTTGACGAACTCGCCCAAATTCTCCGCGATAATCCTAACGTAACTATCGAGATGGCATCGCACACCGACCGCAAAGGCACGGCAGAATACAATATCAACCTATCGAGCCGCCGCGCACGTTCGGTTATCGATTATCTTATCTCTGTAGGGATAGCGCCAGATCGCTTGCAGAGTCAAGGTTATGGTAAATCTCGACCGAAAACTATCACGAAAAAGTTGGCACGCGAGTATCCTCAGTTTACCGAAGGGACAGAACTCACAGAAGAATTTATTCTCACGTTGTCGGACGCAGACCAAGAGGCAGCAGACCAAATAAATCGACGCACAGAGTTCCAGGTACTTTCACTCGATTATCAAATGTTCTGATGCGATTCCGTACTGAAATAGAATGCCGCCCATCACCGTGGAAAATAGACCACGCCACACCCCTGCTTATGCTTGGGTCGTGTTTCACAGACGAAATAGGCAAGCAACTTGCTAACGACGGCTTCGATGTAATTCATAATCCATTCGGACCGCTATACAATCCGATGTCGCTTGCAAGAAGTCTCGATCGCGCGCTTTCGCGACAACTTTACTCAGAAAGCGACCTAGTCGACGGTCCTCGTGGCTTCCACTGCCTCGACTACGCAAGTCGCTACAGCAGCGACAACGCCACTACCCTACTGGCCGACATCAACTCGACTCTTAGCCGTGTAAGCGACCAACTACAACGCAATCCGGTGGTAATCATTACACTAGGTTCGGCATTTGTATATAAACACAACGACACAGATTCGATAGTGGGTAATTGCCATAAATTTCCGGCAAGTGCATTCACTCGCATTCGAGTAAGTGTCGATGATATTTATGACCGCCTTGCGCCAACGATCGACTCGCTTAAGGCAGCGGGTGTACGACATATTGTATTCACCGTTAGCCCAATTCGACATCTCTCCGACGGGTTACACGGCAATATGATAAGCAAAAGCACACTCTTGCTTGCAGCCGAACGCATAGTAGAATCGTACTCCGATTTTTGCAGCTATTTTCCATCATATGAAATAATGCTCGACGACCTACGCGACTACCGCTTCTATGCATCCGATATGAAGCATCCATCGCAGGTGGCCGTAGACTATATCTACGAAGTATTCTCCGACGTTTATTTTACCGCCTCGACTCGCAAAGAAGCAGCCGAGGCACGACGTCGTTACCTCGCGGCTCAACATCGCCCAATATTATGAATAATTCCATCAAACTCGAAGCATTAAAGCCCTATAAGTATCTGGCAGTCGACAGTCGTGCTGTATTCGATGCCGCACACACAGTTTTTGCAGCTATCCGTACCGATATTGGCGACGGACATCGTTATATCGCCCCCCTATACGAAAAAGGAGTGCGCGCTTTTATCGTTGAAAACCGTCCTGACGGCGATTTTGCAGAAGCTACTTTTTTCACCGTAGAAAATGTCCCCGCAACACTTGCTGAGATAGCGCGCCAACGCCTCGAAGGAGTCAATTCAGGCATTATCGTTACAGGGAGCATCGGCAAAACAACTGTAAAAGAACTACTATATACAGCTTTGCTCGAACATCGAGTTCGCCGTAGCCCCCGTAGTTGGAATTCGAGTATCGGCATACCGTTAGCCGTTTGGGAGATGACTGCCGAAAACACAAATGCTAATCACTACATCACCGAAGTAGGGATCGACGGTCCCGGCCAATCAGCACCGATTGTCAATATCCTAGGTAATTCACATCACATAGCGATTATCACACCAATCACAGATGAGCACGATGAAGCATTCGATTCACACAGTACCAAGATTCGTGAAAAAGTCGCCCTTGTAGAGCATTGTCGGACTATTGTCTATGCCGATACAGATGCTGAATTGAGCCGTCAATTAAATGTATTAAAAGCAAAACGCACCGAATTAGCTCTTCATGCTGTTTCTCAAGGCGAGTTTGCATCCATATACCACGCATTAGTCGATAAAGCACTTGACGTACTCGGCTATGACGACAAAATTCGCCATACAGCAGCAAGTCTCCCGACTGTTAACAAACGCCGCGAGATAGCTAATGGTAGCTATGGAAATACTATCTATAGCGATCATTTTACAGCAGATAAACGTTCGCTCCAAGCTGCTCTCGATTTCATGCGCCGCCATGCAACACCCAACCGCACAAAAGTGCTTTTTGTGGGCACAATGCTTGATTGCGGCTCGACTGAAGCATCAGAATTAGCAAGCCAGTTTGGCATCGATCGAGTAGAAGTAATAAGCGACTCACTATTGGCAACAATTCATAGTGGACGGGAATTTCGCGATATGCAGATTCTCCTTTTCGGAGAATCAGATGCTTTGAAGAGAAAGGTTGCCGAAGCACTTGAAAGTGCCGGTCATGAAACTACTCTAGAAGTCGACCTTGACGCTATAATACATAATTACAACCACTATCGCAGCCTAGTACCAGCGGAGACCGGGATTGTTGCAATGGTAAAAGCATCGGCTTATGGCATGGGGTCAATCGAGATTGGCAAAGCACTACAAAGCGTCGGAGCTGCATATCTAGCCGTGGCAGTTATAGAGGAAGGTATCGCTCTTCGCGAAGCCGGCCTAACGATGCCGATTATGGTGCTCAACCCGGTTACCAACCGCTATCCGGCACTGTTTGCACACCGACTCGAGCCGGCAGTATTCTCAGCCGACGAACTCGATCGACTTATTGCCGAGGCTAACGCATATGGTGTAAGTAATTACCCCGTTCATATCAAACTAGATACCGGTATGCACCGAGTCGGCTTTACAGAAATGCAGTTATCGGAAATACCCGACCGCATAAGCCGCGCATCGGCAGTGCGTGTAGCATCAGCATTTTCACACCTGGCAACCGCCGACTGTCTCGATATGGACGAATATACTACGGAGCAACTCAACCGATTCAAGGCAATGACAACGAAGCTACGCCAAGACATTGGCTATACATTCCGCCGACACATTCTAAATACAGCCGGTATGATGCGATTTGCCAATTTTGGCGAATACGAAATGGCGAGGCTAGGAATCGGCCTTTACGGACTATCACCCTACCCCGGGCCAGATGGAGATGCACTCCAACCAGTAGCGACATTCCGTTCGCATATAATCTCCATCAAGCATTGGGATAAAGGTACAGCAATAGGCTACAGCCGCAAAGGCATCACAGTCAGTGATGATTCAATCATCGCAACTATTCCGGTTGGATATGCCGATGGAGTAAATCGCCGATTAGGAAATGGTAATACATCATTTGTAATCAATGGTGTTGAATGTCCTACTATAGGCAATATTTGCATGGATTTATGCATGGTCGACATCACAGCTGTACCAGAAGCCAAAGTAGGAGATAAAGTAGAAATATTTGGTCCGCACATGTCAGTTGAACGCCTTGCAGACACTCTTGGCACCATCTCATATGAGGTGCTAACATCAGTAGCACCGCGCGTAAAACGAGTATACATAAAACGGTAACATTTATTAATCGGTCCAATAAAAAATTGTAGCCGACTTTTTCACAAAAGCCGGCTACAATATCGCTTGTTAGACTATTATAAATACCTATTTACAAATTTCATTCAGATAAAGTGCGTGGTTCAACTCCGCTAAATGTTATCTTCACGGGTAGAATGTGCCCATCTTCGGTAAAATACATGCGTTCGATGCAAGTAACACGATTGTTTCCATCGGTAGCACCAATCGGATGACGGTGATAAACGATGTAGTAATCGTCAGTACCGGGGATATGAATCACAGAGTGATGGCCTGCGCCCGTGCCAACCATTTCGTCTCGCTGAAGAATTTTACCTTCAGATTTAAACGGACCAAGAGGGTTGTCGGCAATAGCATACGAAACGCAGTAATCAGGACCGGTCCAGGCGCCTTCGCTCCACATAAAGTAGTAACGACCGTTTCGACGGAACATTACCGATCCTTCGACATATTTTTCAGGAGTTATTTCTTTGTATAATTCGCCATCTTCAAATGGGATCAAACGAGTGAAGTCGTCGCTAAGACGAACTACATTGCAGTGGCTCCATCCACCATAGTACATATAGAAAGTACCGTCGACGTCTTTGAAAACGTATTGGTCGATAGGCTGAGCACCATTGATGATGTCGTTGATAAGCGGTTTGCCGAGCAAATCTTTATATGGTCCTTCAGGACGGTCGGCAACAGCAACACCGATGCCACCAATCTCGCCTTCATGGACGTCGTTTGCCGCAAAGAAGAGATAATATTTACCGTTATTCTTAATTGATGCAGGTGCCCACATACACCTTTTAGCCCATTTAACGGCAGTCGTATCGATGATATTCTCGTGACGAGTCCAATTGAGCAGGTCTTTTGACGAGAAGGCATCCATCGCTACTTGCTGCTCATAAGGGAGGCTTCTAGTTGGGAAAATCCAGTATTCATCATCATAAATCACAGCTTCAGGGTCGGCATACCAACCCTCAAATACAGGATTGCCAGCCGACACACTTCCGCTAGTGCAGGTGAGAATACTCGCTAATATAATAGATGCTATGTGCTTCATGTTAGATAATTTTTTCGATGCAAAGGTATAACGAAGGCAAAATTATTATCAATAAATTCAATTCAAATAACAACATTTTCAGTGCAAGCGTTTATTGTGAATAGTGATTAGCGATTGATTACAACAAAAAAAAGCCGTTGCAGACATAACTACAGCGGCTTTAAAAACGCGTGCGTTTTTTTATTAAAATTATAATACAGTGTTCAAAAATTAGTCGGCAGCATGAAATTCGACAAGTCCCGGCATCGAGTATCGAATGATTTTGTTAATGTGTATGCCGAAGTCAGAAGCTGCTTTTTCAAGAATTTCTTTATATATAACACAAGTAGAACCGACAACAGATACCGGCTCGTTCTTATAGTCGTACGAAATGAGATTTCGTTCGAAGAAACTCATAAATGCATTGTAGACGAGATTGTAGCAATATGGGTTATCGAGGTGCTTAGACAAGAATGAAGCGTAACGCGATAGAGTACGCGCAGGTAAGCTATTTTTATATACTTCATCAAGCAACATATTCGGCGCAACGGCAAATTCTTCGAAGAAGGCTTCGGTTAGTTCAGTCGGGGCGATGCCTTTAAGCATATCTGCAATCATAATTTTGCCCATATAAGCACCGGAGCCTTCGTCGCCAAGGATATAGCCGAGAGGCGCAACTGTCTTAACGATTTCACTTCCGTTGTACAAGCACGAGTTAGAACCAGTTCCAAGGATACAGGCGAGTCCGGGTTCGTGTACGAGCAAGCCGCGGGCAGCGCCGAGCAAGTCGCTCTTCACCGTCACCGGAGATTTAAATTGAGCGACAAGCGACGATTCGATAACCTTACATTTCTCCTGAGTGGCACAACCGGCGCCATAGAAGTAAACATGATCCCAACGGCGCTTGAAAAAGACATCGGGCAATTCGAGGCGGATGCAGTGCGAAATCTCTCGACGCGACTGGAAGTAGGGGTTTAGACCGGTTGTAAAGGCGTGTTCGACGATAGTTGTACCATCTACTAACGCCCAATCGGTACGAGTGCTACTACTTTCTGCTATGATTTTCAAAACGATATATAGGTTGCGGGATTACTACTTATTATCAATTTCATTCAGGAGAGTTTCGACAGCTGCACGAAGCTGCTGGTCGACACCATTAACGATTACATTTGGCTCGTTAGCCACTTTTACATCAGGCTCCAGCTGCTGATTTTCGAGGAACGAACCATCGGCTAAGCGATAGCCAACAACAGGAATGCCATAGACGAGAGTTGGGTCTTGCATTGTTACCCAGTTGACAGAAGTCATAGTACCAGCAACAGGCATGCCGACGAGCTTACCCAAGCCACGATGGCTATAAACCCAAGGAGTGCCATGAGCATTTGAGTAGCAAGCTTCGCACATAAGCATTACAGAAGGTTTATTCCAACGTCGAGAAGGCATATCGCAAGTTTCATCGCCACGGACTTCCTGAGTGAAGTATTTCTGACCGCTTACGAGTACTTCAATATCTTCGTGTAGACGACCACCGCCATTCCAACGGATGTCGATTACAACCCCTTCACGGTCGTTGTATTTACCAAGCATATCAGAGTACGCCTTGCGGAATGAGTCGTCGTTCATCGAACTGATATGCACGTATCCGAGACGACCATTCGAAAGACTATCCACATCGTGAGCACGTTGCTTTACCCAACGGTCGTATAAGAGATTGCTTTGAGCACCTGTGCTGATAGGACGAACCACGATATCGCGGCTAATACCATCGAGTCCTTTTATTGTTACTTGCGTACGTTTTCCGCCGCAGTTGGTAAGGAGTCGGTCAACAGGCATTTCGGTGGTAACTTCTACGCCATTGATTTTTTCGACAATAGTACCCGGCTCAACGATAGGACGAACAGCAGCAAGAGGGCTCTTCTCAAGAACTTCGGCAATCTTTGCACCCGTGCCTGTGTATGTGAGGTCGTAGAGAGCACCAAGAACAGAGGTGCGTTCGGGAGCTGCCGCATCGCTTGCACCCATATATCGTCCACCGGTGTGGCTTACGTTAAGTTCGCCAAGAAGTTCGCTGAGGAGCTCTGCAAAGTCGTAGTTGTTATTGATGTGAGGGAGGAATTTGCGATAGTCGGCACACATAGAAGCCCAATCGACGCCATGCATATCGGCAACGTAGAAGCGCTCGCGTTCTTCTCGTTCGATATTATCGAACATATACGCACGCTCAGCAGCCGGGTCTAGAGTTTTTTCAGCACGGAAAGAGATAGCTTTCGACTTCGGGAACTGACTGAGCGACGAAGAACCAAAGAGGAACAAGCTCTTGCCATCGCGAGAAGCATCGAAATATCCTGCAGCCCCCTTGCGAAGCATCGAAAGTTCATCGTCTTCAATGTTGTATTCCCAAATGAAAGCACCATCGGCACCATTAGAGACAAAGTAAAGAGTTTTACTGTCGGATGTTACGATAGCATCGACGAGGTCGGTCGACATAGGCGTGATGCGCACTTGACGATCGGAAATACCATCGAGTTCGACTTTGATTTCCTTAGTTTTGTCTTTCTTATCGTCTTTTTTGTCTTTCTTGTCTTTATCTTTGCTATCCTTTTCGGCCTTTTCAGCGTCTTTCTTCTGCTGCTCAAGTTTTTTATCGAGGATTCCACGTTCTTCTTTCGAAAGGCGGAAACGGTCGTAAGCATCTTGATTCATAAATACGAAGAAAACGTCGGACATCGAGCCCCACGAAGCGTGGTTACGCATGCCATATCGTTCTGATACGAAAGCAATAGCTTCGCCATCCATAATCCATTTGGGATCAGAGTCAAAGTAACCGCTATTGGTGATGTTTGTAATCGATCCGTCGGCTACGTTGATGATAGCCACGTCGCTATATGGGTCATGCTTGCGGTCGATTATTTCGAGAGCAATCCACTTCGAGTCGGGCGACCAACGGAAGGTAAAGCCACCGCTACGATGACGATGAGTAGAACCGTCGGTGAGTTGACGCACTTTCTTGCTCTCCATATCCATCACACAAAGTTTGGTGCGATCGAGGATGAACGCCAGCTGCTTACCGTCGGGCGACATATCGGGCATAGTGCGTTCGTGCTTATCGGCTTTAAATACTGGTTCTTCGTGGATGATTGTTGCGTGAGTAAAATCGGGTTCGTCGAGCGACTTGTCGAAAGTAGCGCGATAGATATTGTACAGGCCGTCGCGCTCCGATACGTAGTAGAGCGTAGTATCGTTAGCCCACGAAACGTGCTTTTCAGCTTCGGGAGTGTTTGTAATCTGCTTGGTGGTAGCGTATTCAACCGAAGTAACGTAGACATCGCCTCTATAAGTAAGAGCGACTTGTTTGCCATCGGGAGAAACGCCAGCAGAACTTACACCACGAGTTGCGGTAAGATTACGAACTTCTTCGGGAAAGTCGGCTTGAAGATTGACACGCACTTTCGATGGTTTCGAATCGTTGGCAGCCATTGTATAAAGTTCGCCATCATAGGTAAAAGCGAGAGTGCCATTATTCGAACGGCTGAGGAATCGAACGGGGTGTTTTTTGAAGTTTGTAATAGCCTTAGCTGCTGAAGGATTGGATGCAGGAGCTTTATAAACATTGAGCGACTTTTGAGGCGCACGTTCGCTGATAAAGTAAATTTCCTCACCGGCATCAATCGGGTCGAGGTCTTCACCCGGATTAACAATTACGGGCGAGTGAGTACCTGTTGCAAGATCATAGCGCCAAACATCTCGCGTAACAGACGAAGTGTGATGTTTTCGCCAAGTATCTTCAAAACCTTTTATATCTTGATATAGAAAACTCTTGCCGTCGGCAGCCCAAGAAAGAGCTACGGCAGGGGTAGCAAGAATCTGCACTGGAGCGCCGCCATTGACCGGCACAGAGTAAAGTTCTGACATGCGACCGGTGGGGAATAGCGCACTTGACGCAGGGTCTTGAATTGCGGCAGAAAAGAGCACCGATTTACCATCGGGAGTAAAGGTTTGTGGAGTTTCTGATGCAGAATTATATGTAAGACGAGTCCACTGACCGGGCTTGTTGGCATCAACCGTAAAGATATCGAAATTACCATAGCGATCAGAGCAGAACGCCAAAGTTTTACTATCAGGGCTCCAAATAGGCGCAGTTTCGTAAGATGTTTGAGATGTGATACGAACAGCATCGCCACCGGCAACGGGCACTGTAAAGATATCACCTTTATATGTAAACACTATCTGCTTGCCATCAGGTGAAATTTTAGCATCGCGAAGCCACAATGGAACTTGCGCCGACGCACTTGCACCAAGGGCGACAAACAAAAGTGAGGCGGTAAGTACTTTTTTCATAGATATGTGTGATGGATGGTATTAATATGCAAAAGTATGAAAAATAAATCACATAAACGGCAGACGAGAATAAAAAATATTATTTTTCATCGTTTGATGTAATAAATAGAAAAAACGCGCGTCAAATAAATAAATGAAAACACAAAGCGACAAAGAGCAGATATTTATCGACATCATCGGCCAGTATAAAGGAGTAGTGGCTAAGGTGTGCTCGCTCTATGTGTCGCCCACGGCGGCCTTCGATGATTTATATCAAGAAGTGCTGATAAACATTTGGCAAGGGATTGACGCTTATCGAGGAGATGCGAAAGTATCAACGTGGATTTATCGCACCGCCATCAATACTTGCATAACGTGGTATCGCCGCAATAGTCGCCATGGAGGTGACTCAACAACTCGCCTTGAAGACCTCGTGATTGACCCTGCGGATACTTCCGACACCTCGAGTATGCTTGAGGAGTATCGCGAACTCTATAATTTGATAGCGAAACTCGGCCCAATCGACAAAGCCCTTATAACTCTTTGGCTCGAAGAAAAATCGTATGATGAAATCGGCCATATAATGGGTATAAGCCAAAGCAATGTGGCCGTACGAATTCACAGAATCAAAGAAAAACTCTCCAAAATGGCCGAACGATAGGCTCAACGATAATATGGATTTAGACGAACTGAAAAATAAATGGCAGTCGATAAACATTCGCACTGAAGCTCTCGAACAAGATACGAAGCGATTGGCTTCGAATCTTGCTTCGGGTCGCGTAACTAATGCCACGACTGAATTGGTAAAGTACTATCGCAGTTCGGGAATATATGGTCTATGCCTACCTGCATTAGCTCCAATGATTGTAATAATACTTCAATTTCCGATTTGGATAGCAATCATATACGCGCTGATGGGAATTATTATGACCATTCTAAACTTCCGTTTTGCGAACGATATATCAAAATTCGATTTTATCAATCAACCGGTTGTAACAGCAATGGCAGCCACAATGCGCCTCCGCAGCCGTCAACGAAAAATAAGACTAACAGGCATCGTATTAGGCTTGGTAGTTCTTAGCTCGATGGTGTCGGAAATGCTTGGTCCTGACGACGAAATGCTCATCATCGGTATGCTGTGCGGGTTGGCTATCGGGGTTCCCACTGCCGTGTATAAAGACCGCCGCGCGATGAAACTTTCAAAACGTATACAAGAAGAACTACGCGGCTATCTAAAAGAATAATTCACCAACTAAAATGCTGAAATAGAGTACGATTTAGAAGTGTATTTTGAAAATCGCGATTTTTTTTATAACTTTGCGGATTGAAACGCGATTCCAATATATACTTTTACAATTTCTATGCTAAAATCTGCACTCGAAAAGGTTATCAACGAGGACATGGCCGATATTTGGTCGATACTGACACCGGATGAAAAGCGCCTCGTGGCAGACAATCTTCAGATACATTCTTTCAAGAAGAATCAGCTCATCTACGCCGAAGGTGATGAGCCCGAGTTCTTGTGGTGTCTATTCAAAGGCAAGGTAAAGAAAACGAAAGAAGGTGTAGGCGGTCGCGTTCAAATTCTTCGCTTAATTCGTCCGGTGCAATACTTCGGCTATCGTGCATATTTCGCAGAAGAAAAATACGTATCGAGCGCGTTGGCATTCGAGCCATCGACCCTCGGTGCAGTGCCACTCCATATAGTACGCCAACTTATTGAGCAGAACAACAAAGTAGCGTGGTTCTTCATCCGTGAACTATCGTGCAATTTGGGAGGTTCAGACACCAAAATCGTCAACCTCACCCAAAAACATATCCGCGGCCGTCTGGCCGAAGCATTGATTGTCCTCATCGATAATTACGGCTACGAGGACGATAATAGCACGCTCAAAATCTATATGGCTCGCGAGGACCTTGCCAACCTCTCAAATATGACAACATCGAATGCGATCCGTACGCTCTCGACATTTGTCAACGAAAACTTGCTAATCGTCGACGGTCGTCGAATCAAGATTGTCAACGAAGCCCAACTTCGAAAAATATCAAAATTTGGATAAAAAGAGTGTCGCATATCGCATTGTCGGTGTGCGATTTTTGTAATATCCGAAATTTTACCAAAAAGTTTTTTCAATTCTCATCCAATAAGTCGGATAAAATAGCTAAATTTGCCGAATAAAACCCAATCGTAACACAAAGATGAAAACCGTAGCCCGTCTTTTAGCCGAGAAGCTTCTTAAAATCAACGCTTTGAAGTTGCAGCCCGCCAATCCATTTACATGGGCATCAGGCTGGAACTCACCCATTTATACCGACAACCGTTGCACACTTTCGTCAACAGAAGTTCGTACATTCATAAAGGTGGAGCTCACCCGCACCATTATGGAGAACTTCCCTGAAGCAGATGCGATCGCCGGTGTAGCAACCGGAGCTATTGCACAAGGTGCACTTGTTGCAGATGCTCTCAACCTCCCCTACGCTTACATCCGCTCTACCCCCAAAGATCACGGTCTTGAAAACCTCATCGAAGGTAATCTCCGTCCCGGTTCGAAGGTAGTTGTTGTAGAAGACCTCGTATCTACCGGAAAGAGCTCACTCAAAGCAGTAGAAGCTGTCCGTAAAGCCGGCTGCGAAGTAGTTGGTATGGTAGCAATCTTCACATATGGCTTCCCCTTGGCAACCAAAAACTTTGAAGAAGCTAACGTACGCCTCGTAACCCTTGGCAACTACAACGAAATGCTCGAAGCAGCACTCGAAACCAAATACATCTCTGAAAGTGATATCGCAACACTTCAGAAGTGGCGTGAAGACCCCGCATCATGGGTGCCTGAACGTTAATGATTAAGTTAATTACCAACGTATAATAGCTTGCCATCCGGATGGACAATGTACTTCCGGACGGCAAACTATCTTTTTATAATTATGTCGACATATACCTCAAAGCCGGCTATTGTAAACCGTCCGGCAGACGAACTCAGCGCAAAATTCAGCGATTTCACCAAACTCCAAGAGACCCTCGAAAACCTTAGTGCCGACCAGAAAGCACAGGTAGGCGATGTTTCGTTCACCGAAGATTCAATCAAAATCTCGACACCTCAAGTAGGCGAAATCATCCTCAAAGCAGTCGAACGTAGTTCATCTCGTGTTCGTCTCGAAGCACAGAGCTCACCTGTGCCGATGAACCTCATCGTAGACTTCAAGGCCGTATCAGCCGATACTACCGAAGTAACCGGTACTATCGACGTAGACCTCCCCATGATGCTTCGTCCACTTGTTGGCCCCACCCTTCAAAAGGCAGCCGACCAATTCGGTTCACTCTTTGCAAACCTTGCATAACATACAGCGCCTAGCACGTCGCGTTGCCGTCACCCTTGTGGCGGCATTGATTCTTTATAGCTGCGACTCGCTCGACGATGACCGCATACCAATTATGTCGGTAAACGTCGCATTCAGTACGACCGCAGATTGGGACATCTACGGAGTTGCCGGAGCATATCAGTACCGCCAGTTTATCCGTGAAAAACGCGTACCGTCGAACTTCCCATATTCGGCGATGACTTACACCGGATTTGGTGGCATATTACTCGTAGGCGATGTAATGGGCAACCCTCAGGCATATGACCTTGCTTGCCCGGTTGAACGCCAACAAAATGTACGACTTTTTATCAATGAGGAAGAAAAATTCGTAGCAGAATGTCCCGAATGTGGCAGTCAGTACGATGTTTTCTCGCTCATGGGGCATCCGGTAAGCGGAGAAGCGGCTAATAAAGGTTTTGCACTACGGCGCTATAACGTACGAGAAAACGTAGGTGGCTACTATAAGGTAATTGGGTATTAATATGAATCGTCACTACATTTCATTGTGGCTATTACTACTGACGGCATTTGTCATTTTCGGCATTGCCTCAGCGTTTGATATGCCTGAAATTTCCGGGCATCAATTTAAATCAGCGGGAATAGCAGATGCTATTTTTGCAGAACACAATGAAGCCACGATTGATAGTGCTTTCACACTACCCGACTCAATAATCGAAGAGGCAACATCGCCATTCCCCGTACCTTGCGATACTTCGACTCAAATCCTTATGCTTATCGGGGATTCAATGCTCGAAGGCTTAGGACCTCGCCTTGCAGCCTATGCCGAACATAACGGACACACCCTTTATACCGTTATGTGGTATAGCTCTACATCGGAGGTTTGGGGAAAATCAGATAAACTTCGCTCGTATATCGACCGACTGAATCCGTCGTACATCATCGTATGTCTTGGCGCTAACGAGTTGCTTGTTCGCGACATAGCCGCCAAGCGCGAAAAATACGTGCAAAAAATCCTTGCCGATATCGACTCAATCCCATACCTTTGGATAGGCCCGCCAAATTGGCGCGAAGACACCGGTATCAACGACCTTATCGACAAAAACACACCCAAAGGTACATTCTTCCTCAGTAACGGTATGAGTTTCGACCGTGCTAAAGACGGAGCACACCCCACACGAACGTCGGCTGCTGCGTGGCTAGATAGCGTGGTTCGCTGGATGCCCGAAAATGCGCTCTACCCCATCCGTTTGGATGTACCTGAACGAGCAAGCGGCAGAGCTAAACGAATTTTTGTTCACCAACCTAATGAGCAGTGATATGCCCGAATTCTGCGACATACTCCGGAATATAGGCTCTATGCTCAGCTACGACGCGAGTGCACCGATGCTTTTTTCGTCGGGCACGTTTTGGGCGTTATTTTTGGTGTTCATGCCTATCTACGGATTACTTCGCAGGCGCTTGTGGCAAATGCTGACATTCGTAGTCGCGTTTAGTTTCTTCTTTTACTACAAAAGTAGCGGTATCTTTGTTCTTCTTCTTGCCGGCACATCGCTTTTCGACTGGACGCTATCGAAATTAATGAGCCGCCCAAACGCATCAAAAATATTTCGCAAAGCATGTGTGGCCGCTTCGTTGACCGCCTCGCTCGGCATATTGGGCTACTTCAAATATGCCAATTTCTTTTTGTGGAATATCCACGCAATGATTGGCGATAACTTCCAACCGTTAGATTTAGTACTCCCGGTGGGAATATCGTTCTATACGTTCCAATCAATCAGCTATATCATAGACGTCTACAAAGGACGAGTACAACCTACCGCTACGTGGCTTGAATATGCCTTCTATCTATCGTTTTTCCCAGCCCTTGTAGCCGGTCCTATCGTACGTGCCGATTATTTCTTGCCTCAAATACGTGAGAATCATCAAGCTACACATACAGAGCTTTATACCGGTTTGTGGTTGATAATTCTTGGCGTTGTCAAGAAAGCCGTCATAGCCGACTATATCGCCATGTACAACGATTTGGTATTTGATATGCCTGGCACATTCTCAGGTTTTGAAACACTGATGGGTATCATCGGCTATACAATGCAGATTTACTGCGACTTCTCGGGATACTCCGATATGGCTATCGGTATTGCTCTAATAATGGGCTTTAAGCTGGCTCAAAACTTCAACTTCCCATATAAATCGCAAAATCTCAGCGACTTTTGGCGTCGTTGGCATATCTCACTTTCGACGTGGCTTCGCGACTATGTCTACATACCCCTCGGAGGCAATCGCAAAGGCACTGTTCGCACCTATATCAACAACTTTTTAACTATGCTTATCGGCGGATTATGGCACGGAGCAGCTTGGAAATTTGTTTTTTGGGGCGCAATGCACGGAGCCGGGCTCGCAGTTCATAAGGCATCGAAAGGTTGGCTCTCGCGAGTGCCGGACAACTATGCCACACGTGCAATTTGGTGGCTCATAACGATGACGTTTGTATCGCTTCTTTGGGTGTTCTTCCGAGCATCATCGTGGAGCAATTCGATAGAAATAATTGCTGCCGTAGGTCGCGACTTCTCGCTTGCATATATTCCAGTCTTTTTTGCTGCTCGCAAAACTTGGGTGATACTAATGGCGATTATCATCACCGCTCATGCACTTCCAACACGATTTTGGCAACGAGCATCGGAATGGTTTGTTGAATCGCCGTGGGTAGCAAAACTATTGGTGTTTATGGTCGTTGTACAAAGTGTACTTGAATTACGCACCGCCGACGTATCGCCGTTTATCTATTTTCAATTCTGATTAATCCTCTCTGAACACTATTAATATGGAAAATACTCGTCCTCTTATCCTAATCACCAACGATGATAGCATCACTGCACCCGGTATTCACCATCTTGCTAAGTGCGTAAGCGCATATGGCGACGTATATGTCGTTGCACCTGCACTACCCCAATCCGGACAATCGGCTGCAATCTCCGTCGGCACACCTCTTCGAATCGCAGAAAAGAAATCAGACATCGAAGGAGTACGCATGTTTACAGTTAATAACGGTACTCCCGTAGATTGTATCAAGTTGGCATTCCATACCATCGTTCCGCGTAAACCCGACGTAGTATTTTCAGGTATTAATCATGGCTCAAACTCGGCTGTCAATGTTACATACTCAGGCACAATGGGAGCAGTACTCGAAGCCTGTATGCAAGATATTCCTGCCGTAGGTTTTTCGTTACTCCACCACTCAATGAATGCCGACTTCACGCTTTCGATTTATTATGTAGCCAAAATAGCAGAACGAGTAATAGCGGAAGGTCTTCCCAAAGGAATATGTCTTAACGTAAACATACCTGCACGCATCGAGCCTAAAGGAATCAAAGTATGCCGTGCAGCTCGCGGCTTATGGTCGGACGAATATCAACGCTATCTCGATCCACAAGGTTCACCATTTTACTGGCTCACCGGACGCTTTAAAAACGCAGAACCAGAAGCAACCGATACCGACGAATATTGGCTTGCAAACGGATTTATCTCCGTAGTACCAACTCGTGTCGACCAAAGCGACACAGAGTCGATTTCGATAATCGATAAAATTCTCCAAGCAAAATAATAAATTCAAAATAGCGCCCTGAGTTTTGCAGAATTTATGTACCTTTGTAGAACTCAAGAAGAATAACAGATATGTATCGCATCGTAGAGAAATCACATTTTTCAGAGAATGTAGTGCGCCTAGTAGTCGAAGCGCCCGAAGTGGCACGCTCGCGTAAACCGGGACACTTCGTTATAGTGCGTTGCGGCGAAGGCGGCGAACGCATACCTCTCACCATTTCTGATGCTGACGAACGCGCCGGCACAGTAACACTCGTAGTGCAAGCAGTCGGCGTTTCGACTCGCAAAATATGTGCTCTCGAAGCCGGCGACAGTCTCACCGACCTCGTAGGTCCCCTTGGCCGCGCTACAGCTGTAGGCAAACGCGAAGGCACAGTACTCTGCTGCGGTGGCGGCGTGGGTATTGCTCCGCTTCTCCCTATCATCAAAGGCTTTAAACAAGCCGGCAATCGTGTAGTAAGCGTACTGGCAGCACGTAATAAAGACCTTATCATCCTCCGCGATGAAGTGGCTCAATATAGCGACGAAGTAATCATTATGACCGATGATGGTAGCGACGGCCGCAAAGGTCTAGTTACCGCAGGCGTTGAAGAAGTAATTCAACGTGAAAAGGTAGCCGAAGTCGTGGCTATCGGCCCGGCGATAATGATGAAATTCGTGTCGCTCTTGACAAAAAAATACGAGATACCAACAATCTGCTCTCTCAACACCATCATGGTCGACGGCACCGGTATGTGCGGAGCTTGCCGTGTCAACGTTGGCGGCAAGACACGCTTTGTATGCGTCGACGGTCCCGAATTTGACGCACACCAAGTCGACTTTGACGAAATGATGATGAGAATGAAAGCTTACGACCAACCTAAATGACGTAAATGTGAGTTATGAGCCAGAATACATTAAATGAAGGACGCGAAGCCGCATGGCGCGAAGAGTTGCGCAATGCAATGCCAGCCAAAGAACGTACGGCTATACCTCGCGTAGTGATGCCTCAACTAGATCCCGAATATCGCATCACTTGCAACGAAGAAGTCAATCAAGGTCTTAATGCCGAGCAGGCAGTACTCGAAGCAACACGCTGCCTCGACTGCCCCACTCCAACCTGTATCGAAGGTTGCCCGGTGAATATTGCTATCCCTGATTTTATCAAAAATATCCAGCGCGGCGACATTGCTCGTGCTGCGGCCGTGCTAAAGCAGACTAGCGCACTACCAGCCGTTTGTGGTCGTGTGTGTCCACAAGAACGTCAGTGTGAAAGTCGCTGCATATACAATAAAATGAAGAAAGCCCCTGTGGCAATCGGCTATCTCGAGCGTTTTGCAGCTGATACCGACCGCATCACAGGCGACCACAGCGCTCCTACCGACATTAAATCGAACGGTATCCGCGTAGCAGTTGCCGGTTCAGGTCCTGCCGGACTTTCATTTGCAGGAGCAATGGCTCGGAAAGGATTTGAAGTTGACGTATTCGAAGCCCTCCACGAAATCGGTGGAGTGCTCAAATATGGTATCCCAGAATTCCGTCTTCCCAATACCGTAGTCGATGCCGAACTTGACTCGCTCCGCGCACTAGGCGTAAAATTCCATACCGACACCATAATAGGCAAAACTCTCAGCTACGACACATTGCTCGAAATGGGCTTTAAAGGTATCTTTGTAGCATCGGGAGCCGGCCTACCTCGCTTCATGGGCATTCCCGGAGAAAACCTCTCGGGCGTAATGTCGAGCAACGAATATCTTACACGTATCAACCTAATGGGAGCAGGACGTCCGGGGTGTGATACTCCCGTATTTAAAGGTCGTCGCGTAGCTGTTATCGGTGGTGGTAATACCGCAATGGACTCAGTGCGCACTGCTCGCCGTATGGGAGCCGAACGCGCTATGATAATCTATCGTCGCGGTATGAGTGAAATGCCGGCTCGTGTAGAAGAAATCGAACACGCAAAAGAAGAAGGCGTAGAATTCCTCACACTTTGCAACCCTCTTCGTTACGAAGGTGATTCAAACGGACGCGTATCGAAGATGTTTGTTCAGCGAATGGAACTTGGCGAACCCGACGCATCGGGCCGCCGTAGTCCGCGACCCATCGAAGGTGCTATCGATGAAATCGATGTCGACCAAGTTATCGTGAGCGTTGGAGTATCGCCCAACCCTCTTATTCCCGACAATATCGAAGGCCTCGATGTAACACAGCGCGGCACAATCGCTGTCGACGACAACCACTGCTCATCGATCCCCACCATCTACGCCGGCGGCGACATCGTACGCGGCGGAGCCACAGTAATTCTTGCCATGGGCGACGGTCGTCAAGCCGCAGCATCAATGGCAAGCAAACTACTTGCAGATGCGTAAATCGTTAACAATCTGTCTACTCACAACACTGCTACTGTCGTGCTCTCCCAAGAGCAACGACAGTGGTGGTAATATATACACCGTAAGTATTGAACCTCAACGATGGCTGCTAGAGCAACTCGTTGAGCCGAATGCCGACATCATAACAATGCTTCGCAGCGGCTCAGACCCTGAAACGTACGAGCCGTCGATGAGCCAACGAGCAGGAATCGATCGCGCAAAAGTCTACTTTACGACAGGTGCTCTGACCTTTGAGCAAACTATCGCAGAGTCATCCAACATTCGCATTATCAATACGAGTGTAGGAGTCGAACCAATCTACGGCACACATTCGCACAGCCATAGCGACCACCACGATAGCGGAGAACATTCGCACGAAATCGACCCACACGTATGGACCTCGATTAGTGGCGCTCGTTGTATGGCTCGCAATATGATTGAAGCCCTCAGCAACATCACACCCGATAGTGCCGAAGTGTATGCGGCTCGTATGGCTAAACTCGAAAGTAAACTCGATTCACTCGACAACTATATCCGCACCAAACTCGCCCCACTTACCCAACGAGCATTTGCCATTTGGCATCCGTCGCTAAGCTACTTTGCTCGCGACTATGGCTTACACCAAATAGCTGTAGGGCTCGAGGGTAAAGAGATGTCGGCGCGACAAGTTCGCCACATAATCGACCACGCCAAAGCTGATAGTGTGCACGTATTTTTCTTCCAACGCGAAAACGACCCTCGACAAGCAGAAACTGTCAACGAAGCAATCGGTTCGCGATTGGTACTCATCGACCCACTCGACTATCAGTGGGAACAACAACTAACCCTTATTGCCGATGAACTTGCCAGGCCATAGCAGTCCGTGTCTCTGCTCAGAGTGCGACCACGAACATAGCCACCACCGTCGTCCGCTCTTCTCACTTTGCGACATCTATCTTCGTCGCGAAGACCGACAGATATTGAGCGACGTAAATTTCACAGTCGACCGAGGCGATTTCATTGCTATTACCGGACCAAATGGCGGTGGCAAGACTACCCTCTTACGTATTATTCTCGGTCTACAAGCACCAACAAAAGGCTGTATCGTATTCTATAACACCGAAGGCAAACCGACAACCGAAACCCCTCGTTTCGGCTACTTGCCACAAAAAAACAGCGTCGACTCGCATTTTCCTATCACAGTTGGCGAAGTAGTAGCCTCAGGATTGCTATCATCAAAAATGAGTAAGGACGAGAAAGAAGCTCGCATCGCAGAAACTCTCGACTTAATCGAACTTACCGACCTACGAACACGCCCAATCGGAAAACTCTCGGGCGGACAACTACAACGAGCCCTCTTTGGTCGAGCCATCGTCAGCCGTCCTCCTGTTCTCGTACTCGATGAGCCTCTTAGCTATCTTGACAAACACTTTGAAGCACACCTATACAGCATTATCGACAGACTATCACACGATACAACCATTCTGCTAGTCAGCCACGAAATGTCGCAAATTGCCGGAATGGCAAACCGACACATAATCATCGACCATACCTTGCACGAATGTACAGCTGCACACCACTACCAAATGTCAGAGTGCGAATAAGGTCCTGTTAATTCTGCAAAATTATAAGCCTCGCGTAGTTTAACGAATCAAACTACGCGAGGTGCTATTTTATTGTAACCTACATTTTAGCCCCAGTCGACGAAGTATCCGGTAGCTTTGTTCACGAAATCAGTGGATTGGTTATCGTTACAAACCGAATTATTTATCGTGCCAAAGATAGGTTGAACGAAACGCCATAAGAAGTATTCGATGTCGGATAAGAACTTGTGGTTACAAGCGGAGTATTAACTTGATGGTCAAAGTATGCAGAAAGAGTAATGCGTTTACTCATAATATAGGATGCCGTGAAGTTGAAGTTGATTGTATTAGTGCCGCTAGTCGCTTGAGTGTAATTACCTTCGATGCGACGAATTAATGCCTGATTGTTCTGGAATGTAAAGTCGGCATTGAGTGTAAGGTCGTTACTTACACCTTTCTGGGAGCCTTTCATCTTTAAAACGCTATTAAAGCCAACTATCTTATATCCCGCACCGATGGTGATGCCTTTTGAAGTAGCTTCAACAATCTGTCCGGCAGAGGAATTGAGAGTTAATGTACGTTGGTCGCGATACTCTGCATTAAGAGTTACTTCATTTTTAAATGTAACTTTGGCACCGATAAGAGGCGCAAATTTCTCTGTAATTGCTACCGAAGAAATATTGTACGGAGACGATGGTATGGGGCTACCAGTTAACTCATCTTGAGTAAAGCCGAGCTGTCCAACTCCGGTAGTTACCCAATTGAGATACGAAGAATACGAGCCCACCGAATATGTACACTGATATGCGTGCGAAAGAGTGAACGACTTGAAGATATTCCGCAGATTGCCGAGGTTTACAAGGCCATCGTATGTAATACGCCAGTTGGGCATCACCGACGAGAAATCGGGGAACGGGTTGAGATTTTCGGTTGCAGCCGAACGCTTAGTGTATGCAGCTACGAATGCCGGAATAAGTACGTCAGACGAAGTCTCGCTGACAGTACCAACAGCCGGGTCGAAAGGAGCTCCGGCATGAGCATTACCATCCATAAATCCAGAAGTAGGATATTTAAGACCCGCATACTGAGATTCTACACGACTGCGGACAACTGGAATATTGTCGAGGAATTGCTGGAACACTTCCGATTTATAACCATCATCAGCACTCGAAGAGCGAAGCGAGGTCAAAATGGCACAGTGTGTCTTGGTGTACGATCCCGAAAGGGTATTTGGCATACCGGCGTACATAAACTGAGTCTGCGAATTGCGGTTGTCGGTGCGATTAAACGTAAGCTGTATCTTAAGTCCTTTAATCGGCTCAAGGTTTGTCTCGATATTCAACTCGTTTGCTCGAGTAAATACAGCAGGCGAAGTCTGACCATCGTTTGTAATAAGCCAACCACGATCGAGCGCTTTTTGAATATATTCTTCGCCCACAAAACCGAAAGCAAAATCGAGACCCGGAGCCATCGGTCCGTATGAACGAGTTTGACCGAAAACGTCGCCAATATTAGGCTCAAACAACGGCAAAGAAAGCGAACGAGTATTGCGGTAGCGCACCGATATATTTCGGGGCGACATCACAAATCGCAATGCATATTCGCCGAAATTACGCATCGTTGTCTTTTCTTCCTTAAGAACTTCAGTAACAGTAAATTTAATATTCTGATCACCCTTAGTGAGAACCTCGAAACTATTATTATCGATTTGTCGAGTCGTAACAGTAAACGGTTTACCATCTGTTGTAGCAGCAACAACCTTTACTTTCTTAGAGCGTAGATTGTGCTTGATGACAATAGTTGTATCGGGTTTGAGTTTGAAAGTACGCTCAAATTTCTTTGGTTTCTTACGCGATGTCGCAACATTTCTAGTATTTGCAAAACGCTTGTTAACCTCTTTAAGAATGGGTATCTTATTGTAGAATGTCTCAAAATTTATACGACCATCGGCATTCCACACAGCTTGGTTTGCTACGGTATTACCGAGTTTCACACCATCGATAGTAGCACCACGTTCCCAACGATATGTAGCATTATAGCTAACAGAACCGGAGAGGAAATCTAGGAAGGAAATTTTATTGAAGGGCGCTTTATATTGTGCAGTAAAATTCTGGTTATAACTCCACGGAGTACCCAACGACTTAATCGACTGCCATACTGTATCTTTCCAATCGCGATATTTATCAGGGAATAGTTTACGATTGACCGCACCGACAGTTTCTTCGATACGAGCCGATGTATTGGAGTTAAATGTCATTGAGAGACTCTTTGTAAAGTTCCACGAAAGTTGGAACTGACGATCCCAAAGCCAGTTTTTACTAACCGAAACGGGGAGTTGGAACATCACGTCAGTTTCCGAACGAGTCTGTTGCTCGTAGTAATATCTCGACATATTTGTCATAAACGAGATATTGCTCGGCAACCATTGTAACTCCCAATCTCTCAAGAATTTTGTGTTTTTGCTTTTACCTTTCAGTCCACTAAATGGCTTAAAAGGCTTGATATATGGAGAATACGAATACGCAAACGAGCCGCGATAGTCGTTTGTATTCTCATATTCAGTAGTAGGGTCGGTCTTGCTCTGCTTAGTAAACGAGAAGTTAATAGTAAAGTTTGCCGGATCCCAAGGCATGGGATTCTTGCTCTGTACGTCGAACTTCAAGCCAGAAAGCGAGAAATTTTGAATGGTAGAACGTTCGACGGCATAAGCATTAATAGAGTCGCGTTCTCGATCAGTCTCACAATCGTCGAGGGCGTCTTTGAGAAGGACGTCCTTATCAAGGGGATTATACTTTGGCGACGTTTTCTCTTTGCTAATCGAATAGTAAATAGGAGCTTTTAGCTTTACTTTTTCAGGCAAGAAACGACCGGCATCACCTTGAACTGCGAAGTTGAACTGCTGATAGTCGTCGAGACGACGCTCGTTCAGACTCTGATCTACGCTACCGAATCCGGCCGTTTCGACATGAGCACCAAGATTTACCGTTGCAATATCGCTCATCGAAAGAGTCGCATTAGCTTTAGCAGCCCAACCACCGGCCTCGTCAAAGTCAGTTACCTTCATTTCGTTGACCCACACGACACCATCTTTCGATGTAGCCGAATTATTTCGCACACCAATAAGAATAACACGAACATCGCTCAACGATGGGTTGCCCATAACAGCAATACGATTACGCTCGTTATCGGGGTCTCGACCGGTAAACAACGTTGCATAGCCAACACCACTCTCCTCCGCACGTTTAGCGCGATTTCGCTCTTTCTTAAGATTTACAAGCGACTCCAAGCTGAAGTCGAGATAGTTATTTTTGGGCCATACTTTGTATTGATCCGATGATAGATAGCGATTGTAAATACCGGGATCGGTGAGTTCGAGAGGCACTTCGTATTCATAGAAGTTTGCTTTCACATCTGAGCCAATACGCACAAATACCGAGAAATCGCCTGATTTTAGTTGCGACGTATTTTCAATAGTTGCCTCAGCGTGAACCCACATTTGGATACGCTTATAATTTCGAAGATCAAGTTGAGTATTGCGATATACACCACGCGCATCACCAGCATTAAGCCCCGAAATTGACATCGACATCGATTGCTCGTTAAGCTGTGTAATCTGACTCTGCCCAGGGTCGGTTATACGTGTAACTCCGGGAGGAAGGACATAGTTAACAGGCTCACGTTCGGCATTTTCTTCGATATTTACAACAGATAGGTCGAGTTTACCTTCTGCCGGCATATCAGCTCGCGTATTGAGGTTAAAGTCATAGCCGCGCCATTCGCCACGAACTAGTTCGAGTGTTGCAAATCGAAGGTGTGTGGGCTTCTTAAACCCAGTCATAAACATACGAGCAAAACGAATTGTCGAGAAGTCGCTGATCGAGCCAACTGCTTTTTCGTACTCGCTCAGAGGAATCTTGAATTGATACCACTCTACTTCAAGACGACCACCATCGCGAGTAGGTTGAAGTGATACCTGTTTGTCGGTAATAAAGTTTTTCCCGACAACAAGGTCTTCCGGTCGAATTGAGATACGATACTGGAAGTAACGTTCGTATTCGTTGAGAGTATTATCTTGATTGATATCTTCAACATCAGGGACCGAACGAGCCGACTGATAAAGCGGGTCGTCGGCATCTTCAGGCGACAATGAGTTGCCCTCAACTCCATTATAGCGTTTATATCGTTCTAGAATCGATAGACGCTGTTCGTCGTAGTCATAGCCACGATAAAAGTGGTAGTTATCACCGGCAGGGTCGTTGAGTGGCGAGAAAGCGTCGTTCTGCATCGCTTCAATTGTATCAGCGGAAAGACGACGTTTTAGATTCTCAACATAATTGCTATATGTTGGGAAAGCAAACTCCATATCATTCGACAATCCATCGAAACCTACATCTTGAATTTTGCGAGCCCCAGAAGCATTATCAAACGAATATGTGAGCGAATTCTGAGTAGAAACACGTCCCCAAACCGTCTCCGTCATATATTGATTGCTTCCATCAGCAGGAATTCCGTTCTCATAGCTCTTCAAACCATCTTTGAGAATATCTTCCGACATTTCACCGAAGTTGAGATAAAGATCACCACCCTCATAGTTAGGATTATCTGGATCGAGGAACGGATTGAGAAGCCAGAATTGGACATATTCGATATTCGACTGCTCGAAATTGGTGTTATCCATTCGACGCATGATACCGCCCCAACGTTTTTCAGGATTCTTAAGACGTCCGTCCGAGGAAACATTGTCTGTATCAAGGTTGTACGGGCCACGTTCTTCAGGATAGAATGACAAGTTAAGTGTCTGGACTGTCGATGATTCACCATAGCTTATATCGCGACCTGGGAAGATTTCTTGCGAAGTTACTTCACGAACGTAGGGATTAGATAGTTGCTTGAGGTCGCTCTTGATATACCCCGGACACATCGACGAATTACGCTGAGTGAAAAGACGATCGATATAATACCAGTTTATAAGCGCACGATTTTTGCCATACGCAATATCATTACTTAAAGCAGCTTCTGGGAAAAGTGCACCGGCAGATGGATCGTAGGGTGTAGACGCCAAGAACCAAGAATATGGCGAACGAAGGTCGATCCCGGTCTGAGTCGATTCGAAATCATCGATATAAGACGAACCTTTATTCGAACCGGATTTCTGCTCGTGTGGCATAATTGCGGCATACTCGGCAGTAAAATTGAGTCGAGACGGCTGAGTGGCATTTACTGTCGGAATCTTGTTGAGAAGATTTGTAAGCCACATAAATTCGCCATTATACGCCATGTTGAAACCCATCATAGAGTTATTGACAGTTTCGTCGCCAATATTTACTTTCTCAATCAGCGCTTTCTCAGAAAAGTGCAGAAGAGTCGCACCGAAGTTTAAGTTCTTATTTAGCTGATACTGAAGATCGAGGCCTAACAACGTTTTTCGTTGCGTGGAAAACATCGATTGATTTTCAAGAGTAACCGATACATTTTGACCCGAATCGATGATACTTTGGTTGGTAATCGTGACGATACCCATAGCATAATCGACGGTATAATCGGAGTTTTCCGTCAACTGCACACCTCCAGCTGTTACGACCACCGATCCGCGAGGAACATTCATTGCATTAAGACGGATCTGAGATCCGGCAGATGCTTGATACTCACCGGTTAGAATAAATTTATTCTTATCTGCATATTGGCGAGCAACAATAAGTGTTGAGTCGTAGAGCTCTTGATATACGTACTTTTTAGCTAATTCCGGATCATTGATTTTATCGTAAAGGTGAGAGCCGAAAGGTTCGACAACAGGGAAAATAATCTTACCGGTCGATGGCAAAATAGTATACCCATCGATATAGTCGAAGAAACCATCGGGATTACTCTGTTCATTTGAGTCAATGCGGTCGAGGTTCATTACCTGAAGCAACGACTGATTGTTCAAGTTTGGCACAGGTAAATAGTTAATCTGTGTACCTGTGGTGTCGGAGAGATATTTAATATTAAGTTTGAATTTACTTTTCTGAATCTGATAACCTCCAAGCGAATAGACGTTCTTCATCATAAGATCCCACATCGGCAAATATGGCGACGTTGTAGTACCCTTAAGCATCTTAAGATAAAGCGATTTATCGGTATTAGTGATATCGCCCGAAAACTCACCTACTTGATATACTTGACCATTATAAGAGTATTCGTAAGCTACAGCAAGTACTTCGTCGGCATTAAGGGCACTCTTAATCGAAATGTATCCTAAGGTCGAATTAAGGGTATATTCACTAGACGAAAGCAAACGAGCACTTTCGACTTTTTCATAGTCGCGCCCGCCTTCGACACCATCATTTGCAAGAGGCGACAAAACTTGAGTGACTTCGCTAATATTTCGCGCTCCGGGATAGTCGTTCTTGATAACTTCAAGAAGGTTATTCGATTTATTCGATGGATTATCAAGACCGGATTCAGGTTTCCAATAATTAGATGCGAGCACCTTATTTTCACCAAGGTCCATAAACGCAACAAAGTTACGAGCTTGGTCGTATTTTCCCGATTTATTTGTTACCCATACTTCGATACGAGTAATCTTCACACCCGATGATACATAGGGCAAGTGCGACGCAAATCTATCGTAATTGTCGCGGAAGAAGTGAGCAAGGAAGTAATGACGATTCTGGTCGTACTCATCTGCATTGACAGTAAACTCTGTAGTCTGAGCACCACCTTTGGTATTGACAGTCTTAGACTCTGAATTTTGCTGCGACACAAGTGCCGTTGCTGTAAGTTTGCCAAATTGCAACTTAGCTTTAATACCGAAAAGTGCAGTACCACCACGAATCAGCGACGACCCTGTAGTCATCGACACATTACCGGCTTCGATACTTTTGACTATATCATCTTCTTTACCTTCGTAAGCAAGTTTAAGATTTTTGGAGTCAAAATCGAAAGTTGCATCGGTATTATAGGTCATATTGAACTTCATACGATCGCCAACTCCTGCCGAAATGGTAGCTTGAATCTTTTGATCAAAGTCAAAATATGTCTTGCGACGAGCTGATAATGAGAGTGATGGATTATCGGTCTTGTTACTTTTGACACCCATCGACACAACTACTGAACCTTGAGTTTTTAGTGACACCCCCCCGGGACCAAAGATTTTTTCCAATGGTCCGAGTGCAAAATTCATATCTAAAATATTAAAAGGCTCTTTTTCCTTATCTGTGATCAGCCCAAGGTTACGATCACGATAATAACGCTGCATCGATTTACGCATCTGCCAATTGTTATACTGCTCTGCCGACAGCATAAATGGAGTGGCAATATCAACGCCATCCAAGCGAGTATGCACTATATAGCAACCTGTTATTGGGTCGTAATCAGCCTCAGTAGTGATATTCGATGGCGTTTTAAGGTCGTAAGCCGTATAATCGTTCATCAAGTCCTCGTAGTTTTCGGGGACCGTCGGAGGAATTGGCAGGTAAAGAGGTACAGAATCAGTCGGATGTGTCGATGGAGTCGAAGCAGGAGCCGGTGGCTTCATCTCAGACTTATAGTATTGAGCATCAACACTTACAGGTACGACAAAGGCCACCCCTGTAATCAAGAGTAGCAACGCGTATCGTAAAATATGTTGAATCAGATACTTATCCATTTGCAAGAGGCACCGATTACATCATCGAGAGTGCCTTCTTGATGGCAACCTCGACCTTGATGGTCGGGTCGGCAGAGAAAAGCTTATCAAGAGCTTTCTCACTCTGCTTTTTATCGAAACCAAGAGCATTTAGTGCTGCCAAAGCTTCGTCGAAGGCATCGCTGTGCAAGCGGGTCTGGATAAATAACGTATCATTGGTAGCTTTTATTTTATCACGAAGGTCAACAATTATTCTTTCTGCCGTTTTTGCGCCAATTCCTTTGATTGCTTTGAGGCGTTTAACATCTCCTCCGGAGATAACCGCGGCCAACTCGTCGCCTTGCAGAGACGATAGAATAATCATCGCAGTCGAAGCACCCACACCAGAAACGCCGATAAGCGAACGAAAAAGTTCGCGTTCACGTTCGTCTGAAAAACCATAAAGTACCCACGCGTCTTCACGAATTGACTCGTGGACATAAAGTCTAGCTTCGGTTTTACCTTCAAGGGCCGAAAAAGTGGGAAGTGTTATGTTCAAAATGTATGCAACACCGCCTTGAGTTTCAATTGTAATATTGGCCGGCGTGAGAGCTGCAACGCTACCTTTTATATATTCTATCATTTATTTTCAATTTGCTTTACGTATAGACCTCTTTTGGTCTATATCGACTCAATTTCTTCTTGAGAAAGTCCGGTTGCCGCTTGAATCTGCTCTACAGTTAAGCCCATATTCTTGAGATTCTTGGCAATAGAACGACGACTTTCTGAAAGACCAACTTCACGACCTTCCTCAAGTCCCTTTGCAAGACCTTCTTTCAAGCCTTCCTTGCGTCCTTCCTTTAGCCCCTCCTTTAGACCTTCTTCATGACCTTCCATTTTGGCGGTATCGAGAACGTCGTTTT
>CAZYYV010000019.1:0-32370 GCA_964651295.1 uncultured Bacteroides sp.
ACCGGGGACACAAGGATTTTCAGTCCTTTGCTCTACCAACTGAGCTATGGCACCAATTAGCAATGAGTGTATCGCTGAATTGCGCTGCAAAGTTACGACCTTTTTTTGGAAATACAAACATATTTCGCAAATAAATATCATAAAAGATGTGAAAATCGCCTTTTTTACCCCTTTTTCTTCGTTTTTATTGCCTTCTGAAATATTCTCCCTACATTTGTCAATCTAAATCTTATGAAAAATGAATACTTCTGAAGAACTCTCTACCATCATTCCCGACTGGGCTCGTGAGGTCAATTGTGCAATTACTGTTGTCGATGCTGATTGTACCATTATATATATGAATGAAAAAGCTCGTGCAACATTTGCATCTCATGGCAATCTTATCGGGGCAAATATGCTCGACTGTCATAGTGAACGCTCTAAGCAAATCATCCGACATCTTCTCGATACTGGTGGTGTCAACTGCTACACCATCGAGAAGCAAGGTGTTCGCAAAATGATTTATCAGACGGCTTGGAAGCGAGATGGTGTAGTTGCCGGGCTCGTCGAAATTTCTATGGTAATTCCCGAAGAAATGCCTCACTACGTCAGAAAGTAACTAGATTAATCTTTTGGCGCGCATATATGTGCGCGCCTCTATTGGGCTTGATACAAAAAAATGAGAACCGGCATAACCGATTCTCATTCTATTGCTTTTGTTCCTTAGTCGGGGTGACTAGACTCGAACTAGCGACCTCACGCCCCCCAGACGCGTACTCTAACCAACTGAGCTACACCCCGTCTTTTTCAAAAGCGATGCAAAGTTACGCACTTTTCTGATACCCTCCAAATTTTTTTACAACTTTTTTCAAAGAAATTTTCAAGTGGTTTTATAATGTGCAGAAAATCAGTAAGATAAAAATTAATGCCTTTTATCTCAAAAGCGTTTGCTGTGAAGAGAGTTTTGACGGTACTTGTTGCTGATATTTTTGACATTTTGCTTTGTTGTGTAAAATTTTATGTAAAATTTTGTTTGTTTTTGATAATTATTATCTACATTTGCGAATCGTATCATTAAAACCGCGTCAAAATGCGTATGAAGTACACTTTTCTTGCTTGTTTAACCTTGACTGTAACTCTCGCTGCGAGTGCCGACCGGCCCTCTGTTGTTGCTTTTGCTGAACGTGGAAACATAAATAAAGAACGTTCGTTCAAGCGAGTATCTCCAATAGATAATACAATATATCGTGCCGGGCACGAGACTGTGTATTTTTGGGATGGTCGTCGATGGGCTCGTGCTCTCGAAATCGATAAGTCGTATTACCCGAATGGCGACTTAAAAGCTGTGGTTAATTACGATGTAGAGGAGCGTGCTTATTCTCGTGTGTCGTACATATATAATGAAAATGGAAAGCCTATCGAACAACTAACTGAAGCAATGGTCGATAATGTTTGGGTTAATAATTCATTGACCGTGGCTAAATTCGATGAACTTGCACCCGATTTTCAATCGTTCTTTGGGCGATATGGTTGGGCTGAAAATGATTGGGCTCTTGAATTTGGCAATAACTATCCTATTTTTCGTAATGTAGCGGGGGCTGTTGATAGCGCTTTTCGTGAGGCGAATTTGGGAGAGATATTCGACCCCATTGCACGACTTAACAATACGGTTAATGCTGATGGTGTAGTAACGTCAACCCGTTATATCGAACTGAATTCTAACTACAAATGGGAGGAAGTATTCGACATTCGCGATATTGAATGGGAAACGACTGATGGTCAGGTATTAAACTTCGACTACATGGATTATGTTGGAGGTAACAATCTAATTAGTAAGGCTAATCTCTACTATCGAAATAAGTTGGATGCCAAAATTTCCGGTGTATATCCCAACGACTTTGAAAGCACTGTGAAATTTGAATTTACCGACGGTAGCTATATGGCCCTCTCGCGTGTATATATCGACGAAGCAACCAAATCTTATTCCGAGTCAAGAGTATTGGTATATGAAGACCAAGGCGAATCAATAACTGAAGAAGATATCTACACTTATATCTTCGACGAATACGGCAATCCGCTTGAAGAAATGCGTGAAGTGCTCGATAATGGGGTTGTGGTCTTTAAGGGCGCTTCGAAAAACGTCTACACTTATAATGAATACGGCCAAGCCGTTGAAAAAGTATGGTCGGAGTATAATGCCGATACCGGTGAATACGACAATTATTCACGCACTGTGGCAAGCGACTTCCGCGATGTTAAAGAACTCGGAACGTTGGGTGTCGATAATCTTGCTACGACTGATATTGCTTACTCCATTGAAGGTAGTGTATTGGATGCCTATGGAGTCAATACTATTCGCGTTGTGTCGCTCGATGGTAAGCAGCTTCTCTCTGCTGCCGGAGAGGGGAATATTAAAGTCGACCTTACCTCGCTTTCTCCAGGTATGTATGTAGTCTGTCTTTCGTCCGACAAAGCGACCAAAACAGTAAAAATCGCAATTAAATAGATATTTCATTGTTAAGTAATTGCAATCGAGGGCGTCTGTTTGAAGATTCCCTCGATTGCCATTTTTTGAGTGATGTCGCTGTCTCCCGTCTAAAAAATGTGAATGAGGTTGTTCATATCGTGTGCGTTGCGTAACTTTGTAGGAAATTCGAATCTTAGCTATGAAACGATACGGAATTATAAGTGCGACAATGGCTCTTGCCATAGCTGCATCCGCTCAAATAAATTCTCCAAACGATGGTGGCTTGCTCTTGCGAGGTCGCGATATGGCGCAACAGGGCAATTTTTCTGCTGCCCTCGACCAATTATTGCCAATCGACCGCTCAGCCCTTGATGCCGATACTCGTAGCGAGGTCGAACTCGCTGAAGCTCGTTGGCTATATGGCGCCGGACGATATGCCGAAGCTCGGGCGGCGTTTGATGCTTACGTTCGCAAGTATCCTCAGTCCTCATGCCTTCAATCAGCGGCAAAAGGGTATGCCGATTGCTTCTTTGCTTTAAATGAGTATGATAAAGCCTTGAAGGCGTACGCTGAAGTCTTGACCGACGGTCTTGCAACTGCCGACGCCTCGGAGTTGTTTTATCGCAAGGGCATTTCGGCTTACAATGTTGGTAAAGTCGACGTGGCAAAGGCAGCGCTCTCCGAAGCTGCAACCTACCGCACAACTCGTTCGGCGGCATCATTCTACCTCGGTCGTATTGCATACGATGAAAAGGACTATGGCGCTGCTCGCGAGCGTTTCCGTATGGTGAATACTGCTGTCGCTCCCGGCGATGTTACCGATTGCTACCTCGCCGCAATTGATTTTGCTGAAGGTAACTATAGCAGAGCTCTTTCAACTGCTCGTCAAGGTCTCAAACGAAGCTCCTTGCCGTCTGAAGCAACTGCAGAACTTAATCGTATCGCCGGTGAATCCCTTTTCCGTCAAGGCCAGCTTTCGGATGCTTGCCCATACCTCAAGAAATATACCTCGGCGACTTCCAATCCCCTTCCATCGGCTCTTTATGTACTCGGTGTGCAAGCCTTCAACTTAGGTAACTATAACGAAGCTCTCGATTATCTTCGTCCGGTTACCGAGCGTGCCGACGGTGCTCTCCAGCAGTCGGCATACCTATTTGCAGGTCAATGTCTACTTGAAAATGGCGATACATCGGCGGCAATCCTTGCATTCGATAAGGCTGCCAAAGTCGACTACGACCCCGAGGTGCGCGAAGCTGCTTTTTACAACTATGCCGCAGCTAAATTCGCAGGCGCGTCGGTGCCTTTTGCATCGACATCCGAAACATTTGAAGAATTCCTACGTCTTTATCCCGATGGACCATATTCCGACCGTGTTGCCTCCTATTTGGCTTCTGGATATATGGCAGATAATGACTACGAACGAGCCCTTTCGCGTCTCAATGCCATTAATTCGCCATCTCCAAGGATGCAAGCCGCAAAACAACGTGTGCTTTACACTCTAGGTATGAAGTCGTTGCGCGAAGGTAATTATGCAGTCGCATCTGATTTTCTAAATGATGCCCATGCGCTTCGTTCGTTCGATGCAACCATTGCTGCAGAAGTGGTACTCGCTCAAGCGCAAGTACTTCAAGCGAATGGAAATAACACCGCGGCAATCGATAAATTCCGCACTTACCTCCGCACTGCCGATAAAAATGCGCAAAATCGTCCCGTAGCTCTTTACGGGTTAGCATATTCGCTATACAACACCGGTGATGCAAAAGGTGCAATGACCAACTTCTCCGATGCGTCGACTCGTATTTCTGATCCGACAACACTAGCCGACATATATAATCGTTTAGGCGACGTCCGTTTTGCTCTTGGCGATTTTAGCGAAGCTGCCGACTTTTACGCAAAGGCGTTCAAAACAAATCCCGGTGCTGGCGACTATGCGTCGCTTAATGCTGCCAAAATGAAAGGCTATCTCCGTGATTATGAGGGTAAACTTCAAGCACTAGATGTATTTCGTCGCGACTTCTCTTCTTCGGTGTTGATGCCCGACGCCTTGCTCGAAACGACTCAAGCACAGATAAGTCTCGGCCGAAATGCAGATGCGGTAAATACATATAAGATCCTTATCAAGTCATATCCGCAGACTGCTCAAGGTCGTCGTGGCTACCTCCAGATGGCGATGACTCTTCTCGATATGGGACAGACCAACGAAGCTGCCAAAGCTTACCGATCTGTGATTCAGCTCTATCCCACTTCTGCCGAAGCTGCACAAGCATCATCACTCCTCAAAAACCTATACATTGGTGCCGGCCGTGGCGATGAATACCTCGACTTTATGGCTTCGGTTGACAATGCTCCGAAAATTACCGACGACGAAGCGGAAGAATTGGCATTTGAGTCGGCTTGCACTGCATTACGTCAGCGTGGCGAAACTGCTCAGCTTGAAAATTTTGCAGCTAAATATCAATCGTCGCCTCACGCTGCCGAAGCTTTGGGTATACTCCTCGACAAAGCTAAAGATAGCGGCAATAATGAAAAAGCAAACGCTCTTGCTGAGCGTATCATCGACCGCTATCCCGATAGTCAAGCTGCGGAATGTGCTCTTTTACTCAAAGCGGATGCAGCATATTCGGCTAGCAATCTTCCCGATGCTCTTGCTAAATACGAAACTCTTACCGAGAAAGCATCCGATGCTGCGACTGCAACATCGGCTCGACTTGGCTTAATGCGTACTGCTCGTGATATGGGAGAATATGCAAAAGCTGGTGAGGCTGCTGACGCCATCATTGCTTCGTCTGCTAGTCCGGCGGCTATTTCTGAGGCCAAATTTACAAAAGCTGTAGCCCTCGATGCCGACGACCATACCGATGAAGCTATTGCGATTTGGAAAGAAATGGCTACTGATGCTAACGAACTTTTCGGCGCCAAGAGTGCATACGAAGCCGCTTCGGCTCTTCACGAAGCCGGAAAAAATAAAGAAGCTCTCAAAATCGCCCAAGAATTTGTTCAGTCGGGCTCTCCTCATCGCTACTGGATTGCTCGTGGGTTTATCCTATTGAGCGATATCTACACCGCTCAAGGTAAAGACTTTGAAGCTCGCGAATACTTAGAAGCTCTTCGCGATAACTATCCCGGTTCTGAACCCGATATTTTCATGATGATTGACAGCCGTCTATCTGATAAGAAGCAAGAAAAATGAAAATCAAGCATATAATCATAGCTGCGACATCTGTTTCGCTCAGTCAATTCGCAGGTGCGCAGAATCTCTCCACCGAAATAACCGTCGACCGAACCGTTGTAGCGGAGTTGCCTCCGGCTTCTCCTTTGCATTCGGTGGTGCCGACCATGCCAAAACTTTCAACGCCGGACGTTTCTCTTAATCCGGCTCAATATAGCCGAACCACTAATTTCACGCCGATTCCCGGTGCTCTAGCATTGCCTCTCTATACAGGTATCAAGCCTAAAGACCCTTACAAGGGATATCTGTGGGCGGGGTATTTGCCGGCTTATAATTTAGGAGCGGCTGCCGGATATCGAATTATCGATAATGCCTCTACCCAACTTAATGCTGCTGTTCGTTTTAACGGTGCCTCATACCATACACCACTCAAACTTGATAAAGCGACGGTGAGCAATAACACTTTCGGAGTTCAAGCCGATGTTAATCACGCCCTTAAAGCAGGGGCGAGAATTGGTGCTGACGTCGAATTTTTCCACGCTTCGCTCAATTCGCCGATGGCTGGAATTGAAGATTTTGAACGAGGGGTAAATAGCTTTGACTTAGGTGCTAATATTGCCGGGGGTGATGCAATTCGCTATTCCGGTTCGATTCGCTATAGTCACTTCGGACAGTCGAAAGACTATACTTTGGCGTCTAATAACTTTACCGAAGCTCCTTCGGATAATCGTCTTGTCGCAGATGCTCGTGTCGGTCTGAATCTTAACTCTTATCGCACCGTCTACTTTGAGATGGGTGTTAATGCTGATGTACTAGCAACAAATGGTGTTGAATATGTCGACGACAAACTCGAGCCATTCGACCGCACTTCGGCTATTCTTGACTTTAATCCCTCTTTCCGTTTCGATTATCTAAATGTCGACGTTCGCCTTGGTGCCCGTATCGATATTGGTGTTAACTCACCCGACAAAGCGTATCATGTAGCCCCGGACGTAGCTCTTGCTTGGATGCCGTCGGGTAAATTTACCGCATTTGCAACCCTTGGTGGAGGTGAAAAATTCCGTACACAGCGTTGGCAGTACGAATTATCGCCGTATGCGCTTTCTTCCTTGGGCGCAAACCGAATTTTTGCCCCCATCGACGGTCGTGTAGGTTTCAATCTTCGTCCCGTCGACAATCTTAATATTGGCATTTCGGCTGGATATGCATCGGTTAAGAATTCTAATATTTTGGCATCGGTCTACCACAACATTGGATCAACGATTCTCTACCCGGTCCACTTTGCGAAAGCGGATATCTCGGGCTGGAACATTGGAGCAGAAATGTCATATAATGTTGAAAACTATGGCGGTATTCATGCTGCTGTTAGGCACTATTGTCATGGCGATTACAATAACGCCGATCGTGCCAAGTATGTTGTCGAAGCCGGATTGACAGTCAAGCCAATCGAGAAACTCTCAATTGGAATTGACTATGAGCTCCGTGCACTTCGTAGCTATTTGAATCGAACTTACCAAATTGCTTCAATTGAAGATACTAGCGTAGCTCTCGATAATGTGAGTAATGTGGCCTTGAGCGCTAATTATGCTTTTACTCCTCAGTTCAATGTGTTTGCGCACTTCGAAAACCTCCTTTGCCGTCGTTATACCATTATCCCTGTTGATGTACAAAGTCAACGTTTGCATGGCTTGCTTGGCGTCTCTTATCGTTTTTGATTATTCATAACCCCTTATAACCTTTCATGAAATCACAACTCATAACCGGACTGTTCTCGCTTCTCGCACTAGGTGCGCAAGCTGTCGTGGTAACAAGCCCCGATGGCCGATTGAGCGTTGATGTCGATATTATCGACGGCACTCCATCCTATTCAGTGACTTACAATGGCAAGACGATGCTAAATCCGGCTCCTCTGGGATTCTTGTCGAACATCGGCGACTATACCAAAGCGACCGAAATGAAAGCGTCGGAGATTACTCCATGGACCGACCGATATAGCTTGCCTACCATTAAAAATCGATATGTTGAGTGCAACTATAATCGTGTAATATATACTTTTACGACAGTCGACAAGGCGCATTTCGATGTCGTATTTATGGTTGGTGATAACGACATCGCTTTCCGCTACGAAATTCCCAAAGAAGGCGAAACCGGTGCAATCTACGTATCGTCAGAAGCTACCGGCTTTGGTGTGCCTTCGACTGCCACGAGTTTCCTCTGCCCTCAAAGCGACCCTATGATAGCTTGGAAACGCACCAAGCCAAGCTATGAAGAGGAATACCGTGCTGAGGCTCCCGTTACCGACAGTTCGCAGTATGGTCAGGGTTATACCTTCCCATGCCTATTCAATATTGGTGGCGATGGTTGGGTGCTTGTGAGCGAGACCGGTGTAGATAGTCGCTATTGTGCTTCGCACTTGTCAGACTATGCCGATGGTCGATACTCTATTGCCTTTCCGATGGAAGGTGAGAATAACGGAAACGGACTTGTTGGTGCCGCTATGGCTTTGCCGGCTATAACTCCCTGGCGTACAATTACTGTTGGAGAAACTCTCAAGCCTATCGTCGAGACAACCGTGCCTTGGGACGTTGTAAAGCCCCTCTATCAATCCGAACAGCAGTACGTTTATGCCCCCGGTACTTGGAGTTGGATTGTGTGGCAGGATAACAGCATCAATATGGAAGATCAGAAGAAGTATATCGACCTTGCTCAGGCTATGGGATATAAATACCTCTTGGTTGATAACTTCTGGGATAACAATATCGGACGCGAACGTCTGCCCGAGCTTATCGCTTACGGACGTGAACGTGGTGTTGACCTAATTATGTGGTATAGCTCATCCGGTTATTGGAACGACATCACACAAAGCCCTATCAACTACATGGATCGTGCTCTAACTCGAAAAGCCGAGATGCGTTGGCTCAGCAAAATCGGTGTTAAGGGTATTAAAGTCGACTTTTTTGGCGGCGACAAGCAAGAGACCATGCGTCTCTACGAAGATATTCTCAGTGATGCCGATGACAATGGCTTGATGGTTATCTTCCACGGTTGCACTCTTCCGCGCGGTTGGGAACGTATGTATCCCAACTATGTTGGTAGTGAGGCGGTTCTTGCATCAGAAAACCTCTACTTCCAAGAGCATTTCTGCAATGAAGAAGCCTTTAATGCATCGCTTCATCCTTTCATCCGCAACACAGTCGGCTGTATGGAATTCGGTGGTTGCTTTATGAACCGCTACATGAGTCGCGACAATCAATCGCGCCATGCTCGTAAGACTACAGATGCTTTCCAACTAGCCACAACTGTACTCTTCCAGAATCCAATCCAAAACTTTGCCCTTACGCCCAATAATCTCACCGACGCTCCTATAGTGTGTATGGACTTCCTTCGCGGCGTGCCCACTACCTGGGATGAAACAATATACATCGACGGATATCCCGGCAAATATGTGGTACTCGCACGTCGTAAAGCTAATACTTGGTATATTGCCGGTGTGAATGCTACCAAAGAGTCCCTTAAACTCAATCTTGCATTGCCAATGCTTGCCAAAGGTGATTCATACTCTATCATAGCCGATGGTAAAGATCTCGAGCCTGTTTTGCGCAACGAACGTATGAAAGCAGACCGTATGGCGATTACGATTCCTACAAACGGCGGATTCGTGCTCTCCACTCGCTGAAAAATCGGGCTGTAAAGCCTTTAAAAACAATATAGAAAAGGGTGCTTGGGTTAAAAAAGGCACCCTTTTTGGCTTTTGTATGGAGATTTTTCACTATATTTGCGAGCCAAATCAATACTGACGAAATTTTATTAATTATTTAACCATATTTTTACATGCAAAGCAAAGGAAAATTAGGAAGCATCGTAGCAGGTGTTATTGCTGTTTTCTTGGCGTTGGTATGCTTGTTCTATCTCTCATTTACGTTCATTTCGAGCAAATATGAGAATGAAGCTGCCGCTTACGCTATCGAAGAATCAGGCGATAACGATGATGCTGCCTACAACCAGGCCTACAAACACTACATGGACTCGCTCGGCGAGCAGAAAGTGTATATGGGTTACACTCTTAATGATGTACGCAAATGGGGCGTCGGTCTCGGCCTTGACCTCAAGGGCGGTATGAACGTTATTCTTCAGGTGGACATGCCCGACATGCTCCGCTCTATGAAGGCTGGTGATACCGACTCTGTATTCGAAGCTGCTCTCGCCGGTGCTAATGCTATCGTTGAATCGCACCAAAGCGACGACTTCGTTAGCTCGTTCATCAAACTCTATCGTGAAGCTAAACCTCAAGCTGACTTTTCTGTAGTTTTCCAGGACATCATCAACGCTGGTCAGAGCGACGACGCTGTTCGTGCTACTCTTAAAAGCCAGGTTAAAGACCGTGTAGATAACTCTGCTACTAACGTCCTCCGTAACCGTATCGACCAGTTCGGCGTTGTTTCGCCCAACATTCAGGTTCTCCAGGGCAAAGACGGTCAGATTCTTCTCGAACTCCCCGGTGTTAAAGACCACGAACGTGTTCGCGACCTCCTCCAGCGCTCTGCTAACCTCGAATTCTACGAGACTTACACTGCTCAGGATGTTGTCGCTTCGTTCAATGCTCTTCTTAACAGCCTCGCTAACGATACAACTGTAAATGCAGCTCCTCTCGCAGCGCTCCTTTCTCAGGGTGGCTACGGTGCAACTCTCGGCTATGCTGCCGATGCTAAATACATGGCTGCTGTTGACCAGGTACTCGCTACACCCCAGGCTAAGAGCCTTCTTCCTTCAGACCTCCGTCTCCGTTGGGCTGTTAAACCCACTGTTCGCACTGATGCTAATGGCGCAGAACATAACTTCGGTTACGCTCTCTACGCTCTCCGCGCTACCGGTGGCAAAGCTGCTCTCGACGGTAAAGCTGTAAGCGACGCTTCTTCAAACTACGACCAACTCCGTGGTAACGAAGTTTCGATGCGTATGAACTCGGAAGGCGCTCGCAACTGGGCTCGCATCACCGGTCAGAATGTAGGCAAGCAGGTTGCTATCGTTCTCGACGACAAAGTGTACTCTGCTCCTAACGTAAACGACAAAATCGAAGGCGGTCAGTCGTCAATCACCGGCGACTTCACCATCGAAGAAGCTCGTGACCTTGCTAACGTACTTAAGTCAGGTAAGATGGACGCTAAAGTTCATATCATCTCTGACATGGTTGTAGGTCCTTCTCTCGGTAAACAAGCTATCGAATCTGGTTTCATCTCGTTCGTTGTGGCTCTCGTGCTCCTTATGGCGTTCATGATTGCTTTCTACGGCGTAGTTCCCGGTATCGTTGCTAATATCTGTCTTGTTTGCAACCTCTTCTTTACTATCGGTATCCTTTCTTCGTTCCAGGCAGTGCTAACTATGTCGGGTATCGCCGGTATCGTGCTTTCGCTCGGTATGGCAGTCGACGCTAATGTGCTTATCTTCGAACGTACCAAAGAAGAACTTCGTGCCGGCAAGAAAGCTCACAACGCTCTCGCTGATGGTTACAGCAATGCATTCTCTGCTATCTTCGACTCGAACCTTACCTCAATTATCACCGGTGTAATCCTCCTCCTCTTCGGTACAGGTCCTATCAAGGGCTTCGCTACCACTCTTATCATCGGTCTTATCTGCTCGTTCTTCACTGCAGTTTACTTGAGCCGTCTCTTCTTCCTCTGGTTCGGCAAAACTGACGCTTCTCACCGCCTCACATTCAGCACAAGCCTCTCTCGTAAGATGTTTGTAAGCCCCAGCATCAACTTCCTTGGTCAGCGTAAGATGAGCTTCACCGTTGTTGGCGCTTTCATCCTCATTACTATTGCTTCGCTTGCTATCCGCGGTCTCAACCAGGGTATCGACTTCTCAGGTGGTCGTAACTACATCGTTAAGTTCGATCGTCCTGTAGATACTCAAGAACTTCAGAGTGTACTTTCTGCTCAGTTCCCCGAAGCTTCTACATCGGTTATCACCATCGAAAGCTCGAACCAGGTTCGTGTATCGACCAACTACAAGATCACCGAAGAAACTGCTGACACTGAAAAAGAAATCACCGACAAGCTCTTCACCGCTCTCAAACCCTACCTCCGCGAAGGTATGACCGATGCAGAGTTCTCTACCACTGACGCTTCTCAGGGTATCGTAAGTTCTCAGAAGGTAGGTCCTTCTGTGGCAAACGATATGCGTACCGACGCTTACATCGCCGTTGCATTCTCGCTCTTGGCTATGTTCCTCTATATCTTGCTCCGTTTCCGTAACGTTGCATTCTCGCTCGGTGCTCTCGCTGCAGTTGCATTCACCGCATTCTCGATTATCGGCCTTTACTCTATGTTCTATGGCGTTCTTCCCTTTGCAATGGAAGTTGACCAGACATTTATCGCCGCTATCTTGACTGTGATTGGTTACCAGATTAATGATACCGTGGTGGTATTCGACCGTGTTCGTGAAAATTCCGCTCTCTATCCCAAGCACGACTTCTTCTCGACAATGAATAGCTCAATCAATACTACTTTGAGCCGTACAATCATGACTTCGGGTTCTACCTTACTCGTGCTCATCTGTATCTTCATCCTCGGTGGTGATTCAATCCGTAGCTTCATCTTCGCTATGCTCATCGGTGTAATCATCGGTACTCTTGCTACTATCTACTTAGCTTGTCCCGTTGCTTACCTCACCGACAGCCGCAAGAAAGTAGCTGCTAAGTAAGATTCTCAATTCTTCCTAATACATTTAAAACCCGGACGACATGACGTTGTCCGGGTTTTATGTATATTTATTCTTGGGGATTTTTCGTCGGGGAAAACAAATAATGATGCCTGCGTGTTTAGTTGATAGATTACTCACTAATAGATTTGATATGAAAAGTGTGAAAGGAACTAAGACGGAGCATAATTTATTGGCTTCGTTTGCCGGCGAAAGTCAGGCGCGCGCTCGATACACCCTCTTTGCCGATAAAGCTCGAGAGGAAGGCTACGAACAAATTGCTGCTGTTTTCATGGAGACGGCTGAACAGGAGTTAAGTCATGCTCGTCAGTTCTTCAATCTTCTTGAAGGGGGAATGGTTGATATCTCTGCCGGATATCCTGCCGGAATTGTTGGTGATACAAAGACAAATCTTGCCGAGGCCGCAATGGGTGAACGTTCGGAGTGGAGCGATCTCTATGCCGCGTTTGAGCAGACTGCTATCGACGAAGGATTCCCTCGTATCGCAAACCTCTATAAACTCGTTTCTACGGTCGAAAAGATGCATGAGGCTCGTTACCTCAAGTTGCTCGACAGACTCGAAAATAACACCCTTTTTGAGGCTGAAAACGATGAAATTTGGTATTGCCGTCGATGTGGATATACTATTAGGTCGAAGTCTGCTCCTAAACGTTGCCCCGTATGCGGTATGGAGCAAGGTTGGTTTGAACGAGCCGACGAGCTATCGCAAACTTAGTCCCAAGTATAGTTTTTATGTTTCCCAATGCGGGCATGGAGGCGGCGAATAACTTTGCGAATCGAGTATGTAATTGCTAACCATGGCAAGGTAACAAACAACCGTCGCGACTTCAGTGCTCGCATTGCGTTGCGCCAAATGTAGACGTCTAGAGCTAGCTGCAGTAAAACAAGCACCGTCGCGATGATTGATGGTACTATGTTAGGGTATGCAATGACTCCGGCTACGATGCCACATGCGAGAGCTACAAGCTGCAACCATCCTGTAAGTGTGCTGAGGACGCGGGGACGGCGACGGATAAAGCCCTCTGTGAATATTTGATGTAAGGCTCGTTCGCTGAAGATGCGCGGATGATTGCCTTGACGGAGACGAACCATCGATTCTTCGCTTAATTCTACTGCGGTATTGTCGCCCCGGGCAATTTCGCTAACAAATACGTCATCATCGCCGTAGCGTAGGTTTAACGTACGCGCAAATCCCTTGTTTCGCATAAAAGTGTCTTTGCGGTAAGCTATGTTATACTCTGTGCCTCGGAACGGTTTGCCGGCAATGGCTACTGCGAGCCAGCGGATACTGTCGGCTACGTAGTCGAAGGCTCGATGACGGCGTCCGATTGTCGTATCCTCCGACGGGTCGATATACGCATATCCAAGGACAACTTCTGTCTTGCCTTCGCGGTCGAATCGACTCATCATACGGCGTAACCATTGTGGCGATTCGATTTCTACTGCCGTTGTGGTCAGTACTGCAACTTCATGTCGGGCTGCCTTAATACCCAACGTGAGTGCCAACTTCTTGCGGCTGAGGTTTACAACGCCCTCTGGGGTATAGGTTAGATATAGATTTGGGTAGTTGTTGCGGAGCAGTACCACAGTATCGCGCACCTCTGCCTGTATTCCTTCGTTGACCACGATTACCTCGTATGGTGCCGGATAATCTTGATTGAGAATGCTTACGAGTAATTCGTGAAGATTTTCAGCATCATCGCCCTGCGAATATATGACAACAGATGCCGATAGATAGTCTGCATCGGCTTTATCGAGCGGCTCGCGGTCGGCGCGCCGACGATAGCGCACGACATTGCGTACGCGAAGTAGGTAGATTATCGCTGTGATTACGACGCAAAACAGGCATGCCGAAAGCAGCCAAATTACAATAGGGGTGAGGATATGGGATAGGTACATCGTTTTCGTGTCAATTTGGAGTACAAAACTACTCAAAAAAAACGGAACACCGCTGTTTTTTCGTTACAAAAAAGACGCGAGGAGTTAGCTAACCCTTCGCGTCTTCGTTACGATGAATGAAAATAATTTGCTAGCGATTACTTTTCACGCATAAATACGTTGATAGGTGTACCGGTGAATTTCCAATGTTCGCGAATCTTGTTTTCAAGATAGCGGCGATATGGTTCTTTCACCCATTGAGGCAAGTTGCAGAAGAAGATGAACGAGGGCACCTGTGCGCCTTTGAGCATCGTGATGTATTTGATTTTGATAAACTTGCCTTTGTTGCTTGGAGGTGGATATGCGGCAATATCTTCCTGCATCACAGTATTGAGCTGCGAGGTAGGCACGGTGCGCTTGCGGTTCTGGTAGACCTCGATAGCGGTTTCGATAACCTTGAAGATACGCTGCTTGGTCACTGCCGAAGTAAAGATGATGGGGAAGTCGGTGAACGGAGCGAATCGATCGCGGATGGCAGCTTCGTAGTGCTTGATAGCTGCTGTCGACTTATCCTCTACGAGGTCCCATTTGTTTACTACTACTACAAGACCCTTCTTGTTCTTCTGCACGAGCGAGAAAATGTTTACGTCCTGACTCTCAATGCCACGTGTGGCGTCGATCATAAGGATGCAGACATCCGATGCTTCTATAGCACGAATTGAGCGGATAACAGAGTAGTATTCAATATCTTCGTTTACTTTATTCTTCTTGCGGATGCCGGCGGTATCAACCAAGTAGAAGTCGAACCCAAACTTGTTATAGCGGGTATAGATGGAGTCGCGAGTGGTGCCGGCTATGTCGGTAACGATATGACGCTCGTCGCCGATAAATGCGTTGATAATCGACGATTTACCCGCGTTAGGACGGCCTACGATGGCGAATTTGGGGAGGTCTTCGAGTGATTCCTCTTCTTCGTCTACCTTTTCGGGAAGTTTGGCAACAACTTCATCAAGAAGATCGCCTGTGCCATAGCCGTTTACGGCTGATACAGGGTAGGGGTCGCCGAGGCCGAATGCGTAGAATTCGGGTACATTGTAGACCCATTCATTTGAGTCGACCTTATTGGCGATAAGAATAACGGGCTTGCGTGATTTACGCAAGATTTCAGCGACATGGTCATCAAGGTCGGTAATGCCGTTCATGGCATCGACCACGAAAAGTATTTCGTCGGCTTGCTCGATGGCAAGTTCGACTTGCTTGTTGATTTCAGCTTCGAAAACGTCGTCGGAGTTTACTACCCAACCGCCAGTATCAACGATTGAGAACTCCTTGCCATTCCAGTCGACTTTGCCATACTGACGGTCGCGAGTAGTACCTGCGGTAGGGTCGGTAATCGCAGTACGAGTCTGGGTGAGGCGGTTGAAAAGTGTCGATTTGCCCACGTTAGGGCGTCCGACTATTGCTACGAGTTGTCCCATAGTGTTTATTAAGTAGATTTCTGCAAAAATAGCCAAAAAACGGCGTAAATGCAAAAAGTCGTTTATAATATTCGATTATTCAATGTATCCGAATTGGCGTAGTTTATTTTCGCGATTGCGCCAGTTTGGTTCGACTTTGACAAATATTTCGAGATATACATTTTTATCGAAGAATTTCTCGATGTCTTTACGCGCGCTAATGCCCACTTTTTTGAGCGATGCGCCTTGTTTGCCGATAATGATTCCTTTTTGGCTGTCGCGCTCTACATATACCACTGCCATAATGTGGATAGAGGCGTCTTTTTCTTCAAATTTTTCAACAATTACTTCGGTTGAATATGGTACCTCTTTATCGTAGTTGAGAAGGATTTTCTCACGGATAATCTCGGTAACGAAGAAACGAGCCGGTTTGTCGGTAAGTGCATCTTTGCCGAAGTAGGGTTCGCCTTCGGGGAGAAGTTCGATGATGCGCTTCATCAACGAAGCTACGTTGAAGTGCTCTTTTGCTGAGGTTGGGAATACTTCTGCATGGGGAAGTAGGTCTTTCCAACGGTCAACGATAGCTTCAAGATCTTTCTGACCTTTAAGAAGGTCAATTTTGTTGATAACCAAAATGATGGGTATCTTTTCTTTCGCTACTTTAGCGAGGAAGTCGGCGTTCTTGGTAGGATCTTCTACCACGTCGGTCACATAAAGGAGTACATCGGCATCTGTGAGCGCACTTTCGCTGAACGCAAGCATTCCTTCTTGCATCTTGTATTTCGGTTTGAGCACACCGGGGGTGTCAGAGAATACGATCTGATACTCGGGCGCATTGACGATACCCATGATGCGGTGCCGAGTTGTCTGTGCTTTTTCGGTGATGATGCTGATTCGTTCGCCCACGAGGTCGTTCATCAAGGTCGATTTGCCCACATTGGGGTTGCCTACGATGTTTACAAATCCTGAGCGGTGAGCTGATGTTTTTGTGGTTTCTTCCATGCTATATTGCGTTTTGGATTCGAGGATAGAGGATTTTGTTTTGAAAGGAGCAAAAACCCGACGAGCTCCCTCATCGGAAGTGCGCCGGGTTTATGATATGAGAATTCGAAAAGAAGTCGATTAGATGTCCCACACGAGGTACATAGCGCCCCAAGTGAAACCTGCGCCAAATGCTGTGAGCACGAGCTTGTCGCCCTTTTTGAGTTTGCTCTTGTATTCGTCGAGGCAGATAGGAATTGAAGCGGCTGAAGTGTTACCGGTGTGTTCGATGTTTACGAGCACTTTCTCCATCGGGAACTTGGCGCGATCGGCAACGGCTTCGATGATGCGAAGGTTGGCCTGGTGGGGTACGAGGTATTTAACGTCGTCGGCAGTGAGATTGTTGCGCGCCATAACGTCGAGGCTGGCGGTGAGCATATTGGTTACAGCGTGTTTGTACACGGCACGACCATCTTGGAAGATGGTGTGGTCTCCGGCTGCAACGGTTTCTGCTGTTGCGGGGTTCGCTGAACCGCCTGCACGCATAAGGAGATGTTCGCGTCCGATGCCATCAACGTGGAATACGGCATCGCGTACACCTACGCCTTCTTCTTCGGTGGGCTCAACGAGCACTGCTGCCGCGCCGTCGCCGAAGAGGGGACAAGTCGAGCGGTCGGTATAGTTGACCATAGACGACATTTTCTCAGCGCACACTACTATCACTTTTTTGTAAAGACCGGAGCAGATGTATGCTCGCGCTTCTTGCATAGCTACGATAAAGCCGGCGCAAGCTGCTTCCATATCGTATGAATACGCATTTTTGAGTTTTGCGCCTTCGCAGATGATAGAGCCGGTCGAAGGAAAGCGATAGTCGGGATTTGAGGTTGCGCAGATGAGTACGTCAATGTCGTCGGCGCTTACGCCGGTTTCGGCGAGAAGCTTTTCGACGGCTTGGATACCCATGTATGACGAACCAACACCCGGTTTATTGAGGATATGACGTTCTTTGATGCCGACACGAGTGGTGATCCATTCGTCGTTAGTATCGACCATTTTGGAGAGCATCTCGTTGTCGAGAATGTCATCGGGGAGATATGAGGCAATGCCGGAAATTCGGGCGTTGAGCATATTGTTTTTTCTTAGGTGTCGTGAGACTTCGGTGGATATGTGTTGCTGTTAGGCAACGAAAAAGTACTCCTTATGCCGCCGGTCCCTGTCTGTATTAAGGAATCGTGCGGCGCAAGGATTGCTTTTTCAATGTTCGTTAACGCCAAAAGGGCGTCCTCGCCAAATTAGAGAGCAGCGTCTTTAACGATAGCTTGTTTGCCACGGTAGTAGCCACATTCGCCACATACAGTGTGGTAAACGTGCCATGCGCCACAGTTGGGGCAAAGAGCGAGAGTAGGAGCTACAGCCTTGTCATGAGTACGACGTTTGGCGGTGCGAGTCTTTGATTGCTTGCGTTTAGGATGTGCCATTGTTTTTTATTCTATAGGTTTTTTATTCAAAAATATTATTGTCGTCCGAGAGCTTCTTAAGCGCCGCCCAGCGAGGGTCTATGACGTCGTTGTCGGCAGATGCTTCGGAGTCGCTATTATCAATGTCGTCAATGAAGTCGGTTTCTTCATTGATGTTGAGTGCTTGGTGTTTCTTCAACATGGCACTCATCTGACGATTGCATTCGCCTTGTGGATGCACATGCTTCATAGGAATAGCCAACACTACTGTGTCGTAGAGCATATACGCTACGTTGAGAGTGTTGTCACTTTCGGGAATTTCGAGCACTTCGTCGTTGTCGTCGTTGTAATCTTCGCCATACTTCACTACGATGTGATAATCCACATCAATAGGGAATGTGAGGTCGTCGAGGCATCGATCACACAACACTACTACATCACCCTCAATTGTGAAATCGAGTGTATAGAAATCGCCGTTGTATTGCACGTCGAGATGTACATCAAGATCGGCATCACGAACATCGGCACTTTCCATATCAACGAAGAATTGCTTGTCGAGATGATACTCAAATTCATGAGTGCCCACGCCAAGACTCTTCAGTGGTAATTTGAATGCTGTGAACTTTCCCATTTAGCTATGGTGTGAAAAAACTCCGCAAAGTTACCTTTTTTTTTGCCAATCTGCAAAGATTTAGCGTTTTTTTTGCTATTTGAGTGGTTAAAAGTCAAATATTTGGCAAAAATCTACGGCAAAAGGTATGCGATGACAACAATTAGAAGTGCTTAACTTCGTGGCCGGCAATGCTTGTGAGTAGACTGTTTGCGAGGCTTGATGCACCGATACGGAAGTATTCGTTGCTGAGCCATTCTTCGCCGAGTACTTCTTTGACGATGCTGTAGTACTTCACAGCTTCTTCGGTCGAGCGGATACCGCCTGATACTTTGAGACCGACGCGGTTGCCTGTCTTTTCGTAGTATTCTTTGATGGTTTGAGCCATAACGTATGCAGCTTCGAGGCTTGCTCCGGGGTATTCTTTGCCTGTCGAGGTCTTGATGAAGTCAGCACCGGAGTAGAGCGAAAGTACTGATGCAGCCTTGATGTTGGCAGCTGTTTTGAGAGCTCCGGTTTCGAGGATTACTTTGAGATGAGCTTCGCGGCAAGCTTCTTTCTGTTCAGCGATTTCGTCGCATACCGATTCATAGTCCTTATCGAAGAAGTAACCGAGGTTGAATACGATGTCGATTTCGTCTGCTCCGTTAGCTACGGCGAGCGATGTCTCTGCGATTTTCACTTCCGAGAACGATTGGCTCGAGGGGAATGCTCCAGATACGCAAGCGATGTTTACCGACGATACTTCGAGCACCGAGCGTACTACTTGAGCAAAGTTGGGGTAAACGCAAATGGCTGCCACGCTGGGAAGTGAGGGGAAAGTTTCTTCAAAGCTGTTTACAGCTTCTGTGAAGCGAGCTACCGATGATTGTGAATCTGTAGAACGGAGGGTGGTGAGGTCGATGGTGCTGAAGAGGAATTTCCATACTTCGGCGTTGTTGTTTTCAGCGTAGTGTTCGTCGACGATTTTTGCAACGGCTGCGGCAACGGCTGCATCGTCTTCGATGACATTGCTGGCTGCAATAGCCTGAGTATACTTGTCAATGTTGGTGTTTTCTGACATGACTATATCGTTTAATTGTTATTGTTTCAATTTTGGATTGTCGAGGTGGCGTCGACAGTCGCGTTTGGTTTTCTTTTCGAGATTTTTGGCAAATGCTTCAGTGAGGTCGATGCCGGTTTGGTTTGCAATCGCCATAACTACCCATAGCACATCTGCAAGCTCATCGCCGAGGTCAAGTGTTTCGCCGGCTTTGGTCGATTGGTCGCCGTATTGTCGAGCCATAATGCGAGCCACTTCGCCCACCTCTTCGGTAAGGACCGCCATATTGGTGAGAGGCGAAAAATAGCGTACACCGACGGTTTTAATCCACTCGTCGACTTTCGCTTGCGCTTCGCGCAGGGAGATGCTATTTACATCGTTGTTACTCATATTTTGCAAAAATACAAAAATTTTTCGGCGTCAGATAGCTTCGACCGAAAAAAATCGGGTATCGGCGATATGCCGACACCCGATACTACTCTTTAAATGATAGATGAGTATTTAGTTAACACCAATTTTGAGAGTGCCGTTGGCGCTTGTAGCTACATAAACGCCGGGTGTGAGGTTGTCTGTCGGTAGAGTGTCGGTTCCTTGAGCTACGACTACTCCGGAGAGGTTGTAGACAGTGATTATACCTTCGCCGTGTAGGCTGCTACCATCGTAGGTCAATGTCGACGAAGAGGTGGAGATGTTTTCGACACCGGTAGTAGGCACTACGGTAACGGCAATCGTTGCTGAGTGTGTGCCTGCGGTCGCTACGACAGTGGCAGTGCCTTCGCTTTCGCCGGTGATGTTTACGGCGATTGTATTGCCTTGGTTTGAAATAACTTCAACCGAAACGTTAGCGTTGTCGCAGCTTACTTCAACATCGTCAGAGCTACCGCCAACTACGGTGAGTGTTACTGTGATGACGTCGTTGACTTTGATTTCAACTGCGCTTGCATCAGCGACGATGCCCGCTACCAATTCTTCGTAGTAGAGGTGGGGTAGAGCGCTTGCTTCTTCGCACCAAGGTGCGGTTTTTGTGGTGCCGTATGCCCAACCGAGTTCTGTTAGAACGGTTTTGTTGATTTCAGCGAGGTCGGCACCTTCAGTTGTGGTTGCGCCGGCTCCTGTAGTAGTGTCGATAACAGCGAGAGTCGAAACTGCGTAGTTGTTGTCGAGGGCTGTTTCTTCGAGGTTTTCATACCAATCGGGGTTTTCGTTGTAAACAGATGAGCCGACGATGCGGTGAACTGTCGTGAATTGATTTGCCCATTCGCCTTCGCGAGTTGAAGGTGTGTAGTTGATTGCCGAAAGGTTAACAACGTTGCCTGTGATTGTTTTCACGTCGCCGGTGAATCCATCGAGGTTGCCGATAAGACCGCCAACGCGAGGACCGCTCCAGTTTGATGCTTCAGTGCCGCTTACGGTGCCTTCGACGTAGTTGTTGGTCATGTTGATGCTACCTGTGGTGCCGATGATACCGCCGATGGTGTTTGCGCCTGAAATGGTGGCATTAACGTGGCAGTTAGAGATTGTATTCGGAGTCGGTTTGGTTGATTCGTCAGCCGAACGGGGAGCTACAGAGGTGCCAACGATACCGCCAACGTACATATAGCCGGTAAGTGATCCGCTGAATGCCGATGCGTGAACCGATGCCGATGCTGTCAATTTGCCAACAAGACCGCCAACGTTTTCGCTCCAGTCGTTAGTGAGGCTGATGTCTGCTCCTTCAACCGAGCACTCGGTCATTACCGATTCTGCGCTTAGTTCGCCTACGAGGCCACCGAAAGTACAGTCGTTTGTTTCGCTAGTTGCAGCTAGACCGTAGACGTGAACGTTGCTGATTGTCGAATAGTTGGCAACGGTGGCAAGTAGAGCCGATGTTGTATTGCTACTCAAGTCGATAGAAGCATTTGAAATGTTGACATCTTTGATAGTAGCGCCTTCAATCTTGCCGAAGAGTGCCGGATTCTTACCATTGAGTTTGATATTGCTCAATACGTGGTTCTGACCGTCGAATGAGCCGGTGAAGAGTTCTGAACCGGCAGAGAGAGTTATTGCCGAGCAGTCGATGTCTTTGCTCACAACGAAGTGTGATGTGGGATAGCCCTGTACGAGAGCGAGGTCGCCGGCAGATGCGATTACGTATGGATTTTCGGCAGTACCTTCACCACCTGCAAATGCCTTGAGAGGCAATTGGTAAAGCTCGCAAGTATATCCGTTTTTGCCGCTATATGTAATCCACATAGCCTTATTGCCCGGTGTGTTGAAGATTGTTGCGCTTGAGATATTGCCATATTCAGTCTTCGGACCTTGTTCGAAGAGTACATTATTGTTACTATCGATGATGGCGAGCGATGTAATGATTGTGCCGTTAGCTTGGCGACGCTTTACAAAGCAAGCGTATGCACGCACATCGTCGGTAGTATATAAATAGGGAACGAGTGCATTCTGTGTGATATTGGGAAGAATACCCATATTTTCGCCGCCGGCGTCGATAAGGTCGTGGTGAACTACAACGCCATCTTCGTCAATCCAATCAATCACTTTGCACTCAATTCCATCTGCGTTGGTTTCATAGTCGGCAAGTGCTACGACATAGTTATAGCCATTGCCAACGGGTACGCGGTCGAGTGAATTGGTGAGCGAGTTCCCGTTGTGTGTGCTGGCGTTGAGGGTAACGACAGTCGAAGCGTTGGCGTCGAGGTCAACCATACGGAATATCTGATCGTCGCCTTCTGCTTCACCGAATACGCATTGTGTAGGATAGCCGTCGACATCATTTAGGAGCCATGCTGCAGAGGTGTTTTCAGCAAGAGTTTTAACGACTTCTCCAGCGAGATTATAGACTTTGTATGAAGTAGGATAAGACTCGGCTTCGAAGTCGGCTTCTTCGGTTGTGATAGTAAGCGAGGGCTCGCCTGCTGGTGTCCAAAGACCTACTTTAAGGTCGTCGGTGTATTCTAGCAGGCCGACGCTATACAAGGTAAATTTGATGCCGTAGCCATCGCCGGTAGGGGCGTCGCACGGAATAGACACAGTCCCCACTTCGGTAGCGTCGCCATAGCCACCTATTTTCCATAAGTTGGTATCAAATGTATTGTCGGGAGTCAAGAACGGTTCGTCTCCGGTCTCGTCGTACTGATATTTATCGTTGAGGTAGGGCTTTGAGTAGTAGACGGGGCCGAAGTAGAATTGCTTGCTAGTTTGGTCGTATTTAGCGAGGAAGTTTACACCGCTAGTGTACGTAGCCAAGTCGGTAGGCACGTTGAACGTTTTGATAGTCAAATCGTCGATGCTATAATCGCTATATCCGGCACTCTTCACTACCTTAAATTGCATCACCGGAGTTTGTCCGCTAACGTCGGCTGTATCGTCGGATCCGAGAGTGAAATTCTCGTCTGTGTCGATATAGCCTTCTTGGAGGTATGTAAAATAGTGCTTTTCCGATGCCCAAGCCGATGAAGTATCTGTTGCGTCGGTTACGTCTACAATCAAACCGGGAATAGTAAGAAGCGGTTCGGTTGTCTTGTCATTATCGGCTTCTGCAGGATTGATTGAGTAGACTATTGTGCGATAGTTGTTGACATACTTCGATGTATTGGCTGCTATATTGATAGCGATTTCGTAGTTGTCGTCGTTCTTATAGTATTTCTTGGTGATATAGTCGGATACGTCGACTTGAACGATACGAGTCTCGTTGCCTTCTATAGGTGTCAAACCATTGATGGTCGACACTTTTTCATATTTATTGTTGTAGATAGTCAACTTAAACCCGGTTATTGAGTTGCTTTCGCCATAAGTATAATTAATGGCGTAGAACCAATAACCTTGATTCTGTGGCAGTGCAATCCATCCGGCTGCATCGCTACCCTTCATTGCATCAGGTGTGTTTGGCTCAAGAGAGGGGGACTTCGCTTTGAGGTTGGCAACAAAAGCGCGTACTTCGGCAGGCACTTGTGTGTCTTTTGATTCGCGCAAAGCCTTGGCACGAAGCATCTGGTTCCAACTATTAGTGTTTTCGCTGAATTTGGCCGGAATGTCGGGCAGATTTCGTGCATCAATCGGTGCTGCTGTCAAAGCAGTTGCCGAGAGTAATAATCCGCTCGTTAGTAGGGATAGACTTTTCTTCATGATAATAAGAATGAGAAATGATATCTGGAAATTAAATACGAAAAATCGCTAAGTGCGATTGAAAAACTAATGATTGATGCGCAAAATTAGTAAATAAAGTTTATAAAACAAGGCATTTTACAATAAAATCGTAAAATACGCACTAAAATGGGTGTAAAAAATCTTCTTTCGCAGGTTGATATACAAAAATCGCCGCACCTGATACGAATGCAGCGATTATTTTTTAGAATGTGTATCTAACTCCTAATTGCAGTCGTCGTAGGTTAAAGTCTGCCATGAAACCGCCCTCTTTGTTGCCTAGGTAGGCATCATATAACCAATCTTTGTGTTAATTCGCGTTACTGAATTGACGGATTTATAGATGATTGAGCGAAATACCCATGCTGCGTTGTACAACATGGGTAATTGCTTGCTAGGCACTCTCCAGCGCTTTGTTATTGCGGATGTCGATAAAGGTGGTAAAGGTGTCGAAGATGTCGGCGAGGGCGATGGTGGCATTGCGTACTTGTGTTTCAAGAACTTCGGCTCCGCGAGCCGATTGGGTATTGCGTCCGAGGAGTGCATCGCCGACACCGGATATATCGTCGAAGAGCTTCATTTGCATCTCAAGAAGCTGGTAGGCACCCGAACTTGCAGTGTTGGTTACGACTTGTTGCGGGAGGTGGGACCCTCGTCCGCTGATAGGTATTACACCATCGGAGTGCGCCCATACCGAAGTGATGTCGTCCCATTTAATTTTGTCGACCATTTGATCAACCGGAAATAGCAAAACGCCTTTAGCTGCCGTTGTCATCATCTTATCTATCATCACAATGAGGCGGTTGATGTGGCGTTGTTGGTCTATTACATCTTCGACAAAAGGATGAACTTCGCCATCGGTGAGAGGGTAGAATTTTACTACGAACGGGTGCGACCGATGTGAATATGGCGAGTCGAATTCGGTTAGGAGTGTACCGTCGGGGGCGAAATAGCGACAATGCCATGTGAATTCGAGCGCAGTGGTATTTGTCTCGGGTGAACTTTCGCTGCAATCGACTGTCCACACTTCGATTACACGACATTTGCCGTCGATATTTGAGATGAAAAAGTCGCCGGCGTCATTGGATTTGCCGAGCTCGTTGGCTGATAGACCGCAGATTTCGGCGGATGAGTAGATGCGCCGGAGTTCGGTGGCGCGTTCGTGGCTATTGCCGGCAAATCGGTTGATTACTTCGGGCAACGACATGTCGTGCAGCATACCGATAAGGTCAATATCCCATCCTCGTGGGTCTTTGAATGTATTGACAAAGAATGTACGCGGGTCGACATTGTCGATCCATACACCGCATCCACCCCAACGGCGCTCATTGGAGATTCGTTGGATAGCGCAACCCGAGATGAGAAATTCTTCAAGCATGCGACTATCAAGTTCGGCTAGACTATTGCGTCGGGCGAGTTCTGATATGTGCTCACCATGATATAGCCCTGCTTCGGCGGCTTGGGTGCGGTATCGTCCGACGATAGTTTTTACTAACTGACGGATGAGGTTGTTAGTTAGAGGTTTGGCTCCCGTGTCTTCAAGGAGTTGTCGTTCGGTAACATATCTTCCGGCGCGGTTTTTGACAATGTCGCACCATTGATTGCCATAAGTGTAGTTTTTATATCTTAGGCGCCGCTGTCTCAACGACGTAGCGGCGCTCCATGCTTTATAAGCCGAATCGAATATAGCTCTCATAGTTAATCAAGTAATACCGGACCTGAAGGCATTGTTTTCAACGCCATTTCATCCATGATATAAAGGTTTTCGCCAGGGTCGACTACGCCTATCGCAAGCGAGATGCCGCTCGATCCGGGCCAAACGGCAATATCGGATGCTTTTCCGCCCATATTTCCCGGCAAGAATACAGCTACGGGATTAGTTGCAGTGGCAGCGGTAAATGGATTCTGTTGCATGGCTTTGATTCGTTCAAACTCATTAGATGGGCGTATCTCTGCGGCATGAGACCATCCATTAAGGCGGATGTCGAACATTCGGCGGCAATTATCAGGCAACTCTATGCGTAAGCCGCCATCCATTGCTACTAGTGTGATTGTTGATGCTAGATTTTCAGTTGCAAGAAGCGTACGGTCGCCATTGGCGAGTAGGTCGAGATACCAGTTGCGCAATTCGGTAAGTAAGATGGTGTTGACTTCGATGCCATCGGTGAGTTCGATTGTATAGTCGGCTCTCAACGGCTCAAGGCCGCCGCTGATGCGACGGCGCTTGAGTATTTGTTCTTTTGTTAGTTCGATTCTCATTAGGCTGCGTTATTGCCAATCACGCGGATGTGCGCGTTGGGGTAGCGAAGTACCAGACATGATGCCTCGGTGAGAACTACGGCATCAGTATTGCGCTGGCCTGATGCGCGGAGGTCTAGTTTCTCTGCCTGGAAGGGTACGTGCACATATTTGGTGAGATAATTAGGGTCGAGAATAAAGCCGTCGGATGCGTGCCCACATTGGTCGAATACCTCTGAGTGTAGTACGTAGAGGGTGCCGAAGTTCGACACGATTTCTTTGAATTCGATACCCCACTTAACGCGTGTTTCACCGGCGGAGAGCACTTTTGAATACTGAAGTTTGCTAAGCGCTTCCATAAGCTTGGTGCCCGCAATGAGAATTTTGCGTTTCGACCCGTTGTTGCCTGTAAATGCTTTGCTGCAGAGCGATACAACATCGCTTTCGCTGAGGTCGCCAAGGTCGATTTCGACGCTACGTGCGGCTTGGTTCCAAATACCGCCGGTGAAATAGACGTTTTCGTTCTTTTTCGGGTCGTAAATCATTCTTCTTTGACCGAATAGGAAGTTTTTCTCCATGCCCAAGCGCATATCGATGATAGCTGCTTCTTCTTGGTCGGAGAATGTCCAGCCTACCTCTTTGCCGGCAATTTGGGCTAGGGTACTCTGTTCGACTTGCATCTTGAAGATTTGACAGTTGTTGCTGGCCTTTCGGGGGAGTGCTGTAAACTGTGCGGTCTGTACGTCGAGTTCGGTTGCTGCTCGGCCCATTCGCACCAAGCGAGTGCCTTCGGATAGTTCGGGTAGGGCGAATGCCTTGTTGTCGGAGTCGAGTGCCGTTGAACTATTGAGAGGAATTACTTCAAGCCCGCCGCTTTCGGGACGGCTCAATACATACAATACGATGGGCGAGCCGTTATTGTCGCATACATCGGGTAGTAGAACTGTCTCTGATACGTCGAAGATGTTGTCGGCTGTAGTACGGATGACATACGACTTGACGCCGTTGCCGATGTCGGTGCCGGTAGTGCCGTCGAAATCTTGCTTGAGTATTGCTTCGGTCTCTTTGGTGTCTACGGAGTAGTATTCGACTTGCATGGCAGTGGCATGGCGGCTATTGGCGCATCGGGTGAGTTGGTCGATGGGAGTCGACATCGGACGAACTTTTACGATGCGTTGGTCGATAGAATTGCGGAGAAGCTCGGGTGCTGCCTCTGCAATATTTTCGGTGGTTGCAGGAGTGTTGACGATGTGATTACCACCGGCTGAGCCGGGTGCGATGTTTTTGTTCATGATTAGTAGTGGTTAAATGGTTTAGAAATTATCCCAAAAGTCGGGACGGATGTTGGCTAGAAATGATGGACAAGATTCTGCTTTGCGAGCCTCGCGTTCTTGCTGTGCAGGCGATTGGTACATGGCCACTTTTGGCTCTTCTACGGGTATGTACTTCGGTTCGGAAGTGCTATCTTCGTCAACCGGAAGGAGGGTGGCGAGAAGTTGGCGAGGATCGCCTCCGTTGGCTATCTCGGCCAAGATATGAGCGCAATCGGCATTTTGGCTGATTGCCTTAAGTAAAGCCGCGTCTGAGGTGCCGTCTGTCTCGGCCGTGCAGGGTGGAGGAGTTGTTGTGATTTCCATAGTTAATAGTTTTCTGTAGTAGACGATGCAAAGTTAGGCTCGCTTTGCTCGGAATGACTGTAGAATTTCCCCGTGGCGGAAAATTACGTTTTATCGTTTAACTCGGATGGATTGCTATGTGATTGAAATATCGAAGATTAGCACTATTAACATTCTCAATAAAAATAATTGCCGGAAATTTTGTAATTTTGAGCCATGAAACACTTACTATCATTATTGGCAGTTTATATGTTGCCTCTTGCGATATTCGCCTCCGGCAGTGTAAAGTGGCTTTCGACCAAACACAATTTCGGAGCTTTCAACGAAGACGATGGCCCTGTCAATTGCTCATTCTACTTTGTCAATAATACCACCGAACCGGTGTCGATTCTCTCGGCTCGAGCGTCTTGTGGGTGTACAACTCCCGAATATCCTCGCTCGGCTATTGCAATTGGCGATACGGCTTCGATAACCGTTACTTACGATCCGGCTGCTCGTCCCGGACGATTCTCAAAGACGATTACCATCCGCATGTCGAATGACGAAAAGTATCGTCTAGAAATCAGCGGCACGGTGGTCGGTTCGGAAAAGAGTGTGTCGCTAAGGTTTCCTAAAAGTTGTGTGAACGGACTTCAACTGTCGAAGGGCGTAGTGTCGGTTGGTGAAATCACAAAAGGCAAACGGCATACCACTTACCTCGATGGCTACAACCGATCGACTGAAACCATCTATCCGGTTGCCGAGAATCTCCCTAAATATTTCACTGCCGTTGTATCGCCCGACACAGTGCCTCCAGGCCAGCAATTCTCGTTTATTTTTTATATGAACTCGGATAAATGCGAGGAGTATGGCGTGGTGAACGACTCGGTCGTTATTCGCACTCATCGTGGCGCTGCGGACGGGTGTGTTATTCCCACCGTTGCGGTCGTAAAAGAAGATTTCTCGCGTCTTACTGCCAAACAGCTCGACAAAGCTCCGCGAATTACCCTTGATGCTAAATCGCTCGACTTTGGTCGTCTTGGTACTGGAGTTGCTACGCGCACGGGTATAATCCGCAATGTTGGTAAATCGGCTTTGAAAATTCGTCGTGTCTACACTGCAGTCCCCGGTGTAGAAGTAGCTGTTTCTTCCGAGAGTATCAAACCGGGCAAGTCTGCAGAGGTAACTGTTATGGTTGATACGACCAAGCTCCCGGGAGCTCTGCTAAATGCTCATATTACTATTATAACAAACGATCCCGTTACTCCCGAATTTACCTTGCGAGCAGTAGGTGAACTATGATGAAAGGCACTTTTTGCTATGTAACATTCGACTCTGTGCCGATTTTTCACTACTTTTGCAATCGCATTTCTACTTCGATATAATGACAAACAAGCTATTAGCCCCTATATGCCGCCTCCGAAGACTGCAAGCCGTGCTACGCACAGTTGTGTCGTTGGCTATTATTGTGGCTTTTGCTGCTTGTAGTTCTACCAAGCATGTGCCTGATGGCGAGTACTTGCTCGATAATGTTGCTATTCAGGTCGACGACAATCCGAAAATGTCGAAAACCGAGCTTTTTAATTTCCTCCGTCAGCAACCTAATCACAAAGTTCTCGGTTTTGCCAAAATCCAACTAAGCACTTATAGCCTTTCGGGTCGTGATAGTACTAAATGGTATAATCGTTGGTTGCGTCGTATCGGTCAGCCGCCGGTGATTTACGATCATGAACTTACCGAAGCCTCAAAGCGTCAATTGTGTCTTGCGCTTGTCAATAGCGGATACACCGATGCTGTCGTTTCTGCCGATACTATACTCCGAAAAGATAAGAAGAAAATAGATCTTGTCTATCATATCGTTGCCGGTGAACCGCATCGCATCACCTCGTTGGAGTATAATATTGCCGACACGGCTCTCCGAAGATTGGTATATCAGAATATTGGAGCATCTGATATTCGTCCGGGTATGTTGCTCGATCGTACTGCTCTCGATAACGAACGCGCTCGCATCACCCGAAACCTCCGTAATGCCGGATACTACGATTTTAACCGAGAATACATCACATATACTGCCGATACCATTCAAGGTAGTAAGTCGGTAGCTTTAACTCTCAACCTCCACGCTCCGGATAAACGTCCACAGAGAGGCATCGCAGCTCAACTTGCCGATAGCCTTGCGCTTAACCCCCAGATTCATCACCGCTACGATATTCGCAAAGTGGTATTTGTGGTCGATACCGACATCGACGATCGTCCGGAATTGCAAGTTCGCGACACCGTGATGTACAACGGCACTACTTTTATCTTTGGTAATGATCATTACCTAAAGCCCAAGACTCTCGATGAAATGTGCTATATCGTCCCCGGACGTCCATATTCGGCGGCTGCCGTAGAGCGTACTTACGAGGCTCTTGGTCGTCTGAGTATCGTTAAATTTATAAATATCGAGATGGAACCTGTCGGCTCGATTGGTGATATCGGTATTCTCGATGCATATATCTATTTGGCGAGAAATAAGAAAATGACAGCATCAGTTGAGCTCGAAGGTACAAACTCGGAAGGCGATCTTGGATTTGGCGTTGGTCTTACTTATCAGCATCGCAACCTCGCTAAAGGCTCCGAACTTCTTACGGCAAAACTTCGTACATCATACGAAAGTCTCTCGGGCAACTTCGACGGTCTTATTAATAATAGGTATACCGAATTTGCCGGAGAAGTGGGTATCACTATCCCGAAATTTGAGTGCCCATTCCTTTCGAAGTCGTTTAAGCAGCGTAGGCTCGCTTCTACCGAATTTTCCGTCTCGGCTAATTATCAGGAGCGACCGGAGTATACTCGTTTAATCTTTGGTACGGCTTGGAAGTGGAAATGGCAGCAACAACGCGCCGATTTCACCCGTCGACAGACTTTCGACCTTATCGATATTAACTATGTACGTCTACCTCGTTCGACATTCAACTTTATCGATGAGATTGCACCGACAAATCCACTCCTGCGCTATAGCTATGAAGACCACTTTATAATGCGCCTGGGTTACACCTATTCCCGCACTAATCGTCGTGCGCCATCTGCCGTATTCAATGCCATGTATGTGCAGCCGGTAGTAACAAATCTTCGAGTTTCGGCTGAATCGGCTGGCAACCTATTATATGCTATATCAAATATGGTTGGGCAGCATAAGTCTGATGGTGTCTACAAGGTGCTCGACATTCAGTATGCTCAATATTTGAAGGGGGAGTTCGACTATTCGATTACTCGTAACTTCAACGATCGTAATTCACTTTCATTCCACGGCGGATTCGGGTTGGCCTTCCCGTATGGCAACTCAAAAATGGTCCCCTTTGAAAAGCGATTCTATGCAGGAGGTGCTAACGGTGTGCGTGGTTGGGGGGTGCGTACCTTAGGCCCGGGCTCATACGACGCTAAAAATTCTGTAACCGACTTTATAAACCAATGTGGTGATATTCGCCTCGATTTATCGTTGGAGTATCGTGCCAAACTTTTCTGGGTACTCGAAGGAGCCCTCTTTATCGACGCCGGTAATATATGGACTATTCGCGACTATGAAAACCAGCCCGGTGGCCTGTTTGAATTTGATAAATTCTATAAGCAGATTGCAGCTTCGTATGGTGTAGGCTTGCGTCTCGACTTTACATACTTCCTCCTTCGTCTCGACCTTGGTCTGAAGGCTCATAACCCCGCAATGAACCAAGAGCGTTGGCCTTTGCTACATCCAAAATGGAGTCGCGATGCCAACTTCCACTTCTCGGTGGGATACCCATTCTAATAATATCTGACAATGAAATCATACGTAATATTCGACCTCGACGGTACTCTCCTTAATACTATCGACGACCTTGCCAATGCTACCAACCACGCTCTAAAAACGCTCGGCTTTCCCACTCACGGCCTTTGGGTGTATCCTAATATGGTAGGAAATGGCGTAGGTAAACTTATCGAACGTGCTCTCCCCGACGATGCGCGCTCGGAAAAGAACGTCAAAGATATGTTTGCCGCATTTCGAGAGTATTACGACCAACATTGTTGCGACGATACTGCTCCCTATCCCGGAATCCCTGAGTTGATTGCCGAGTTGACCGCTAAAGGCATTAACCTTGCCGTTACATCTAATAAATACCAAGACGCTGTCATCAAAATCATAGCTCACTATTTCCCTGAAGCTAATTTTCGTGCCGTACTTGGTAACGTAGAAGGTGTGCCTCGAAAACCGGATCCTTCGATTGTTTTTCAGGCGCTATCTATGTGTCCCACCCCGAAAGCCGACGTGTTATATGTAGGTGATTCCGGAGTCGATATGGAGACCGCTCGTCGTGCTTGTGTCGAATCGGTTGGCGTTACTTGGGGCTTTCGTTCGATTGTCGAATTAAAAGAAGCTTATGCCGACCATATCGTATCTACTCCGGCTCAAATTGCCGAACTCGTATTTGGCGAAAAATAGGGCGAAAATGATGACTTTGGGCTTTAAAATACCCGATTTTAGCAAATAAAAGTTAAAACTTTGCTTTAAAGCAGAAAATGTTTTGCGGGATTGGATTTTATGCGTAAATTTGCACTCGCAAAACAAACGATGGCCCATTCGTCTATCGGCTAGGACGCAAGATTTTCATTCTTGAAAGAGG
>CAZYYV010000020.1:0-31935 GCA_964651295.1 uncultured Bacteroides sp.
TGACGTGCCCTTGATGGAGCAAATCGTAAGTGCCGTAGGTGATTACTTTTGTCATCCTAATAATTGCCAAAATCAACAGAAATAAGGTGTATACCTTTTCGCTGTTCTAATGGTGGTAATTGCATATAATTACCAAACATCTGAGTCAAATACTCATCGTAATACTCTGGGATTGGTAATTCAGTATCTTCAAAGGGTACATATATTGGCTCTCCGTACACTTTTTTCTCTGTGATTGAGTTTTTATAACGAGTTCTCCCATAGAAGAATCCAACCCTATTTGTATTTGATTTATTAAACGACTCTATATAGCTCACTACCATTTTGCGAATAACTCCAATTCGCAATGGAAGTGATAAAGCTATCATTAACTTCTTTTTTAAATTTGTTCGTTTGTACGATCTCACGCTCAATTGGTAACACAGATAAAACTTTGCAAAAGCATATTGAAGTCTTGCAAGAATATTATTGTCGGGGACATTATCCATATAGAAAATATCCACGTAAATGCCATGCATATTCTTATCAGCATAATCATCTTCTGGTTCATGGAGATATGTCCCTTTTAACCTAATTTTACTAAAACATAAAGGCCAATCTTTGCCACCTTCTTGTAGAACATATTTAGACGTATCTAATTGAGTTTTACAAACATCAATAAATCGTTCATAATTATCTCGAGTCATAATAATGTCCAAATCATCATCCCATGGAATGAAGCCTTTATGACGTACGGCTCCGATACAAGATCCTCCAAGAAGATAGTAATCAATATTATTGTTTTGACATAATTGGTTGATATCCTTTATTATCAAAAGAATAACGGATTGTAAATGCTTAATTTCATTCATTTTCTGAATAGTTTTTGAAAAATAAGGCCTCGAACATTATTTGGTATAGCAACTTGTATTGTAAAACGGATAGTAATATTAAATAGGTATTGCGGTAGACTTATAATACGGTGGCTGAGCATGTAATCCTGAAGCCTTTTTTCACTTTTGAAGTATTTCCAACCACCACGGCGAGCATACATATCAGCTCCGACACGGACGTTGACAAGAATATCGGGAAGATTTGCAAATTTACATCCGGCTTCAGCCATACGAATCCAAAGGTAATAGTCTTCGTTAAAATGCCAGTCAATGTAATTGCCAACTGCAAGAACACGCGAGCGCAACATAATTACGCTCATGTGGTTAAACGGGCAACGTTTCTTTAACCACGTGAGTATTTCTCTATGAGAATCTGGAACAATTCGATTCCCTACAATGTTATTTTCCTCATCAATAAATTCAGAGATTTGCCCACCAACTAGATCTATATCAGGATGCTCGTACATAAAAGCGATTTGCTTTTCAAAGCGGTTAGGCAAAGCCACATCATCTGAATCCATACGAGCGATTACTTCATATTTTGCAGCTTCCACTCCGATTCTAAGAGCATTGCCAAGCCCTTTATTTTCGGGAATCCTTATTATATTGAAAACGCCGGAATATTCTCTCTCATATTTTTCCAAAAGAGAAGATAATTCATCTGAGATAGGACCATCAACGACAAGTACCACCTCATTCGGTTTTAGCGTTTGTAAACTGACAATACTGTCAAGTGAACGTGCGACAAACTTCGGTTTATCGTTTCTATAAACCGAAGTAACAACTGAAAATTGAAGCATTAGATATTAAATGGCAAATATTTGATATAGCTTCTAAATAAGGTTTTGTTCTTGAAAATTATTGACGAAATATACGAAAATAAAGCATCTCTACTAAACGATATTTTAGACTTAAGCGTCAAGTATTCCTCTAATTTGCAATATAATATCTTCAATAATTCATCGGTGCAACCAACTCGTTTAGCAAATATCCAATGAAGTAAGACAGTCGTTTTTAATTGTACTAAAGCACTCTTTTGAAAGCGAGTACCCTTTAGCATATAATACATTCTTTCAGAAGCTTCGATAGATGTGAATTTTTTACTATTATATTTCTTAATCCCCATTGCAGACGATTCTCTGCGAATATACGAGAATAAAATATCATTAATAATGATAATATGTTGTGCATATAATAATGATTTAGCAATAAACTCACGATCTTCGGAGAAATATGTCAATTCATCAAATACAATACTATTTTGTTCCAGAAAACTTTTCTTAAAGCAGATTGAACACATTACAATTCGCAAGCGATTCTCTAAAAAATTATTAAGTAGATTTGATGAATATTTGGGGGATATTTTTTGTATTATCTTCCCATTAACAATTTCAAATCCAGTAATTATAACATCCGTGTTTTCGGATAAATTGTTAACTTTTTCGACTAAAGTTTTATCAATTTCATCGTCTCCATCTAGAAAATAAACCCACTCACCCTTCGCTTGCATCAAACCGACGTTTCTTGCCGCAGAAACCCCTCGGTTTGGTTGCTGATAAAATTTAATACGAGAGTCCTTAAAATTATTTATAACTTCAGCTGAATTATCAGAAGAACCATCATCTATGATAATTAGCTCCCAGTTTGGATCTGTTTGATTTACAACTGATTGCAATGTGCGTGCAATCCATTGTTCTAAATTGTAACAAGGGATAATAATACTAACCATTTAGCCAAATATTTTTATACGGAATTATACCATTGGCATTAAGTAATAACATTCTCATAAATAAGACAAAAATATACAGTATTATAATGTAGTATAAATGAGTCTTACTAATTATAGGCTTTGCTTTACTAAGAAGATATGGAAAAAAGTAAAGTTGAGATATACTAAGGAACACGTAAATTCGTGTACTGTATTCAAGACGAAATGCTAATACTAAAAACAGGCTGGAACATGCAAATATCTTGCACCAAGGATTTTCTCTATCATCCTTATTTAGTAAAGAGAGTAGATATACACCAAATATAGCTACTCCAGCAGAATAGCAACTTGCTAATAATGACGATTCTCGATATAATCCTTCTGCAACATATCCATTATACTTCATCAAAAACAAAGAAAAGAAACTATCACCCACAATATGTCCTAACAAATATAATGTTAATAGTAATAGAGAATACGTTGTTAGAGATGGAAATGTAATATATTTTACGAGGAGTAATATCGGAATTGAGATCAGTGCTGACTTATGAATTAGAAATGCCAAAATAACATATATTGATGTCCAAATATATTTATTTTCAGAAATATAGTAATATGCTAGCAATACATAAGAGAGAGCACAATATTGGCGTAAAGCATTAAATGACCCTGTGTAAATATGTAGCGAATAATATATCAAAAGAACAAAGAAAGGATTATAATTGTATCTTTTTGCTACAAAAATTAGAGGTGTGAGAGTAAGTGCAGATACAACAGTTAAAAAACTATTATAATCTAGCTCTAGTGATGAACAAAAATAATTAAGGTAAAGCCAACCTATTTCAATGTGATAAGTTAGACCAAAGCGTTTTGTATGGTTATAAATGCTATAATATGTTTCGGTATCAACTCCAACTTCAAGTCCTCGACCTCCAGCAATCATTACTAGTAGTAAAAATACAGAAAATAGCCAAATTTTGCTAAGTGGTCGATTATTTAGTATACTTTTACCATAAACACCACTTAAAACTAGTAATAATAGCCAAATTGAAATGTATAAAGCCATCGTCTATCTTAATATATCCGCCAAAAATGCTTCTGATGAATCGGTGTTTAGTTCTTGTGGCTCATAAAGCTCAAATGGGCTATCTGCATTATCGACAATAGATATGTCAGGGAATCTATTTTTCAAGTCTATAAGGCGAGATGCTCTTATTACATTTGCATAGTAAGCGAGGAAGCGTTTTCGAAACTTTAAAGAAAACATTATGCCATGAAATGAATCAGTGTATATAAAGGCTGCGTTACGTATGTAATTTACCCACTGTTCTGGTGTCGCATCTGTAACTATCTCATCAGAGAGAGATTCAATATTAGAGGCGCTTTCTGGAAGTATAATTGAAATTACTTTTAAATCGCCAACTGTCGATTTTATTTTGGATAGAGCTTTTTGATGACCTCCTTTTATTTCTGTACCTAAAATGTATGTGAATATGTACTCTTCATTCGGGTTCTTCTCTTGATTATCAAATTCTTTAAAATCCCACAAAGCAGTTGGATCGATAACAATTTGAGGGTCGAGATTTTGATCTATTGATTTTACCAATTCATAGCTGGTTTTATCACGCACTCCGATTTTATCAAATCTTGACAAGTACTTTCCCAATACTTTTCGAGTATTACCTTTTGCAAATGAATGAGCCGAACAGGCGGCATACGATATAATCTTACAGGGACTATTTTGAGGGATCCAATCGAAAAAGTATGTATGGGATTTACTATATAATAATGTCCATACTTGATCGCTACCAACAATGACTGCATCGTAATTTGGAGCTAATGTTGCAATGTTTCTTTCATCCACTCTCGCAGATAGTTTTAATCTATCTGCTCTGAATTTATCAAATATAGAATTGAATTGTTGCTTGTTATTTGCTACTACTCTATTTCGATTTTGCGTTACATTATAACAATCACGTATAGTATTAATCAAATCTTTTGGAGTACCAATAGTTTTAAGCCGACCTTTAACACGCGTTATAAAAGATCTTTGTTCAGTTGGAACAAAATCAATAATCTCTACCACATGACCTTGTGATGTTAAATATGACTGAAGCGCATAGCATTGTAAAACGCCGCCATAATTATGACCGTAATGTAGTGTTAGTATACCGATTTTCATTTTGCTATGATATTTATTATCCGATAATAAATGGGTCGTATAATGTTTTTTATTAATGTCTTAAGCCTCTGAAACTTCGAGGGGCTTATCATTCTAATATAGAGTAATAAAGCATTAAAGCCTTCGTTACTATAAGAATTCCAGAACCAATCGGAAAGAGGATTCTTCTTAGGGCTTTGTTCAATTGCTGGATTCCAACGTAATGCGTTTTGTTCATTTGATTCTCTCAGCGAAACCTCACTTCGCTCTAAAATTTTTTTGCGACTAATGTATTGCACAAAACTAATGAAACCCCCTTATGATCTGCAAAACTTGGATGACAGCGTCCAATACCCCAAAAGTCGGCGAGGGTGAGATCACTTTCTGATTTGTTCGATTTGGCAGGACAAGTGTAGCACGATGGTCGGAGATAGAGGTCTTTCAGGAAGCCTTTCATATAGACATTGTCGGTCAATGGCTCGAAGAGCAATTCGGTGCTTTTACACGGCTGTGAATCCGAATTTTGGTCGCACTGACGTGCGACAACTTGGGCTGTGAATCCGTATTTTTCCCAGCTTATTCGTTTGTCTCTGAAGGAGATACCCGCCATAACGGGTATCTTATCGTTGTTTAGCTTGGGTTGTGAATCCGTATTTTTCGACGCTCCCTGCGGTCGCGTAATATGCTTGAGATAGTCGCGCCACACACGTGGTGATGGTGCTCCGTGGCACACGACATCGACTTTGAGCAGTTGTTCGCCATAATCTTTGCGGAGGTAGAGTCGAAGTCCGGAGAGTTGACAAGGAGTGCCGGTAAACATCACTCTACGCCCTGCTTTGAGGAATTCTTCGGCTTGGCGATATGTGTCGCCTATACGGCTCTGCACGTATTTCGACCCCATAAATGCTCGAACGCCCTCAATCGTGTCGGCATAGGCGTGGCAAACTTCCCAATTATCGTCGAATCGAGCGCCAAATACCACTCCACCATCGGCAATCACCTGCTTTGCAAGAGCGATGAAAATGCCTCCGGATGATGAGTGCATTCGTTCTTCTTCGTTGAGATTTTTTGCGGCATATACAGCTATAGGCTTGCGAGGCTCTGATTGGTTAAGTACGGGGCATACTCGTTCGCACAGATGGCAGTCAATGCAAGTGTCGAGATCGACTTTCGGATAGCGGAAACCTTGCTCGTCTTCAACCATCGTGATGCATCCTTTCGGGCATCGTTGAGCACAAGCTCCGCAACCACAGCAATCGGCTTTTTGAGTGATATTAATCATATAAATCCTAAGTATCGATTAATTCTTTCGGGCAGTATCATTCGAGCGACTATAATACTAAACGAGGTAATTGACAATGTGATAAACCACGTCAAACTCCAACTCTCTATTCCGATAATACTACGAGTCAGTTGAATGGAAAAGCAGTGAGTGAGGTAGATACCGAATGAAATGCTGCCGATATAGGCTACCAAGCGAGAAAGCAGGCAACTTCGATAATGTTCTTTGACTTGTGGTAAAAGTATCAACATCACCACTCCGATAGAATAGATATAAGAGCTTAGTTTGATGCCGAATCCCCCTCCGTATGTAGTATTGAGCCAGTGCATCTCAATGAGTTGTAGTATATATCCTAAGATAATGACCGCTAAAGCTTGTGTCGCATTATATCGAGGTTGATGTATAGAGAAATATACACCGGTCATAAAGAATACAAACCATGTGGTAAACGGTCCGGCATACACTATCAGTGGCAAACTATAGCCCTTGATAGTCGTAAGGTATGTTATTAGCAATATTGAAATTACCGACGCGACAGCCGAGCATATCATCATTGATTTGCTGTATCGCTGTAGGAATGGGAGTAATAAGTAGTATTGAATTATTAATGCAATGAAATAGTATATGCTATAGCCACAGATTGCCATGATAACTATTTGATACGCAATATGTTGCCCCCCCCGATTTTAGATGCCGATGCAAGGGCAAAATATGGCAATGACCATAGCAGAGTTGGTATATATACTTTTGGAATCTGCTTTTTCCAAAATGTAAGTCTCGACTGCCATGAATCAAGTGATTTCTTTGCACAGAACAAGCCTGAAAGCGCAAGAAAGACTGGAACGGCACAATTGAGAAGCTGACGAACAGCTCCATTCATAAAGCCGCCTGCAGAATCAACCGACATCGCTACAAACGTATGGATGCCAACCACCATAATGATGGCGACACCTCGCAAAAAATCGTAGTATTCAATACGTTGTGTAGTCATTATCTTCTAAATCTACATACAGCCGCTTTGATTGGCGATGCAAGCAGACCGCGTTCGTATTTGTTCATACTAAGTCCCCAGAATAACGGAAGGTAAACCACTGCGAATGCCATAATAGCAACAAGCAATCCACCCCAACTATCAATATGATAGTATTTAAGTGCGTATAATGAGATTGCAGTGATAGCTAAGGGAGCTATTGCCATTTTCAGTATTTCGCGCCAAAACTTGATAATGTCAAGACGTTGCACTCGTTGATAGTAAATGTTCATCACGAGCCCTTGTCCCAATAGTAGTGCTCCACCAATAGCGATAGCGCATCCAATAGCTCCCATAAATTTTGCAAGAACAACTTGCAGCACCAAGCTGAATCCGGCAATAACAACGTAGCACAACGAACGGAACTTCATTTGATTACGCGCTTGCAGTATATTTATGCCTACATTCTGAATCAATGGTATAAATAGCGCTCCAAAGAAAATCAAAGCAATGTAGTAAGATTCGCTATAAGCATCTCCAGCCCAAAGCGATACGAAACTATTGCCAAAAACGGCAAATCCCGATAATATCAGCATCATAACGATGGCTTGAATACGTCCCGTAGATATAAACACGTCTGATATTTCTTTGTCAGAGCGATTGGTGGCAACCATCTGCGTTATGCGAGGTAGTAACACGCTCGAAATCGCAGTTGAAAAGGTCATATACATATGCTGCAAAGTGATAGCAACAGAGAATATTGCCACTGCAATAGGTCCTATTACTGCTCCGAGAACGAATTGACCCGTACTCCAATAAATGCTGTCCATTATAGCGTTGAGGAATATCCAAAACGAGTAGATAGAAACTTCTTTAAAAAACGGGAAATTAAATCGACCGAATACTATTTTGATTTTTAGTTTGCGACGAGCGTAGATATAGTTAATCAGCAAGGTCGATAGGTTGAATATCGTCTGCGCGACCACCATTGCAATTGCCTTATATCCTGCGGATAAGAGGCATATCATTACTACTGTCGAGAGGATAATTCGAACAATACTCAGTAGACGCTGAAAAACAAAGTTTTCGTACGCTGAAATAATCGAACTAAAAATAGTGAATGGGAATGTGAACGCCAAGTTGACCGTAAGCAAAAGCATCATCACACGAGCTTTAGAGAGGTCTTCGGCAGTCATTGTTTGGTCGAAAAGGACATCTACATTGTAGTACAAGCCAAGGCCGCAGAAAAATGCAAGAAGCCCGATGATAGAATAAACTATCACAAACATACCGAACATTTCCCATTGTTCTTTCGTCTTTCCCTCGGCACGGAATTTTGCAGTATATCTGATTATCGCATTGCCAAATCCAAAATCAAGGATAGTGAGGTAAGCGATAATCGAAGCTACCAGCGAATATAATCCGTATTCATTTTGCCCCAAGCAACGGAGCATAAAAGGAGTATAAAGTAGCCCTGTAATAGTATTGAGAGCAATAATTACGTAGTTAAGTACTGCTCCCGCTTTAACTTGATTCATATTTGGATCGAATTCCCCCATTCCGCTAATTGGTGCTTGAAGGCAGATTGGTTTGCGCCTTCAAATGCGAGTAAGTCGGTGGATTGGAGGAGGGTGATACGTTGGTTTATGTCGTAGTCGGAGAGGAGGTGGAGGTTTGTGCCGTAGCGAAATTGGTCGAGCCAGCGCTCGAGGGTGAGGGTGTACCAGTGGAGGGGACGAACGAGATAAGCCGGGTCGCGTCGCTCGATACCGTCGGCAATGGCGCGAAAAAGGTCGTATTCGTCAACGGTCGAGTCGCCGTGGATTTTTGCTTCGAATGCGCTCATTACGTAGCGGTTAATTGTTTGACGATTCGCAGCTTTCGCGTATGCTATGCGATGGATTATATCGTACCAGCCGATTATGTGTAGGGCAGTGCCTGGTGTAACGTTGTCGAGCTGAGTTTCGGTGTCGGAGATCCATTGTCGAGCATCAGCTACGATGGCACGAATCTCATCTGTCGCAGGAGTGCGAGGGTTGAAATAGTCGGCGGCGTTGGCTCGGTCGAGTAGAGTCTGTGCGATGTCGGCTAAGGCTTTCATTTCACTTTTTTGATGTTGCGACGGTCGACTCCGATTTTCCAATCGATGCCGTTTTTGCTGTCGAAACAGATGCGGTAGATGTTAGATGAGTCGGCTTCAATGACTTTGTTGATGTCGATTTCTTGTCCACCGAAGAGTCCACCGACTACTACGATTCGTTCGCCATCGAGAGGAGTCATCGAGCCCATCGGAGCGACTTGATAGTCGGGTGTGAAGTGTCCGATTGCTTCTTGGAACCGATCGAAGTTGCTCTGTGGAATCGGTGCGTACGCTGAGCCCGGGTGTCCGGTGGTGGTGTAGCACCACGCTAAGTCGCCAATTCTACAAAACATGGGGTATATGTCGGTAATTTTAGTTCGGAAGAATACGATGTCGGAGATGACGGGACGTTTCTCGATGACGATTTTTTTGTTAATCTTTTTTGCGATTTCGTCGTAGGGGTAGAAGAGCTGCGGACGTTGTAATTCGTCGGCTAATGCGTTGAAACGATTGTTGATATCTTCGTATTTCACGCCTGGACGTAGTCGCATTGCGAACCATTTCAACGGGTTGACAACGAATACCATACCTACATCTTTGCTCACTTGTGAGTATTGTTTTTCGCTGGAGATACCATCATAAAGTGAGAGAACCGGCATCCCTTTTGGAGATTTGCCGAGAGTTCTGACGACTTCGGAGCCAGATACACCGCATTTGAGCGCCGCATACGCCCAATAGGCGGCAATAGTTTCTTCGATTGAACCGAAAATAGGCAGACCACACAGATGGAATAACTTAATCATCAATTCGTTGACGTGGCGAGAGAGCTGATTGGGAGTTCGTTCCGACTGCTTAAGGTCGAATATATATTTTCGTTTGGTAGAGATATGGCGATTGATGATGGCAATGCTCTCGTTATCAAACTGTTCAGACGGGCATTTGGTTAATCTAACGATCGTCGTCAATGGCATACACGCATTTAGCAGTGATAATAGGAGAATGTCGGTTGCTAAAGCAATTTCGCCTGTTTGACGGTCGGCAGATTTGGTAACAGCAATCATCTTCGAAAAATCGGCTTCAGTGATTACTTTTCGCCAAATACTATCATCTAAAGGCTTGATTTTATGACGAAAACGTGCAAACGGGTTCTCGCTGATAACGACACCGTCGTTTAATACTTGCTTATATAATCCGCTGGCAAGATCGAGAAAATGGCAACTAGTTTTGAACCCAATGCCTTTCATAAACATATCGACAAACCAGTCGGCGATGCAGACATCATCATTCCAATCGCAGTTATCGTGCGCGAGTTCAAAAGAATGTAGACTTTCGAAAGCTTTGCGATACGATTTGGCGCTGGTGGTGGTGATGCTATCAATCTTTACCCGAAAATATTCGAGCAAGGAATGTGAGTTAAGATAGTCTTTATTAATAAGATATCCGACTTTCAAAATTTATCTTTTGTAAAATGTCAGACAATTCAAATCGACCCCCTGTTTTGGCATTTTAACCAATTTACAGCAGTTATCGGTTAGTGAGTTTAAATAGTCCCCATTCACTGGAAAATGGTATAAAAATGGCACTCTCTTCGGAAGAGATTGCCACGGCGCATAACTATTAGATAAACAACTTATTATAAATATAGAATTTTATCATTTAACATTTATAAAGAAAGTTATCTAATAGAGAACAGAATAAAAATATTGCTCAGAACGTGTTGATTCAAGTATTTTTTGTAACTTTGCAAAAAATGTACATCTCTTCCGAAGAGATGTACATTTTGTTTTGTGTCAACAATCTCATAGAAATTTAGATTGTCCGTAGAGTATCTAAATTTTCGTTTTATATAATAGGATTACAATGTGTAGCGGCCTCGTTTTGTAGCTTATATTTTACTATAATTACGATATAAATAAAAAAGAGAATCGGCTTTAATGCTGATTCTCTTTTTTTGCAGTCGGGGTGAGAAGACTCGAACTTCCGACCTCCACGTCCCGAACGTGGCGCGCTGCCAACTGTGCTACACCCCGATTGGCTAAGCGACTGCAAAGGTACGTAATTTTTTTTAGAGCGCCAAGGTGTGTCTATTATTTTTTTGAATTTTTGTCGTAGATGTTGCCATTTCCGGTGTATATGCAGTGTACTTTTCCTACCGGGAGTCGTCCTTCAAGTCTCCAAGGTAGTCTAGTATCATCAGCAGCTATCCATGCTTCCATATCGTCAGAAGTTTTTTTGCCGCCTTTAGAAGTGAATATGAATGTAATGTAGTATGTGTCGTGTTTGGTGCCTTCAACATCGAGGTTTACGAGTCCGTGATATTTGATTGAGAGAAGCTCTTTACGTTTTCCGGAGAAAATGTCGATATTATATATGTGTCCCGGTTCCCATTCGTCGTAAGGCAGGCTTCGCATGAGGAAGAATGACGAGAGCATATCGGTGGCTTTAGACTCGGCTTCTAGTTGTCTTTTTTCGTCAACTTTTAGTTCTCCTTTTTTTATTACACGCCGAGTGCAGTTTGCTTTTACAACACCCGGGGTGGAGTAGTCGTATGCAACGATATCGTGTTTATTTTCACCACCTTCGTGTGCTATTTTTTCGTAGAAATATGGGGTGAAGTCGGCGTATGTCATGCGTCCATTAAGGGTGTCGCGAACTCGATATATACGGTCAGCCCAAGGTTCGGATGCCGCTGTGAGTTGAGTTATGTATCCATCAGAGCCATGATTGAGTGTTAGAGTCGCGTGTCCGGCTTGTTTGTTGATAAGTCCCCACTTGAACATTACTTTGTAGTTTATTGTTTCGGGGGCAAAAATCGATGTTGATGTAGAGCTATAACCTGTAGCAAATACTGTACTTGCTGCTACAAGTAATAGTAATAATGCGATAGTTAGTTTGTTGCGATTCATTGAGGAGTGTTATTATAGATTGTATTTAAATAAGTTATACGGGTATTTTGATGCAGAGTTTTCGGTGGTTTCCCAGTCCGATGTTTGGAGCGTGCGCATCTTCGGGGAAGAAAATAGCCATCTGACCGACTTTAAGGTGGATTAGCGAGTGTGCGTCGTCGCCATAGAATTCGATGTCGGTAGTTTCGTCGTAAGGAGTGCGAAGGTGCTTGAGCGCGCCGACAGGAGCACAACCGATGATTTCAGTTCCTTTGAGCGGTACGTGTATGTCGATGAAACGGCGGTGTGCTTCAAGGTGAGCTTTTTCACGAGGAAGTAGAGCCGGTTCTTCGCATTTTACTTTAATTTCACCATTAGGGAATTCGATTGAGTATTCGCCTTTGACAAATTCATCATTGGCATGTTGCTGTAGCCATTTGATGGCAACAGCAAGAGCGGGTGTGATCGAAGTATATCGGTCGCTATCGCTTATCTGACAGATTATCATAGTTAGTCGATATCTTGAAGTTCGAGATGGTCTGTAGTAGTACGAGCTTGCTCGATGTGTTTGTTTCGCCAGCATTTGCGGCATATTGCAACGTATCTATCGTCTCCACCGATTTCAACTTGAGCTCCTTCTTGGACGATGTTGCCGTCGGAGTCGATGCGAGCATTGACGATAGTCTTATGACCGCAGTTGCAAGTAGATTTTATCTCGTCGATGGTATCGGCGATTTCGAATAGGCGACGCGAACCTTCGAAGAGGTGAGTCTGGAAGTCGGTTCGAAGACCATAGCAGATTACGTTACTACCAAAATCGTCGACGACGCGCGAGAGTTGGTCGACTTGTTCGACCGTTAGGAATTGAGCTTCGTCAATGAGGTACCAATCAACTATACGCCCGTCGTTACGATAGATATCGCGTGCGAGTGTATAAAGATTGGTGTCGTTATATATCCAACGACAATCGCGCTCGATGCCGATTCGTGAGCGGATTACGTTTTTCTTTTCGCGTGTGTCAATAACGGGCTTTAGGCACATGTAGTCCATGTGGCGTTCTTCGAAGTTGTACGCAGTGGTGAGGAGGAGGGCAGTTTTGGCCGAGCCCATTGTGCCATAGCGGAAGTATAATTTGCCTTTTCTGTACATGGTATAGTGCTTAAATTGAGCCCAAAGTTAGCCAGAAAATATTGAATAGGGGCAATAAGAGTGCTAAAATTTATCAACATTCTTTTAACGAGCGTGAACGGCAATAAAAAATCACGCGATTCGGTGAAGCGCGTGATTTTTATATTTTGGGTCTGAAAGTTGATTACATCATGCCGCCCATACCACCCATTCCGGGAGTAGCTGGAGCAGCGGGAGTGTTGTCTTTCTTTTCAGCGATAACACATTCGGTTGTAAGGAACATACCAGCAATCGAAGCAGCGTTTTCAAGAGCTACGCGGGTAACTTTGGCGGGGTCGATAACGCCTGCTGCGAGTAGGTTCTCGTATGTGTCAGTGCGAGCGTTGTAGCCAAAATCGCCTTTGCCGTCGCGAACACGCTGAACGACTACAGCACCTTCAACGCCTGCGTTAGCTGCAATCTGACGAAGGGGCTCTTCGATAGCGCGTTCAACGATAGCGATACCGGTCTGTTCGTCGTCGTTAGCGCCTTTGAGACCAACGAGACGATCGAGGCAACGGATATAAGCGACGCCACCGCCGGGAACGATACCTTCGGCAACTGCAGCACGGGTAGCGCTGAGGGCGTCGTCGACGCGGTCTTTCTTTTCTTTCATTTCAACTTCAGATGGAGCACCAACGTGGAGTACAGCTACGCCGCCTGCGAGTTTAGCGAGTCGTTCCTGAAGTTTTTCGCGGTCGTAGTCGCTTGTGGTCTGAGCAATCTGAGCTTTGATTTGAGCCACACGAGCTGCGATAGTTTCTTTGTTGCTATCGCGGTTAACGATAGTGGTGTTCTCTTTGTTGATGGTAACGGTATTTGCATGACCGAGTTCTTGCATGGTAGCATTTGCGAGCTGCATGCCTTTTTCTTCAGATATAACGGTACCACCGGTGAGGATAGCGATGTCTTCGAGCATCTCTTTGCGACGGTCGCCGAAGCCGGGAGCTTTGACAGCGCAAATTTTGAGAGAGCCGCGAAGGCGGTTAACAACGAGTGCTGCGAGAGCGTCCTGATCGACATCTTCAGCGATGATGAGGAGGGGACGTCCGCTTTGTGCTGTTGCTTCGAGGATGGGGAGAATGTCTTTGAGGTTTGAAATTTTCTTGTCGTGGAGTAAGATGAATGGGCTATCCATTACACACTCCATCTTTTCGGTGTCGGTAACGAAGTAGGGCGAGATGTAGCCGCGGTCGAACTGCATACCTTCAACCACTTCGATGGTTGTTTCGGTGCCTTTCGCTTCGTCGACGGTGATAACGCCTTCTTTCTTAACTTTTTCCATTGCTTCAGCAATGAGACGGCCGATGGTCTCGTCGTTGTTAGCTGAAACACGAGCAACGTCTTCGATTTTCTTGAAGTCGTCGCCAACTTCCTGCGACATTTCGCGGATGCCTTCAACAACGGCAGCAACAGCCTTGTCGATACCGCGTTTGAGGTCCATGGGGTTAGCACCTGCGGTTACGTTCTTGAGACCAACACCGATGATAGCCTGAGCGAGAACGGTGGCAGTTGTTGTACCGTCGCCGGCATCGTCGCCGGTTTTCGACGCAACTTCTTTTACGAGCTGAGCACCCATATTCTGGAGCGGCTCATCGAGCTCAACTTCTTTTGCAACCGATACACCGTCTTTTGTAATATGGGGAGCGCCGAATTGACGACCGATGATAACGTTGCGACCTTTAGGGCCGAGAGTTACTTTTACAGCGTCGGCAAGAGCGTCAACGCCTTTTTTGAGCTCGTCGCGAGCTTCGATATTGAATTTGATATCTTTAGCCATGATTGTAGGTTTAGAAGAGGGTTATTCGATAACAGCGAGAACTTCGTTCTGACGCATGATAAGCACTTTTTCGCCGTTGAGGTCGATTTCAGTGCCAGCATATTTGCCATAGAGCACATTGTCGCCTTCTTTAAGCACCATTTCTTCGTCTTTAGTGCCATTACCAACAGCGAGGACAGTGCCGCGCAAAGGTTTTTCTTTTGCTGAGTCGGGGATGATGATACCCGAGGCTGTTACTTCTTCTGCTGCCGTGGGCGCGATGATGATGCGGTCGGCAAGTGGTTTAAGTTTCATTGCTTATGTATAGTTTAAATTGTTTTCTGCCTAGAATAATGCAAATATCTTGCCAAATGGGTTTGTGTCAGTTATTGACTGACATTTTGGCAAGACTCCTTAGAAATAACAAAAGAAAAATGTGATAGTTTTTCTTTTGGGGTGTAATAATTCATAAATTTGCGCGTCTAATAGACTGAAATTAATATCTAAATACAATGGATAATATACTAACAGCTAATCATATTACCAAGGACTACACCGGTCATCGTGCTCTCGACGATGTTTCGATAGCCGTACCGCGTGGTAAAGTGTATGGTTTGCTAGGTCCTAATGGTGCCGGGAAGACTACACTTATACGTATTATCAACCACATCACTGCGCCTGATAGAGGTGAAGTGATTTTCGACGGACATACTCTTACGGCTGATGATGTATACAATATAGGTTATCTTCCGGAAGAGCGTGGCTTATACAAAAAGATGAAAGTGGGCGACCAGGCTATATTCTTTGCTCGCCTAAAAGGATTGTCGAAGCGCGATGCTGAAGCCGGATTGCGACAGTGGTTCGAGCGGCTAGAGATTTCGGAGTGGTGGGATAAGAAGGTGGAAGAACTGTCGAAAGGTATGGCACAGAAGGTGCAATTTATCGTTACAGTGCTTCACCGCCCCAAATTGTTGATATTCGACGAACCATTCTCGGGTTTCGACCCGATTAATGCCGGAATCCTCAAACGTGAGATTTTGAAGCTCCGTGATGAAGGTGCCACCGTAATTTTTTCGACCCACAATATGGGTAGTGTGGAGGAGTTGTGCGATGAAATCTCTCTTATCAATCAGTCGAAGAATATCCTCACGGGTAAAGTTCAAGAATTGCGCGAACGATTCTCTAATAATCGATTCTCGCTTGCGTTCGTCGGCAATCCGGATGCACTTCGTTCGGCTGTGGCGTCGGCATGCTCAAGTTTTGAGCTTGGTGGCATCGACAACGAAGGCAATGCTACGGCAGTTGTAAGTCTTGCAGGAGAAGATGCCCATAAACTGTTTATCGCTGCAGCCAATGAAACGGTAACAATTAACTCTTTCCGACGACTTTTACCGTCGATGGACGATATTTTCGTATCTGCGGTCGAAGCCTCGAATCGTGGCGCCAACGCACAATCTGAAATAACACTATGAAACCTATACAGATAATTATAGCTCGCGAGTATCTCGAACGAGTAAAACGTAAAAGTTTTATCGTCAGCACGCTGTTGGTGCCTATCTTGATGTTGGCACTAATGGCTGCACCGACCTTGATGATGGTCTTTTCGACACCCGAAAACAAGCAGATTGCAGTAATTGACGATACCGGCGTAGTGGCAAAGCGTCTCAAAGGCAACGACGAAATTAAGTTTGTAACCTATGACCAATCGGTTGATAGTGCTCGTGCAGATGAGTCGCTCGATGCGATACTCGTAATCGGTGCAAAGGCAATCGACAAACCCGCCGGAGCAATATCGCTCTATACTCGCGGAGCACCGTCGATTGTAACCGATGCATATATTACCGACCAGCTTGAAACGGCTATTGAAGATGTCCGTTTAGAGGCTTATAATATCACGAACCTTCGTCAGATTCTTGATGAAATAAAGGTTGATGTAAGCTATGCAACTATCCGAATCGATCAAGATGAAGATACGAGTACATCATCGCTTCTGTCGTATGTCATAGCTTTGATAATGGATATGATGTTGTATATGTTTATTCTTATCTATGGCACCATGGTGATGAATAGTATTATCGAAGAGAAAAACAATCGCGTACTCGAAATAGTAGTATCGTCGGTTAACCCCTCGTCGTTAATGCTCGGCAAGATTATGGGTATCGGATTGGTCGCGATCACACAGATACTTATATGGGCCGTGATACTTGCTGCTTGTTCGGCTTGGATTATGCCGTGGATGGCTTCGATGTCAACTAGCGAAGCCGATGTCGAATTGATTGGCGCAATTAGTCAGCTTAGCGATGTCGGTTATGTCGCATCACTCCTTGTCTATATGCTACTCTTCTTTATCGGTGGCTATCTATTCTACTCAGCAATTTACGCTGCGATTGGTTCTGCCGTCGATAACGTTCAGGATGCGTCGCAACTTTCTACCGTAGCTACAATGCCTGTGGTGATTGGTATTGTAGCATCAATGTCGGTGATTCAAAATCCGGGTTCATCGCTTGCTTTTTGGATTTCGATATTCCCCTTTACCTCTCCTATGGCAATGATGAGCCGTCTGCCGTTTGGCGTTCCGTTTTGGGAAATAGCTCTGTCGCTTGTACTTCTCTATGTCAGCTTCTTGGGCTTGATATGGCTCTGTGCTAAAATCTATCGAGTAGGTATCTTTATGTATGGCAAAAAACCGACATTTGTGGAAATCCTGCGTTGGGCAAGATATAAGTAAATAAGAAAGATGTATAAAATGCGTTATCGATTGAGTTTCAATAGATAACGCATTTTTGCTATTACAGAGTTTACTAAAATATAGCAAGGAGGATGGTGGAAGCCTAAATAGTCTGCAAAACTACTAAAAATCGTCTACCTAAGTTCTGAAATTTTGCGTTTCAACGACGCTCTTTGTTCTGGAGATGTGCCGTATTCTAAAGCAGCTATTATTCCCGATTTATCAATAATAATAGTCAACGGATAACCATTTTCACCAATCCACTTTTTAAATTGTGTATCATTTACAAGATGTATCCAGTTGAATTTAATCTTATCAAGAACCTGACGTGCAATTTCCGGAGTCTCGTATGTAGATGAGAAAAACATCACATCCGGCATTTCATCTTTCCAAGTGGAAAGTTCGGGCATTTCTCTTCTGCACGGACCGCAACCTGTAAACCAAAGATTCAGTGCCATAACCTTACCTTTAACATCCGCGTTAGTCCAAGTCTTGCCTGTTATATCTGTTGCTGTAAATCCAGGGAATGTATCACCTACTTTAATTTGAGGTTTTGATGCACTTACCGAGAATCTAATACATTCCTCATTTTTTTGTTCATTATATCTACGTAGAAGCTCATTTCCTTCTGCAACATCTTCTACAGGAACTGAATATTTCAATGTTTCCTCAGAAAGTTCAATTGAGGGAGAGTACACACCAAGAGCCTTTGTTTCATTAGGCGTTTCTATAAAGAACATTTTCATATCTTGCGGCGTAGCTTGACTTTTAACAAGAGCCGGCAATTCATTGAAAAAATAACCATTAAGGATAATTATTCTTTTAGTACTATCAGCTCTCGCGGTTACGCTTAATAACACCGTAAGCAAAAATAAAAATATTCTTAGAATTTTCATAGTTTAAAAGTGTCGGTAAATTTAGTTTTATACAAAAGTAATGAAAAGGAATAGAAATGTAATGATAAAATTTGTTAATAAATTATTTTTGAATAATATAATTGTATGACGCAATGGTTGAACTCTACATGCCTGCTTAACTTTTATTGAATGAGTTTTATTACTATCATATTTTGCACAGTCGGGCATTTATTAGTAATTTTGTGCAAATTTTCAATACTAAGATGAAAAAGATTCAAGTTGAAACTAAAGGAGTGCTTGGCGCAGTGAGCCAGGCCAACATTGACGCTCTCGAAGCTGAGGGCAAAAAGTCTCTGGCAAAACTTATCGACGGCACCGGCGAAGGTAATGATTTCCTTGGCTGGGTGAAGCTTCCTCAAGAAACTCCCGCCGCTCTTCTCGATGATATTAAAGCTACCGCCGACCAGCTTCGCGACCTCTGCGAAGTAGTGGTTGCTATCGGTATCGGTGGTTCGTATCTTGGTGCTAAAGCCGTAATCGAAGCGCTCAGCAATTCGTTTGCTGCTTATCAGCCCGCCGACACTAAAGTAGTGTTCGCCGGTCAGAATATCGGTGAAGACTATCTCGCCGAACTCCTTGACTATCTTGATGGCAAGAAATTCGGTATCATCGTTATCTCGAAATCGGGTACTACTACCGAACCTGCTATTGCTTTCCGTATCCTTAAAGAACGTCTCGAATCGCAGCTCGGTCGCGAAGAAGCTAACAAGCGCATCGTGGCTATCACAGACGAAAAGCGTGGCGCACTTCGTTCGCTCGCTACTACTGAAGGCTATAAGACATACGTTATTGCTGACAACGTAGGCGGCCGTTTCTCAGTACTTTCGCCCGTAGGTCTCCTTCCCATCGCAGTTGCCGGTTTCGACATCCACGCACTTATGGAAGGCGCTACAGCAATGGCAAATGCTACTCTCGAAGGTAAATGCACTGCCGCCCTTACATACGCTCAGACTCGTAATGCTCTCTACAACGCAGGTAAGAAAATCGAAATCCTCGTTAACTATAACCCCAAACTTCACTTCTTCGCAGAATGGTGGAAACAGCTCTACGGTGAAAGCGAAGGCAAGGACGGTAAGGGTATTTTCCCTGCAGCTGTCGACAATACCACCGACCTCCACTCGATGGGTCAATGGATTCAGGAAGGCGAACGCACTATCTTTGAAACTGTTCTCTCTGTAGAAAAGACCGAACGTGAACTTCGTATTCCTACCGACGAAGCTAACCTCGATGGACTCAACTACATCGCCGGCAAGCGTGTTGACGAAGTAAACAAGATGGCAGAGCTTGGTACTCGTATCGCTCACATCGACGGAGGTGTGCCCAATCTTAAGATTACTATCCCCGAATTGTCGCCTTACTGCCTTGGCGAACTTATTTATTTCTTCGAAGCAGGTTGCGGTATAAGTGGTTATATCCTCGACGTTAACCCCTTCAACCAGCCCGGTGTAGAGGCTTACAAACGCAATATGTTTGCGCTCCTCGAAAAGCCCGGCTACGAAAAAGAAACCGAAGCAATCCGTGCGAAACTCTGATAAAACGTACGATGAAATCATAGCAGCTACAGCCGGACACCCCGGTCCTATCGGGGTGTTCGACTCGGGCTACGGCGGCCTTACGGTGTTACGTTCGTTGCGACGAGTGTTGCCGGAGGCCGATTTCATTTATTTTGGTGATAACGCGCGAGCGCCGTATGGCAATCGTTCGTTCGACCTCGTTTATCATTTCACACTTGATGCGGTGCGCTATCTCTTTGCGCGTGGTTGCCAGCTTGTGATATTGGCTTGCAATACAGCATCGGCAAAGGCTCTCCGCTCGATTCAGCAACGCGATTTGCCCTTGCTCGCCCCCGAGCGTCGTGTACTAGGAGTCATTCGTCCAACGGCAGAAGCCGTTGGCTCGATAACGCAGACCGGGGCGGTCGGTCTTGTCGGTACACGCGGCACAGTGGCATCACATTCATACGACATCGAATTGGCAAAGTTGCATCCGTCAATTCGCTTTTACTCCCATGCCTGCCCTATGTGGGTGCCATTGGTAGAGAATCTTGAAGCCGATGGCCCCGGAGCTGACTACTTTATCCAACGCGATTTGCAATCGATACTCAGTCAAGATCCCGACATTGATACGCTCATTTTGGGATGTACACACTATCCGTTGCTAATTAATAAGATAAAGCAATATATACCGGCACATGTGCAAGTGCTAACGCAAGGCGATATTGTTGCGGAGTCGTTGTTGGACTATCTGCATCGACACCCTGAGATGGACTCTCGTATCACTCGTGGTGGCGCAGTGGAGTACATAACTACAGAAGAAGCCGATAAATTTGCATCTTTGGCAGCAGTATTTATGGGAGCGCCGGTAAAAGCTCATCGCGAAAACTTCTTATAATCCGATATAATTATGACATTCGAATATAAAACACAAGGCACGTGCTCTGTTGGCATTACATTCGACATTGACGATGAAGGCAAACTTCATAACGTCAACTTTCTTGGAGGCTGCCCCGGTAATACAGCCGGTGTAAGCAAACTTGCAGAAGGTTGTGATGCTCGTGCCGTAGCCGATATGCTTCGTGGTACACCATGTCGCACACGTGGTACATCGTGTCCCGACCAACTTTCAAAAGCAATCGATCTTGCGCTTGCCAAGAAAGCAGAGTAAGCTGAGAATTTAAGTTCTATAATAAAATATGGCAGTTCGTTTTGAGCTGCCATATTTAGTTTAGTGTCGTTTGTCGTATTTAACCATTCTCCATAGGCTTGGTATTATTCTTACCGAGCGTATAAGCAAGTACAACATACAATATAGCCGTACCAACACCTCTAAACCACATAGGTAACCACATTCATACCAGAGCGGAGACGCTTCAACTCTTGTATGGTGTTTTTGTCGGTGAAATCGATGCGCACAGGGATACGCTGTTCGACCTTTATAAAGTTGCCGGTAGCATTATCGACAGGAACTACTGAGCACTGCGAACCGGTAGCGTTTGCAATAGTTGTAACAGTGCCTTTATACACCACATCAGGGACGGCATCGACCATAACTTTTACCTCCATACCTTCAGCGATATTTGCAGTTTGAGTTTCTTTGTAGTTGGCAATAACCCATACACGATCGCTCTCGACGAGAGAAAGTAAGTTTTGTCCGGGTTGAATCAACTGTCCGATTTGAATGCTTTTTCGCGAAGCAATACCATCGCACGGAGCAGTGATGATAGTATATGATAGGTTTAGCTTTGCCAAATCGTTTGCAGCCGCAGCAGCTTCAAGCTCGGCTTTACGTTGTTCCAAACGTTGAGTTTGTTCGGTTTAACGATATTGGCCCCTCTCTTTTTGGCGTACAAGCATATCGTATTTAGCTTTCATTGCTTCGTAGTTAACTTTGGTATTTTCATACTGTTGGAGTGTAACGGCTTTTTGCTGAAGTAATTGCTCATAGCGACGATAATCTCGTTCGGCTTGCTCCATACGGATTCGAAGTTCTTCGATTGCAGCATCGCTAACTTAAACAACTCATCCAAACTCATCGTGCACATGTAGGATTTGCATAGATAGTTGTAAACATCGTTAGCATCAAAAGTAGAAAAAGACGGCCTAATTTTATTTTTTTATAATTGATGTAAGTTCTTAATTTTTATCGTGCAAATTTATGACATGCAATGGAAGTGAAAAAGGTCGAGATTTAGGTAAAATTGAGCAAAATCACAGATTTTGCACATTGTAGATAATAGGCCGACTTCCGACTGATTGAAAAATATTGCAGATAGCAAAGATAATTACAGTTAAATTTATTGGAAAGTGGTTGTAATATGGTTAAATAAGGTAAAAATTGAGTAATGGGTGTTGTTTTTACACTAAAAACTACGTAAATTTGCGACATCCAAAGAAAAACTAAAAATATACCTTTACAAAAAACTTGTTAGAACCTTAAATCACAAGCTATGGTAACTAGTATGCGGCAGAGTTCGATTCTGCATATTTCATGGCTAAAAAAGACTGTTGCACTTTTTATAAGTCTAGTAGTCGCTTGCTGTTTCAACGCCCTTTCGGCGCAGCAGGTTCGTGGTGTTGTGCTCGATGAGCTTGGCGAACCGCTTATCGGAGCTTCGGTGCGTATTGATGGCAAGCAGTCGGGCGTGCCTACCGATGTCGATGGCCGTTTTACAATCGCAGATGCTCTTGGAAAGAATCTTATCGTTTCGTATGTAGGCTATGAAACCTTGAAGGTAAAAGCCGACAAAGCAGAAATGGAAATTACATTAAAACCGGATAACGAACTCCTTGATGCTGTAGTTGTAGTCGGCTATGGTACAATGAAGCGAAAAGACGTTACCGGTTCGATTACTACCGTAACATCCGAAGACCTTAACATAGGTGCTTATACCGATCCCGGTCAGCTCCTTCAGGGTAAGGTGCCCGGTCTCGTTGTCGTTCAGAATTCAGACCCCAATGGAGGAGTCAACTCCATGACACTCCGAGGCGCTTCGACACTTAATGGTTCGACAAGTCCTCTTTATGTAGTCGATGGTATTCCCGGAATCGATCTCAACCTCGTAGCCCCTGATGATATTGAAAGTATCGATGTGCTTCGAGATGCATCTGCTACAGCTATTTATGGCTCTAAAGCAGCAAATGGTGTAATCATCATCACTACTAAGAAAGGAGTTGAAGGTCCTGCAAAAGTAACATATTCAGGTTATGTGTCTTGGGAGAAAATTGCCAACGACCACAAGATGATGAGCGCAGCCGAGCTTCGTGCATTGGCCGAAGAGATGGGCGTAACAATTAATGGTGATGGCGGCGCTGATACTAATTGGGCAGATCAAGTTCAACGTACAGGCTTTGCTCATAATCATAATCTGTCAATCAGTGGTGGTAATAAGAATATGAACTATAACGCGTCGGTGAATTATATCGAGCGCGATGGTATCATCCGAGGTGTGGGAAATGACCTATTTACCGCCCGCGGCTATGTAGAAGCTAAAACGCTCAAAGACCGACTCACCATCGGAGTAGGCGTTAACGGCAATATCCGTAATGAATGGGGCGTTGCACGAGGTGGTCGAGGTAACTCGGTATATAACGCAATGTACTACTACAATCCTACAATGCCCGTTCGCGATGAAACTGGCGATTGGTCGGATAATACCAACCTCGTTTCTCAGAGCTACAATCCTCTCTCGCTTATCTACGAAGACCAAAGTATGGCTACTTTCAAGCGTTTGCAGACAACCGGCAAAGCTTCGCTCAAAATCATCGAAGGTCTTTTGCTTAATGCAAACTTCTCGTACCAGACTCAGAGCTACGCTTATAAAGACTATTATAGCCACAACTCGCAGACACATTCGGCTCGTAATGGCGAAACAAGCCGCAAATCAACCAGTGATGTCAAAAAGTTGATGGAAATCTATGGTAACTACGATAAGACTTTTGGTGATAAGCACAAAATGGCTCTTATGGCCGGTTACTCATGGGAAGAAAATGCAATTGGAGAAGGCGTTGAGGCCCGTGCATACGACTTCTATGATGACAGCTTGTGGTGGAACAATATGGGTGCTGCCAATAAGTGGGATGTAGACCCTGCTAATGGTTATGGTCCTGATGTGAGCCGTATGATTTCGTTCTATGCTCGTGGCAACTACTCGTTCGATTCTCGCTATATGTTGCAGGCAGCCGTACGTCGCGATGGTTCATCGAATTTCGGCGCAAACAACAAGTGGGCTACCTTCCCTTCAGCATCAGTGGCATGGCGTCTTTCAGAAGAAAATTTCCTCCGCGATACCGGTATCTTCAATGATCTTAAACTTCGTGCAGGTTGGGGTCAGAGCGGTAATGCATCCGGCTTCGATATCTATACATCTCGATTCTTCTACGACGTAGCTGGTCGCTTCGACTATATTGGCGAAGATGGCAAAGTAGAAAGCTACAAGCAGCTATCTGCAGCTCGTAATGCAAATCCCGACCTTAAGTGGGAAACAACAACGATGCTTAATATCGGTCTTGACTTCGCATTCTTCAATGGCCGCCTCAATGGTACCATCGAATACTATAACAAGTCGACCAAAGATATGATTTGGGATTATCCCGTATCAACTGCTCAATACCCTGTGAGCTGGATTACCGCAAATGTAGGTAAGATGCAGAACCGTGGTGTCGAACTTACTATCAATGCAACACCCGTCCAGACTCGCAACTTTACTTGGAATACTTCACTTAACCTCTCACATAACCAAAACAAAGTCGTAAGTGTATCAAACCCCACAGCGGGCTTTAATGCAGGTATTATTAACCGTTACAATCCCAACCTTCCCGGTATGTCGCTAGCCTATATCCAGCGAATCATAGAAGGTCAGCCTATCGGCACCTTCTATACCTGGGAATGGGCGGGATATAACGAAAACGGTAATTCATGCTTCTACGTTTACGACAAGACCGACGACCAAATCACGGGTGAACGTCTTCGCGATGAAAACGGCAACTTTGTAACCACAGAAACACCCGAAGAAAAAGACCGTGTAATCGTTGGTTGCGCTCAGCCTAAGCTCACAATGGGTTGGGATAACCGTTTCACATTCCGCAACTGGGACCTCAATCTCTTCTTTACCGGCGTATTTGGTCAGAAGATTTTCAACGAACCCAAGGCTGCTTTCGGTTATCTTGGCGACGTAGCTGCAGGTAAGAATATCCTTGCCGATGCTCCAAACTATCAGAAAGTGGGCGATAAATATTCATCGGTTCCATCCGACCGATGGATTGAAGACGGCTCGTACTTTAAACTCTCGACGGCTACTCTCGGCTATACATTCCGCGATTGCTTCGACGGTTGGCTCAACAACATTCGAGTTTATGTGTCGGCGAACAATATCTTTACAATCACCGGCTACAGCGGTCGAGACCCCGAAATCAACCTTGGCGGTCTAGAACCCGGTTGCGATACTCGCACCGACCACTATCCACGCTCTCGCCAAATCCTCGTAGGAACTACTATCAACTTCTAAATCGAGAAAGACCATGAACAAATATATTAAGCTATTAACGCTTTCAGCTGTTATCGCAGGCGCTGCTTCATGTACCGACCTCGATACACCAGTTACGAAAAAATATACCACATTCCCAAATAACCCGATTGCAACTTCGGCAGAGTTTAATAAATGTTACTACTATATTCGTAACGAAGCTTGGCTTGGACGTAACTTTTGGGAAACCATCTTTATGATGGGCGACGAAGCTATGGGTATCAACTTCAACGGCGCATACTTCGATAATGGTCGCTACTTCTATTGTGGTATCCACGATATGCACCCCGACCACTTCTCGGGCGGTCAAGAAGGCGAACTTTTATCTGGTATTACAGTAACTAACGATGTCATTCAGCGTTATGGCGGAGAAAACTTTAAGGATCCCGTAGTGGCACCTCTTCGTGCTATTCGAGCATTCTATATGTTCCTCTTCATGGACCTTTATGGCGATACTCCGTTGATGGATCATAAGCTAGCAGAAGGCGAAATCCTCAATCGTTCACCGCGAGCTGAAGTTGCTAAATTTATCGAGAGCGAACTTCTCGAGATTATCCCTGATCTCACCGAAGCAAACGATGAAGCAACTTACGGCACTCCGAATAAGTGGATGGCAGAAGCGCTACTCGTTAAACTCTATCTCAACTGGGGTGTTTATACTCACGACTATCGCACCGTTAATAACGATACTCCTAACGAGAAACTCAACGATTGCGTATATTGGTGTGACCAACTCATCAATTCAGGTGTATTCGAAGTCGGCAAGGGCTATCGTCGTAAATTCTTCCCCGACAATGGTGTGCATATTAAAGACTTTATCTACGCAGTTCCTTTCGATCCCGAAGTTTATGGCAACGGATATTGGGGCGGATGGCAGCCCAACCGTTTCTGGGATTATCGCAATCTCGGTCTTTGCGCTCCAGGTACATTCACTTGGATGCCCGGTGAAAAACCTGCAGGAATCTTCGTAATGACTCCCGAAGCTGTCGACCGTTTCTGTCTCGAGGGCGACGAACGTAATGATATGATAGGTGTTGGCCCTATGACTACATACGACGAAAACTACAATAAAACTGATGTGCCAGTTATGGTATATCGCGATGCAGGACACCGCTACGAGTGGGGACAGCTCAACTATAGCAAAGATATTGAGTGGGACGATGTTATGACATTTGACGTTGGCCCAGAGACAAACCATAAATGCTGTATGCAAGGTGCGCGTCTCTTCAAATATCCCCCGAAAGAAATCGACTATATGACAGGCCGTTGGGATAAGGCAGGTCTTCAGAGCAATGACTTCCCCGTCTTCCGCCTTGCTGATATTTACCTCACAAAAGCAGAATGTATCCTCCGCGGTGCTACTGCTACTAATGGCGATACTCCCGCTTCGCTTATCAATGTTATTCGCGACTGTGCGTCGGCTCCCCACGTAACAGGTACTCCGACTCTTCAAGACGTTCTAGACGAACGTGGACGCGAGTTGATTATGGAAATGTGGCGTCGTAACGACCTTATCCGTTTTGGACAGTTCGAAGACGATTGGGGATGGAAGAACATAGCTAATCCGGCAGCTAAAACCGACACTTGGCGTCGACTTCTTCCACTATCAACCGGTACTATGAATACCAATACCAACTGGACTCAAAACGAAGGTTATACAAAGTAAATTCTCATAAAAGTATGGGTGTTCTATAATGCCCATACTTCAAAACCAAAATTATTGGCATTTTTGCAAACCAAACCAAAACAACTAATTACCAATTAAACTAAATCTATTATGAGAAAAACTTACTTTATGCTCCTTGCTGCAGCTCTTATGGCAGGTAGCGTAAGCGCTGAAGACGGCGCATGGCGTAACATCAACCACAAAGCCCCCGCAGGTATGTCGGCTGTTCCCGGTTGGAGCGGCAATATCACCGGTACCGCCGATGGAGTAGCAGAAATCTACTATTCAGCAGGTCTTGCATATCAAGTAATTCCCGACGCACCCGCCGGTGAATATACCCTTACCGCTAATGCGTTCTATCGTAGCACCAATTCACCTGACGCTGCTGCTCTCTATTTTGATGGCAAAGAAAGCCTCAATGCACACATTTTCGTCGGTGATAGCAAACAAGAAGTAAAATCACTCTTTGACGGAGCAGAAAAATCAGAACTTATCACTGAAGAAGGATATGTTTGGGGACTTGTACCTAATAATACTGTAGAAGCAAAAGAGGCTTTCGAAGCCGGCAAATATGTGAGCAGCGTTACTGCAAATCACCCCGGTGGCGACCTCGTTATTGGTATCCGCAATACAGGTAGCCTCAACACTCTCGATGAATGGCTCTGTTTCGACAACTTCAAACTCGTTGGTCCTGAAGGCGACGTTGCTCTCGTAAATGGAGACTTTGTTGAAGGTCTTACAAAAGACGGTTGGGATATGGTTACTATTAGAAACGAAGAAAAATTCTTCGATTGGAATAAATTTGGTGCTGTATTCAGCAAAACAAATGCAAGCCCCTATAACAACTCTCAGACTCTCGAACTTCCTGCCGGCAAGTATCGTCTCCGTGTAAATGCATTTATACAGTACCGTCCGAGCCTTGGCGCTGTTTCCGGTGAATACGTTACAATGAAAGACGGTTGGGAACTTATACAAGGAACAACTGGTTGGGATCTCCATCAAGCAGGTCAGGAACACCCTTCTGAGTACGCTTACATTTACATCAATGAAGGTGAACACGAAGTCGGTTACCTCAATGATGATCTAATCAATGATTGGTCTAACAACCTTAAAGGTAAGACCGCTCAGACTGCTATCAAATGTATCTTCGATGTAGACCCGCTTGAAATCCTCGGTGGCCGTTATCCTCAGAATGAAAGCAAAGACATGCTTGATGCAGACGGTAACCACTGCTGGTGGGAATCTGGTAGCAACCGTGAATCAGCTTACGTATTCGTTAACGCTCCCGAAATCTACGAAAACGTTGTAGAATACGAACTCAAAGAAGCCGGTAAACTCACTTTCGGCGTTCGTAAAGACCTTCGTGGTGGTGCTTCAAAATTAGAACAGCAGTACTGGCAGCCTACCGCCGACATCCGTATCGAACAGTGGGTACCCGCAGAATCCGGTGTTAACAATGTTGTTGTTGACGCAGAAGACGCAAATGCTCCCGTTGAATACTATAACCTCAATGGCGTTCGCGTAGCTAATCCCGAAAACGGTCTCTATATCGTTAAACAGGGTACCAAAGTAAGCAAACAGTTCATCAAATAATAATAGCTTATAAAGGTTAGTTTTGCCGGAGTGAGAAATTCTTGCTCCGGCTTTTTTTGATTAATGCGCTCCTTTATGTGGGAGATTATTGGCGTTAAAAGAGAGAAAACGGCATGCTTTTCAAAAAAAATGCACTTTTTATGAAAAAAAATTGTCAAAACGCTTGCAGATTCAGAAAAAGTGCGTACCTTTGCAGTGCCTTTAGAAATGGTGCCCATAGTTCAGTTGGTTAGAGCGTCGGATTGTGGTTCCGAAGGTCGTGGGTTCGAATCCCACTGGGCACCCCACCGGCAGTCCTTCAAGGGCTGCCGTTTTTCTTTTATATAGTCGAAACGACATAAGCCGAATTAACCTAATACTCCTCCCCGATGCGATACGCCCAGGTTATACTTCCACTTCCAGTTCAAGGTACGTTTACCTATATCGTGCCAGAAGGTATTGATGTGGCAGTAGGATATAGGGTGATTGTTCCTTTTGGGAAAAAGCACTTCTATACAGCGATTGTAGAGAGTATCTCTCCGGTAGCTCCGCCAGACACTATGCAGCTTAAAGAGATTCTGTCGGTGCCTGATAAATCGCCGATTGTGCGCCCATCGCAAATACGCTTTTGGCAGTGGCTTGCCGAGTACTATCTATGTAGTCTAGGAGAGGTATATAAAGCAGCTATTCCATCGGGGTTGAAAATTGAGAGTGAAACTCGGATTGATATCGCCCCCGAAGTAGAACCGGAGGAATTTGCGTTGTGCGACGCCGACGAGCAACGAGTACTTGACTTTGTTACTCGTGAAAAGGGCGTAGATGCATCTACTATCGCTACAAAGACGGGAGTTAAGAGTTCTGTTGTTACTCGATTGGTAGATCGAGGACTTCTTATTATATCAGAGAAGTTGGTAGAGCGCTATCGAGCTGTAAAGCGCGAATATGTGCGTCCGTTGCTTAGTCGTGGCGACCAAGTAGCCCTTGATGTGGCGTTTGCATCGCTAAAGCGTTCGCCAAAACAAGAGGAGGCGTTGATGGCACTAATAGCTCTTTCAGGATTTTATAAAGCAGATACCCCCTTGGCGGAAGTTCCTATCGAAGTGCTATTGGAGCGTGCCGACGTTTCGCGTACGATAGTAAAAGCACTTGCCGATAAAGGAGTGTGCGAGATATATAAGAAAGAAGTATCGCGATTTTCGTATAATGGAGAGTGTAGTACCCCGCTTCCAATATTGTCGAAGGCACAAGATGCCGCACTTGATGCGATCCATCGCTCGTTTCGAGAAAAAGATGTAGTGCTACTTCATGGTGTTACCGGATCAGGCAAGACCGAAGTATATATTCATCTAATAGATTACGTACTAGCAAAAGGGCGTCAAGCACTATTCTTAGTTCCAGAAATTGCGCTAACAACGCAATTGACTCGCCGACTTCAGAATGTATTTGGATCGAAAGTAATCATTTATCATTCGAAATTTTCAGATAACGAACGAGTCGATAGATGGCGTCGATTGGTGTCGACTGATGATCCATGTGTCGTTATAGGAGCGCGTTCAGCAGTTTTTCTACCCTTTTCGCGTTTAGGTATCGTTATAGTGGATGAAGAACATGAATCAAGCTACAAGCAGTATGATCCGGCACCGCGTTATAACGGACGAGATGCTGCGACAGTTCTCGCATCGATGCATGGTGCCAAGACAGTATTCGGTAGTGCAACACCGACTGTCGAAACGTATTTTAAGGCACAAAGCGGAAAATTCGGACTTGTTAGTCTAACCGAGCGTTATGGCGAAGCCTCGTTGCCAATAATTGACATTGTAGATATGAAGGCAGAGCGAGGAAGGAAAGCAATATCCGGTTATTTCTCTCATAAATTACTTGATGCAACGCTTGATGTATTGAATCGTAGACGTCAAGTAATTTTCTTCCATAATCGACGTGGATATGCACCAATAGCACGTTGTACGATGTGTGCATATACTCCCAAGTGTGATTTCTGTGATGTTTCGCTTACATATCACAAACGAACTAATCGCCTTGTGTGCCATTATTGTGGAGCTGAATATGGAGTACCGACTGTATGTCCCGAGTGTCGCGAGCCTGCAATAGAGATTGTCGGATATGGCACAGAACGTCTTGAAGATGAGATAAATCAGAATTTCCGAGATCGACGTATTTTGCGAATGGACCTCGATACGACACGCAATAAAGAAGGTTATAGTCGCATAATTGACGATTTTTCAGCGCATAAAGCCGATATACTAGTTGGCACACAGATGGTAACAAAGGGCCTTGATTTCGGCGATGTCGATCTTGTTGGCGTTCTCAATGCCGATAGTCTTATAAATTTTCCCGATTTTCGAGCAGCGGAACGAGCATTTAATATGATTGAGCAGGTGTCAGGTCGAGCCGGACGTCGCGACGGCAAGGGTAGGGTAGTGATACAAACACATAATCCGTCGCATCCTATTCTTGATTATGCGCAGCGCCACGACTATCAAGGTTTTTATGAACGCGAATTGCAAGAACGTCAAGCGTTTAATTTCCCGCCTTTTTCGCGCATCATCAATATCTACCTCAAACATCGAGATCTTAATACTGTTATCGAGTGTGCATCGCGTTTTTCGTCATTACTTAGAGAAACGATGGGTACTCGAGTATCTCCTCCACAAGAACCTGCGGTAGCGCGAGTTAGCTCGATGTATATTCGTAAAATTATGTTGAAGGTAGAATATAATTTGTCGATGGCTAATATCAAAGCTACATTGCGACAAAAATATATCGAACTTACGGCATCGCCACTAATGCGTGGATTATCGGTCTACTACGATGTCGACCCGGTTTAGTGTATTGCGGATGACACCTTAATCGCGCTTTTTAGACAAGTCTGACGTGTCTGGCGGATTTCGCTATCCCAATTTTTCCAAAATGTCAATGTACTCTTGCTGCCGATTTGGCTTTTAACCGCGGGGGCAGCTGCCGCTTGGGGGAGTACGGCTCCGCCGTTCTCGTTTAGAAGTTTAGGGTTTAAGAGTTTATTTGGAGGCGGGGATTCTTCCTCTTCTTCTGCGGGGGCGAGGTATACTACGTCAATGTATTCGAGTACTTCTTGCTTTATCTTCTCGAAATACGGAACGCGGTACGCCG